>JAITSN010000110.1 GCA_031287715.1 Mediterranea sp. (in: CFB group bacteria)
TAAGGGCGGCCATAACCCATGATGCGAATCACAGAAATGGCTTTACTAAGCTTTTTGTTGAAAACATCCCCGTAGCCAAGCGTGGCGCGGGGAGTTTTATTTATAGGACAGCCTCACCCTGGCCCTCTCCAAAGGAGAGGGGGAAGGAACTCCTTCCAGCTGTATTTTCCTGTTTTTATCTTCATCTCTTTCTCCCTCTCCTTTGGAAAGAGCGCGGGCTGAGGCTTTGAAAGAGAAATGTAACCGTCTTGACCGAGAATCGTATACTTGCCGACTTCATGCTGTAATCCCGTATCCCGAACTTCGCGGTACTAATTAACAACGATTTTTGGGAATGAAAAGAATTATCAAGGCGAAACTCATAGCGGCCTTATTCTTGCTATGGGTCACTCCGCTGGCCGGAAGGAATATTACGGGGACGGTTGTGGATAAATCGTCCGGAGAACCGCTTATCGGAGCGACGATCCGGATCGATGGGACAAATACGGGGGCTGTGACGGGCATGGACGGGCATTTTGTCCTGCCCGGCTTGCCGGAAAGCGAGACGTGCCGGATCATCATAAACTATGTGGGCTATAAGCCGTTGCAACTGTCTGTCGGCGCTCACGAGGCGGACGCGAACAGGGTTTACAGGCTCGAGACGGATGCGCAGACGCTGGACGACGTGGTCGTGGTTGCCCGCAAGAACTTGGAAAGTGAAGGAGTTTTGTTGCTGGAACGGCAACAGTCGACGTTTGCCGTCGAGAGCTTAGGCGCAAAAGAAATGGGGATGAAAGGGGTATCGACAGTTTCGGACGGGGTGAAAAAGATCACGGGAATATCTATCGCCGAAGCGGGGCAGTTGATCGTCCGCGGGTTGGGCGACCGTTACAGCACCACGACGTTAAACGGGCTGCCCATCGCATCGCCCAATCCTGACCACAAACTTATCCCGCTCGATCTTTTCTCTGCTTCGACGGTGAAGAACATCACCGTCAGCAAGGTGTACGAGGCAAGCTCGCTTGCCGATTATTCGGGGGCGCACGTCGATATCGGCACGAAAGAGAATACCGGGGGTAACTTCTTTTCCGTCTCGGGCAGCCTGGGAGGCAACTCCAACACATTGTTCGGAGATTTCTACCACAGCGACCGCAAAGGCGGCATGTTCAACAATAACGGCATAGACAGGCGGCTGCTCAACATGAGCAAAAGCGATTTCGAGGATTACATCCGGCAGCGCGATGTCTTCGGTACGTCCTTTTCCATATCGAAGAAGCGTTCACTGCCCGACTTCGGGCTGTCGGCAAGCATAGGCCGGGACTGGAACGTCGGGAACCGGAAGCTGAGCTTGCTGGCTTCGCTGGGAGCGGACAAGGACGGCCGAAGTATGAAAGACGCCTTTGTCACTACGCTGACCGCACAGGGGACAAACCTCAACCTTTTTGAATACGACAGTTACACCTCGGAGCTGAAAATCGCGGGGCTGGCCAGTCTGGCTTATATGCCGCGCCGGACCGACCGCATCAATTACACCCTGTTCTACGCCCGCAACGCCATAGACAATTATATGTTGCGCGAAGGATACGATGCCGAAAAGGTAGACCTGATCGGGAGCAACAGCGTATTCCATGCCTACAGCCTGCTGAACAACCAGATACTGGGGCACCACGAATGGGCCGACCGGTGGCTGCTGGACTGGAGTGCATCATACGGCATGACGGGAAGCGATGAACCCGACCGACGCCAGGTGATGTTCCGCAAAGACAACGGCAAGGTCAGCCTCTTCAAGCTCAACAAACAGGAGACGATGCGTTACTTCGGCGAGCTTGACGAGACAGAAATTGTCGGCGACCTGAAACTGACCCGTAAAGCGGGAGAGCGCACACGTGTACGCGTCGGAGCGACTTACAAAGACAAGTCGCGCGATTTCCGGTCGGTTCGATTCTATTATAACCTCAGCCAGATCGACGCTGCGATCACGGATGTCTACCATACGGACGGCTACCTGAACCAGGAACGCATCGCCGCCGGCGAGCTTCCTATCATCCGCGACAAGCAAGACAAATACAACTATTTCGCAGCGAGCAGGATATGGGCCGCGTTCATAGATACCGAGCATTACCTCCGGCCGGCGCTGTTGCTAAGCGCAGGGTTGCGTTACGAACATTCCGGGCAGTGGGTGCGCTATTGGACGGACGCCTCGGTCGAAAAACGGTCGGAGCTGAACAAGGACGATCTCTTTCCCGCATTAAACATGAGATACACGCCGGGCGGCGGACACAGCTGGCGGCTGGCGGCTTCGCGCACCGTTACCCGCCCCTCGTTCGTCGAAATGGCCCCGTTCCTCTACAAGGCATCATACGGCAGCGCCGAGATGCGCGGTAACGAGAACCTGCGGAACGGCTACAACTACAACATCGACCTGCGTTACGAGTTCTTCCCGGAACACATCGACGACGGCATGATTTCCGTTACGGGATACTACAAGAAGCTCAAATCGCCCATCGAACGGGTACAGGAATCCTCCGGCGGCTCAGCCGTCCACTCCTTCCGCAATGCCGACGACGGGATGGCAACCGGTGTGGAAATAGAGTTCCGCAAGACCGTTTCCGACGGTCTCCGCCTTGGTCTTAACGGGTCATACATCTACACAAACGTCAACCTGCCCAAAGGCGAAGGCATCTATACCGACAGCAAACGCCAGCTCCAGGGAGCATCACCCTATTTAGTCAATGCCGACCTGAGCTACACCCCGCATTTAAGAGGAGAGCGGCCGCTCACGCTGGCCGTAGTGTACAACCTGCAAGGCCCACGGATCCACACGGTAGGCATTTACGAGACCGGCAACGTGGTCCAGAAGCCCCTGCACACGCTCGATTTCATCAGCAACTGCATCATCAGCCGGCGCTTCAGCGCAAAACTGCAAGTGAAAAACCTGCTGAACAACGCCATCCTGTTTGAGCAAGACATCCCCAAAACGGGAAGCAAAGTAATCGTAGAAAGATTCAAGCCGGGCATCAACGCCGAGATTGGATTTACATATACCCTTTAATTAACGTATTCAAGAACACTAACTTTACAATGTATGAAAATGTTTGATTTCAAATTCATGGCATGGGCGGCAATCGCTTCCCTGCTTGTATTCACTTCCTGCGATGGCGACGACAACGGAAACGACGACCCGGACGATAACCTGACCGAGCTGAAGGGCGACCTGACCCAAAGTATAACCCTGAAAACCGGAAAAGAATACACCCTGACCGGAGGCTTCCATGTGAAAAACGGAGCCACGCTAACCATCGAAGCCGGAGTGAAGATCATAGCCGAAGACGACGATATAGTAGACTATATTCTGATCGAACAGGGAGCGAAGATAAGCGCACAAGGCACGGCAGCCAATCCCATCGTCATGACCTCGGAAAGAAAAGAAGCCGGAGCGTGGGGCGGACTGCACATCTGCGGATATGCGCCGACCAACATCGGTGCGACAGGCAAATCGGAAATCGGCGATGCCAACTACGGCGGAAACAATGCCGCCGACAATTCCGGCATCCTGCGCTACATCCGCCTCGAATACACCGGATATGCCTTTAGCGAAGAAAAAGAAGCCAACGGCGTGACGTTCTACGGCGTGGGCAACGGCACCGAAGTAGAATACCTGCAAGCCTACAAAGGCTCGGACGACGGCTTCGAGTGGTTCGGCGGAACGGTGAACGTCAAGCACCTGGTTGTTACCGACTGCAGCGACGACTCATTCGACTGGACGGAAGGCTGGTGCGGACGCGCACAATTCCTGGTAGCCTATCAGGGCGCGGAAAGCAGCATCGGCTACGACTGCGACTGCCTGGTTGAAGCCGACAACAACGGCAACAACTCCGCAGCCACTCCCATATCACACCCGACGCTTGCCAACCTAACGCTGGTAGGCAACTCGTCCGGAACCAACAAACGGGGCATCCGTCTGCGCGCCGGAACACAAGTCGCCATCTACAATGCGCTGGTAAAAGGCAAGGCCGACTGCCTGACCACCGAAACCGACCCGACCGAACAAAGCCTGGTAGACGGCACCTCCGTCCTTGACTTTGTGCACATCGCAAGCGGGGTAAAAACAGCGGTGAACATCTATTCGGAAGCGCTCTTCACCCAAAACACGAACAATGCCATCAACCAAACATTGACCTTCACGCGCAATTACATCGGAACTGTTGCCGGAGGAAAAGATATGCCCCAGGTGAACTCCTTCTTTAGTGCGGCAAACTACAAAGGAGCTGTTCAAGAAAATAGCGACTGGACACAAGGCTGGACGCTATAGTTGTTAATTACACCCTTCCCCTGATCGGCGGACACTTCTGTTTTCATCCGCTTTTCAGGGGATTCATTTATCCGTCCGGCAGGAAAATATCCAAGGAACGACACAAGACGGAAAGCCCCGCCGCCACTCCGCAAACAGAATGTTAATTGAACCGGCCGGACGCAGAACACATACAAAATAGACCCAACCGTATGCAAATTTCGCCAAGCAAACATATCTTTGTGGAAACTTGAAGCGATCATGCATATAAAACAGATAAAGACCCAACCCCATCATCTCCCGTTCTTCTCCAATATTCTGCTGCGGATACTGCTTCTGCTGACGGCAGCTCCCCTGACGGCAAGCGTCCGCCAGCCGGACGTATACCATATCCTGATGGAAAACATACGGAAAGAACACCTGAGCCACGAAGAAAACACAGCGGAAGAAACCGCCCGATGGCTCGAACGAATGGACGGGAAAGGAGCGTTCGACGATATAGACTACACCAGCCGGGCGCAGACAAGCTGGCGTCCGGTGCAACATTTAGACAGGATATATACATGGGTGAAGGCATACCTCCGGTCGCAGAACTACAAAGATTCACCGGAGCTTCGCCAAGCGATAATCCTTGCGCTGAACTATTGGTACGAAACCCATCCCGTGAGCACCAACTGGTACATGCAGCAAATCGCCTGCCCGCAACGGATGGGAGTGATCCTGATACTCATGCGCTCTTCGACCGAAGGGTTGCCGGCCGAGCTGGAAAGAAAACTGATCGGACGCATGGCAGACGAAGGAGGCCGGCCCGACCAGAAAGGCTCGCAAGGCACGGCGGCAAACAAACTGTCCATCGCCACCCACTGGATATACAGAGGATGCCTGATGCAAGACGAAGAGACCCTCTCCTTCGGCGTCCGGCAAGCCTACCAACCCCTGCAACCGGGCAGCGGCGAAGGCATACAATACGATTACTCCTACCAGCAGCACGGCAAGCAGCTCTATATAGGAGGATACGGCACGGAGATAGCAGACCTGCTCTCCAAGCTGGCGCTTTACACCCGGCATACACCCTATGCGCTGCCGGAAGAAAAACTAAACCTGCTCGGCCGCTTCGTCCGCAACGCCTATATACCGGCGATCCGCGGCAGATATTTCCTGTACAACGTCCTGGGAAGAGGCCTTAGCCGGGAAAACGCATTAGATCAGACCCGCTTCATACCCGTTCTTCAACGCATGACGCTGTTAGATCCCGGCCATGCACCCGTCTATCAGGAAAGCATCAGCCGGATCAGCCAAACCAAGCCGGCAGGCCACGGCCTCGAACCGCTGCACATCCATTTCCCACATTCCGACTACACCCTTCACCAAAGACTGGCGTATACGTTCGACGTCCGCATGGCCTCCATCCATACCTGCCGGAACGAAAACGGAAACGGCGAGAACCTGAAAGGCTTCTTCCTGACCGACGGCGCCACCGCGATCGTCAAAGAAGGAAACGAATACGAAAACATATTCCCCGTATGGGACTGGAGCAGCATACCCGGAACCACTACCCCGGCAATAGATCCGATCCCCGTGCCCGGACAATGGGAGAAACCGGGGACAAGCACCTACGCCGGAGGCGTTTCGGATGGGAAGTACGGGGTAAGCGCTTACACCATGGACGAAAAACAGTTCGGGATAAATACCGCCGCGCGGAAAGCCTGGTTCATGTTCGACGACGAAATTGTTTGCCTCGGGGCCGGCATCTGCTCCACCTCCCCCTACAAAATAAACACAACCGTCAACCAATGCCTCCTGCAGGGCGAAGTATTCATCTCCGCCGACGGCGACGCTCGCCGGCTCGATCGAGGCAAACACCGGTTCGACCGCCTGCTCTGGGTCAAGCACCAAGGCATTGGATACTTCTTCGACGCGGCAGACGTGCACATCGAAAACATGGAAAAGAGAGGCGATTGGAAAACAATCAACAGCTCGTATGCCGGGAAACCCGTGACGAAAGACGTATTGACCATCCGGATCGAGCACGGCGAAAAACCATCCGGCGCCGGCTATGCCTACATCATCGTACCCACACAACCCGCCTCCGGACAGATCAAATACCCCTCGGACAAGATCGAAATACGGCAGAACACACCGGACGTACAAGCCGTGGAACACACCGGACTCCACCTGCTGGGCATCGTATTCCATCGCCCCGGAACATTCACCTGCAACAGATTCAGCCTAGAAGCCGATGCCGGATGCATCCTGCTGCTTTCGGAAACCAACCGGGAAGACATAAAAGTAAGCATAGCCGACCCGACGCGTTCGCAAGCAACCATAAAGCTGAAAGCCCACATCTTCGGAACCGGCCGGAAAGAATACACGTTTACCCTGCCCGTTTACCCCGACCCTTATGCAGGAAGCACACATACCTATATTATTAATAAGGAAAGCCTGACAATAAGAAAACCACAAGAATAAAAAGTGAAGATGAAGAAAATACTCTTTAGCCTGAGCATGATGCTCTGCCTGCCGTTTGCATATGCGGAGAAGACCGCCGGTGGCGCAACGGAAAACGACCGGAAATACTGGACCGAACTGTGCTACAACATAGCCGCGCCGGTATTGCAATACATGAGCAAGGGAGAATTGACCCGAAACATGGAAGTCGAATTTTCCCCCACGTGGGACAACCGGAATCCCCGCGTCGTATACATGGAAGCCTTCGGAAGGCTCATGGCAGGCATATCCCCCTATCTCGCCCTGCCGGAAGACCATACCCCGGAAGGCCTGCAACGGAAACAACTCAAAGCATGGGCCATCCAATCGTACGTCAACGCGGTAGACCCCGCAAGCCCCGACTGCCTGCTCTGGTCGGGAGCCGACCAGGTATTGGTCGATGCGGCATACCTGGCCCAGAGCTTCATGCGTGCGCCGGATGCCACATGGAACCTCCTGGACAAAACAACACAGGAAAGATACATCGAAGCCTTCAAAGGACTGCGCACCATACGCCCGGCATACAACAACTGGCTGCTATTTCGCGCAATGGTCGAAACATTCATGCTGTGGGCAGGCCAAAAGCCGGACCTGTTCGCCCTCACCGTAGCGCTGCAAAAGATAGAAGAATGGTATCTGAGCGACGGCTGGTATTCAGACGGGCCGGAGATGGCGCTGGACTACTACAACGCCTTTGTCATCCACCCCATGTACACCGAAATACTCGAAGTGCTCGAACAAAAGAAGATAAGAACCCCCATAAGCTGGAAGCTATCCCTCAAACGGATGCACCGCTTCGACCAATTCATGGAACGGCTGATCTCACCCGAAGCAACCTTCCCCGCCTTCGGACGGTCTGTCGTTTACCGGATGGGCGCCTTCCAGACCTTAGCACTATCAGCCTGGCGATACGGCCTGGCGCCCGGACATACAAACGGACAGATCAGGAACGCCCTTACCGCAACCATGAAGCGCATGTTTGCAGCAGAAGGCAACTTCAACAAAAGCGGATACCTGCAACTCGGATTCGTCGGCCATCAACCCCACCTGTCCAACTACTACACAAACAACGGAAGCCTCTACCTGACCGCGCTGGTATTCCTGCCCCTGGGGCTTCCCCACACCGGCGACTTCTGGACGGCGCCCGCAGAAAAATGGACCTCGCAAAAAGCGTGGAGCGGAGAAGCCTTCCCGATCGACAATCACCAATCCATAAAACAATAACATATAAAAACAACGGATAGCAATGAAAAAACAAATGGAGATATACCGGAAAACCTTCGCCGTACTCTGCTGCGCTATTGCCATATCGGCATGTACCAACGAAAAAAACCTCTTCATTGCAGAGAATATAAACTTTGCAACCGGACAAACAAAGCACATGTTACAAACCACGGGCGACCCGACGGGGAAAAACTATCCCCGGACAATGAACGGCAACAACCGGCTGGCCACCACCGGCAAGTACGACTGGACTCCGGGATTCTTCCCCGGCTCGCTGTGGTACCTCTACGAACTGACCGGCGACACGCTCTGGCGACATGAAGCAGAGAAATGGACCCACTCGCTCGAACAGCTGAAAACATTCACCGAACACCACGACCTGGGATTCATGATGTATTGCAGCTACGGAAACGCATTGCGCCTGGCCCCCAAACCCGAATACACAACCATACTGATCCAATGCGCCGAATCGCTATCCTCCCGGTACAACGAAAAAACAAAAACCATAAAATCGTGGAACTACCGCAAAGCCTGGAACGACACGACAGAATGGTTCTACCCCGTTATCGTAGACAATATGATGAACCTGGAGATGCTCCTGGCCGCATCCAAACTGTCAGGCAACACAAAGTACCGCAACATAGCCATCCAACACGCCAACACAACCTTAAAGAACCATATCCGCGAAGACTACAGCACCTATCACGTAGTAAACTTCGACACCATAACCGGAGAAGCACTCAACAAAGCAACCTGCCAGGGCTTTAGCGACAACTCCACCTGGTCGCGCGGGCAAGCGTGGATGATCTACGGATATACCATGATGTACAGAGAAACGAACGACCCGGTGTACCTGGACACAGCCGTCCGCCTGGCCGACTTCTACCTGAAACACCTGCCCGGCGACCTGATCCCGCTCTGGGACTTTAACGTCGGCCAACCCGGCTACGTGCCGGAGAAAAACTCATACGCCACACAATTCCAGGAAAAACTCAGAGACGCCTCGGCAGCAGCCATCGTCTGCTCGGCACTGTTCGAGCTGCAAGCCTATGCGCCGGACAGATCCTACCGCGACTACGCCGTGAAGATGCTCCGCAGCTTAGCCTCACCGGATTACAGAGCACCCTTGGGAGAAAACGCCAACTTCATCCTCATGCACTCCGTAGGAAGCATCGCCCATAAAACAGAAATAGACAAACCGCTGGTCTACGCGGACTACTACTTCCTCGAAGCCCTGTCCCGATACAAAAACACCAAATAATATTAACCCTTAATACAAACCGTTATGTTCAGCAAAGAAACATACATGCAGCGCAGAGCCATGCTGAAAAAAGCAATAGGCTCAGGAGTCGTACTCTTCTTGGGCAACGACGATATGGGATTAAACTATGCAGACAACGCCTGCCACTACCGCCAGGACTCCACCTTCCTCTACTTCTTCGGCCTGCCCTTCGCCGGCCTGTCAGCCATTATCGACGTGGACGAAGACGAAGAGATCATCTTCGGAGACGAATTGACCATCGACGACATCATCTGGATGGGCAAACAACCCACCCTGAGAGAGAAATGCGAACGCGTAGGGATAACAACGAGCCGGCCCACCGCAGAAATAACAAAATACCTGCACGCCGCTGCGCAGAAAGGACAGCCCGTCCATTACCTGCCCCCCTACCGGCCGGAACACCGGATCAAACTGCTGGAATGGCTGGGCCTTCCCTTTGCGCGGCAAGAAAGCTCAACATCTCTCATCCGGGCAGTCGTGGCGCAACGCAACTACAAATCGGAAGAAGAGATCATCGAAATAGAAAAAGCCTGCAACGTCACAGCCGACATGCACATCGCCGCCACCAAAGCCGTCCGGCCGGATATATACGAATACGAAGTAGCCGCCATCCTCGAAGGAGTAGCCTTCACCGCGGGCTGCAACCTGTCTTTCGCCACCATTGCCACCATCAACGGGCAAACATTACACAACCACTATCACGGCAACAAAATAAAACAAAGCGATCTGTTCCTGGTCGATGCCGGAGCGGAAACCCCGATGGGATACGCCGGAGACATGTCTTCAACAATCCCTGCCGGCAAGACCTTCACCGCACGCCAGCGCGAGATATACCAAATACAAAACCGGATGCACCGGGAATCCGTAAAGGCCCTGCGCCCGGGAATCACCTTTGCGGAAGTCTACGATCTATCCGCGCGCATCCTGGTAGAAGGCCTGACGCAGGTCGGACTCATGAAAGGCAACCCCGAAGATGCCGTACGCGAAGGCGCCCACGCCATGTTCTATCCGCACGGACTCGGCCACATGATGGGACTGGACGTCCACGATATGGAAAACTTAGGCGAAATATGGGTCGGCTATGACGGCAAACCAAAGAGCGCACAGTTCGGACGCCGGTCGCTCCGGTTGGGACGGATGCTCGAACCCGGATTCGTCCTGACCATCGAGCCGGGCATCTACTTCATCCCCGAACTGATCGACAAATGGAAGGCGGAAAAGAAATGCGCAGACTTCATCAACTACGACGTAGCAGAAACCTACAAAGACTTCGGCGGAATCCGCAACGAAGAAGACTATCTCATCACCCCCGACGGCAGCCGGCGGCTCGGCAAGAAAATACCACTGACACCGGAAGAAGTAGAAGCGCTACGGTGACAAAACCCCTGAACGTCACTCGCTCCGGGCTTTCCGCTCCTGTCCTTTCCGCAGCTGCGCCTCATCATTTACCATTTACCATTTAATACCGGCATAAAGGGTAAATGGTTTAGGCGTCCTGGTATTCGACAGTCATAGAAATGGTCTCCGCACTGCGGACGGGTCTTCGACAGCTGTAGAAATAATTTCCCACAGCGGGACGGCGCAGCTTCACTCCGTCACTCTCCAAAGGAAAGGAGGAAGGCGCAGCCGCGTTAAGGAATTCATCCTGTAGATGTTCACAAACATAGAAAAGATAAAAATGTCTGAAATTTCTATAACCCTCTAAATGAAAATAGATCAGGATCGTTATGATCTCACTCTCACTCATGCGGGAAGGGCGATAATAGCTCCGCTCTGCTATTCGGCCTTCCAATTGATGCTTCTTAATCTCCAAGCTAAATTCTTTGCAGAAATCATCTGCAATACAGAATATTTCAGTAACTTTATTATGGGTAAACATGTTAATCACTTTTAGTTACTTGTTTGATTATCAGCTACAATATACTGAAAATATAGCTGTTTACCCAAACTTCGTATTAGAAAAATTTCGTCGAACTCAGGTAATGAATGATTTCGAATAGCTTTAGGGCTTTGTTTTGTAATGCAAACTCACCCGCACTTGTTAGCCTTATATCAAGTTTCTGTACGTCAGGCCAGATGTTTGCCACTGACTTCCTTCAGATTCTACCTCACGATAGACACCCTTGTCGTTAGCTGGACACTTCCCGCTATCAGGAGGTAGCTTTTTTTTATATTTATCACCCTTCAAATCTTATTTTTACCCTGTATATTTTGTTATTTATCACATAATTCTTTAGTTGAGCTTCTTGTATACATGTTTTGTTTTTAATAACTTAGCGGCAGCTAAAGAAATAAAGACACTATGTCAAAAGCAATTTTTAAGTCATACGATCAAGGTCAAATCAGCCTTTTTCCAGCCTGTTTGGACGAAAAGCTACCACAGGATTCACCCGCCCGTCTGATCAATCAAATAGTGGACAGTCTGGACATAAGTAAAGTCATCGACAGTTATAAAGGAGGAGGAACAAGCTCTTATCATCCCCGAATGATGCTCAAGGTAGTTTTGTTTGCTTATCTGAATAACATCTATTCCTGTCGTAAAATAGAGAATGCCCTTTCTGACAGGGTTAGTTTCATGTGGCTTTCGGGCAATCAGGTTCCCGACCATAATACCACCAACCGGTTTGGCTCCACGAATTTGAAAGAGTTCATCCATGATATTTTCACCCAGGTAGTCCTTCTGCTGGTGGAAATGGGTTATCTCAGCCTTGATGTTGTTTATGTCGATGGAAGCAAGCTCGAATCCCGGGCAAATAAATACACCTTTGTCTGGCGCAAATCGGTAGAAAAGAACAAGGCAAAGCTGGAAGCTAAAATCCGCAAAGTATTGGAGCAGGTCGAAGAAGGTATTGCACAGGATAATCAACCGGATGATGAGCCACCCGCTCCCCTGAACAGTGAAGAATTCAAACGCCGTATCAGGGAATTGAATTTCGAGAACCGGACAAAAGAAGAACAGAAGACGATTAAGAAATTGGAAAGTAACTATTTACCCAAGCTGATGGAGTATGAAAATCAGTTGAACATCTTAGGCAAACGCAACAGTTATTCCAAGACAGACAAAGACGCCACCTTCATGCGAATGAAAGATGACCACATGCAAAACGGGCAGTTAAAACCGGCCTACAACATCCAAATAGCTACCCAAAAGCAGTTCTTTATCCATTATGATTTTTACCCCAATCCCACCGACACGCTCACTTACATTCTTTTTATGAATGGTTTTAAGCAACGGTATGGACAAATGCCTAAGAAAAGTGTACCGATTCGGGCTATGGAAGCGAAGAAAACTATGCGTTCATGGAACGCGAAGGAATAGACTCTTTTGTTAAATACAACTACTTTCATAAGGAGCAAAAAAAATCATTCCGCAACAACGGTTTTCTTGCACAGGATCTTTATTATAACAAAGAAAAGGATTACTATGTATGCCCTATGGGACAACACATGCAAAAGGTTGGGTGTTCGAAAAAGGAAGGGTGAGAGCGGATATGTCTCCCATATATTTATTTATGAAGCGAAAAACTGTAGTGGATGTCCTTTTGGATGTCTCTGTCACAAGGCAAAAGAGAGCCGCCGGATAGAGATCAACCCGAACTTGAACCGGCACAAACAAAAAGCAAGAGAGCTGCTCACATCAGAAGAGGCTATTTTCCATCGCAAACATCGTCCCATTGAACCGGAAGCGGTCTTCGGACAATCGAAAGCGAACAAGCAGTACAACCGCTTCAGACATTTCGGGTAAGAAAAAGTGATGATGGACTTTGCAATATTTGCCATTGCTTTCAACCTGCTAAAAATGCATCGAAAGCAAAAGAATAAGCCCAGAAACAGGAATGACAGGAATGAAAAAACTCATATTTACGTCTTTATCCTCTTTTTCTGTCACCATCAGGGAAAAACGAACAATCTCCGGAAAAATCGCCGGGCAAACTTGATTAACGCTGCTTAAAATTCCCCATATATACAAAAAAAGAGCCGCCTCGCTTTTGAGACAGCTCCTTGATTCACAATCCCAACTGTTTGTGGGCCAACCTGGGCTTGAACCAGGGACCTCCAGATTATGAGTCTGTTGCTCTAACCAACTGAGCTATAAGCCCTCGCTTTTTATCAGGATTGTGGGTGCAAAACTAAGCCTTTCTATGGAGATATGCAAAGATTGACTTGATTTTGTTGTTAAAACTTAGATTAGCGTTTAGGATTAGCGTTTGGGATTCTTTGGGAACCAACCCTTTTCTACGCGTTCTTTTTGTTCAAAGATTTCTCGGATGCTCCAGAAAGAAGAGAAAGCAAATACTCCGCACAACGAAGAAATCAGCATGTTTTCTATGTAAAGGGAAACTCCCACGCCCATAATGCCAAGTACAAGGAATACCCACCAGCATTTTGTACCCCAATGATATTCGGCCTTAACCACAACGGGATGAAAAAGACCGATGATAAGAAAAGTGCAAATGCCGATAAATAGCCCGCAGAGACGGTACTCGTTTAAGAACTCCATAGACTGCTTATTTATCCAGGCGGACGGGTATTTCTCTTTTGATGCTTTGTTCCAACGAAATAAGAGTCTCTGTGGCGGTAACGCCCGGAATTTCCTGCATTCTGTTGTTCAACAATTCCATCAGGTGTTCGTTGTCGCTCGCATACACTTTGGTAAGCATCGTGTACGGGCCTGTGGTGAAATGACATTCAACGATTTCCGGTATATTCTTCAACTGCGTTACTAC
The DNA here is from genome assembly GCA_031287715.1 of Mediterranea sp. (in: CFB group bacteria). Lineage (GTDB taxonomy): Bacteria > Bacteroidota > Bacteroidia > Bacteroidales > Bacteroidaceae > Bacteroides. Next base: position 13,991 of record JAITSN010000110.1, read on the forward strand.
GTCTTTATACATAGAACCCTTTTCGAGAGTAATACCAACGTAGGTACATGTGCTATATCCCAGAGATTTGGGATTAACATGATACCCTGAACCGACGATAACACCCATATCAATGAGTCTTTGTACGCGTTGGTGAATAGCCGCACGCGAAACGCCACATTCAATCGCAACATCTTTAAAAGGAATGCGGGCATTCTGGGAAATGATGTCCAGAATCTGTCTGTCAAGGCGATCTATCTTTTCCATAAATTCAACGGTTTAATATCTCTATTATCAAATAGTAAGCAAATGTAGGATTTTATTTTAATTTCTCTACACGAAAGATGAAAAATCATATAGGAATATAAAAACGCGTCGGGAAACCGCTGTGTTACCAGCAATTTCCCGACGCAGAAAATATAGAGTTATTCTTGTTTATTTATCCTTTTCAATGCCAACTAATTCCACTTCGAAGATCAAAGCAGAGAAGGGTTTGATTTGTTGGCCTTGTTCTTTTGAACCATAAGCCAACTCTTGCGGGATGTAGAGTTCCCATTTGGAACCAACAGGCATCATGGTCAGCGCTTCCGTCCATCCTTTGATCACTTGGTCGGCGCGGAAGATTGACGGTTCGTTACGTTTGTAGGAGCTGTCAAACTCAGTGCTGTCAATCAGCGTACCTTTATAGTTTACTTTTACTTTTGATTCAGCCGTAGGGATTTCGCCTTTACCTTCTGTGATCACTTTGTATTGAAGACCGCTTTCGGTGGTTTTCACGCCTTCTTTTGTTTTGTTTTCGGCAAGGAATTTTTCTCCGGCTTCTCTATTGTCGCTGTATTTTTCAAAGATAATTTTTTCCTGGATTCTTTCCGTTGCGCTTTGTCTGTATGCTTGGGCAAATTGCATGGTCATTTTGGTGGTATCTTTCTTAACTCCTGCAACAAAACCGGCTAACAGGTCGCTCTTGGTGATGGTTTTGGTAGAGTCGCCGTTGAAGATCTGCTGATTCATTCCCTGAACCCAGTTCTTGGCAACCATTTGACCGATTTTCAGTCCTTCCAGATAAGCTACGTCTTTCGTGCCGGTCATCCGGGCACCTTCGTTGAATCCTTTGATAAATTCGCTCATGTAGGTTGTGTCAACACCTGCCTGATGAACCAGATACATTGTCAAACCGTCTGTCTGTGCCAAACCGGTGGCATAAGAGAGTGAATCAATGTCTGTTTTCAATGTTGGTTTCGGGCTTTGAGCCGTACATGATACAAGACCTGCTGCTGCAACAGCTACCATTAAAATGCGTACTTTTTTCATTTTACTTTTTTTATTTGAATTATAATTATAATACTTCTATTAGTTCTATGTTGAATATTAATGTGCTATGGGGAGGAATCGCCTCTCCGGCCCCCTGGGCGCCATAGCCCAATTCGGAGGGGATGTATAATCTCCATTTTGAACCTTCGGCCATCAGCTGAAGCGCTTCCACCCATCCCCGAATCACCTGGTTAACACCAAACACGGCAGGCTGGCCGCGTTTGACAGAGCTGTCAAACAGCGTTCCGTTGATCAATGTACCTTCGTAGTGGCATCTAACCTGGTCGGTTATTTTTGGCTTCTTACCGTTTCCTTCGGCAATCACTTCGTATTGTAATCCGCTTGGCAACGTCTTAACGCCGTCTTTCCCGGCATTTTCTTCAAGGAATTTCTTTCCTTGTTCACTATTGGCTGTATTCATTTTCACTTCCAATTCGGCAAAATATGCGTCTACAATTTTACGGGCTTCCTGATGGGAAATAGCGGTTGGATTTCTTTCAAGCACATCGCTGACTGCCTGGGCGAAATCTGTTACTAATATGCCGGCACCCATGTTGAGTAAATTTTGGCCTATACCAAGACCGATAGCGTAACTGAATTTATCCATTATATATGTATTATCTTAGAGTTGTCTCCGCAAGACTGAATGGTTCGTTTTAGTTGCTTGCGTATAACAATGTGTGCAAAAATACATGAATTATTCGAATGAATCTTCTTTTGAGCCATTAAATTTCTTCTTTAAACTGTTGCTTTCAACGGTTTTAGGACTAAACCGGATAAGTTTAATTACTTTTAGTCCTTAAAATATAATAGTTTTATGGAAAAGTTGGTTGTTTTATCCGGTGCAGGTATGAGCGCCGAAAGTGGTATCAGTACGTTTCGTGATACAGGTGGATTATGGGATAAATATCCGGTGGAACAGGTAGCTACTCCGGAAGGTTACCGGCGCAATCCGGAATTGGTGCTGCGTTTTTATAACGAACGGCGCAGGCAGCTTTTATCAGTCAAGCCCAATATGGGGCATAAATTACTGGGCGAACTGGAGAAAGATTTTGATGTGGCAATCATTACCCAGAATGTGGATAACCTGCATGAACGGGGCGGAAGCAGCCGGGTGATACACCTGCACGGCGAGCTGACGAAGGTAACCTCGAGCGATTCACCGAACGACCCCCGATATATCAAAGAGTTGAAGCCCGAAGAATACGAAGTGAAGATGGGCGATCTTGCCGGCGACGGCTCGCAGCTCCGTCCGTATATCGTATGGTTCGGCGAGGCGGTGCCGATGATAGAAAAGGCTATGGAGTATGTGGCACAGGCCGGTATCTTTGTGATTATCGGAACGTCGATGAACGTATATCCGGCGGCGGGATTGCTGCATTATGTTCCTGCCGACGCCCGGGTTTTCCTGATAGATCCCAATGAAGTGAATGTTCAGTCTTCCCGCCGGATTGAAGTAATCCGGAAAGGAGCTTCCGAGGGTGTTGCTGAATTATCGGCCCGGCTTGGCCAATAAGCGGAGAACAAACCAAAGGTGATGGTATGCCGTGCTGAACCATCCGTAATGCTTGACCATGATGTGGTATCTCTCCTTCAATGATGCTTTCCGGTTGGCAGTGGTTATGCCCTCTTCGAGATAGTCGATGAGGGTGAGACGGGTGTTGTGGAATGTGCCGGACTTCTTCATGATGCGGATACACCAATCGAAATCCGACGAGAAGCGGTAACGCAAGTCGTATGGCTCTGCCAGCGAACGCTTGGCGAAGAATGCCTGATGGCAAACCAACATGCCTTGCTTGAAACTTTTCCACGTGAGCTTTTCGGGAGCAGACAACCGGCGCATACGCAGGAAATGGCGCTTCCCATCCACCAGAGCCGTTTCGCCATAGATCACATCGGGCAACTCTTTCGCGTGGATGGATTGCACTGCCGAAGCAAGGGTGTCATCTTCATACAGACTGTCGCCGGCGTTCAGAAAACAGAGATAATCGCCGGTAGCCAAAGCCAGCCCCTTGTTCATGGCATCATAGATCCCTTTATCCGGTTCGCTTACCAGCGTGTGAATGTACGGACGGTACTTCGCTATGATGCCGGGTGTCATATCCGTTGAATCGCCGTCGACGATAATATACTCGATGTTATGATAGGTTTGCGTGATCACACTCTGGATCGTTTCTTCCAGCGCTTTGCCGGCATTGCGGGTCACGGTTATGATGCTGAACTTCGGATTAAGGCGGCTATGCATGCTTACTTGTTACTTTATTATACATGTCGATATATCTTTTGGCAACGGTTCTTTCCGAGTAGGCGACGGCTACCTTGCGGATGGCTTGCTCGGACAGCAGCGCATGTTCCGACTCCGTTAACGTCCAGTATATGCCGTTGGCAAAATCTTCGGCAGACTTGTACCGCGCCACATATCCGTTGTGCAGATGGTCGATCATTTCGGGGATACCGCCAACGTTGAAGCCCACGCACGGCACGCCGCAAGCCATAGCCTCCATGATGGTGTTCGGAAGATTATCTTCGAGCGAAGGGGTTGCATACAAGTTGACGGCATTGTAGATGCCCGTCATATCGTGCTCGCTCTTTACATAATTGAGCGCATAGACGCGAAACGGGAGCCGGTTCTCGAGATAGTCCGAATGGTGCCCGAAAACCACAACCCCTAACTTCTCTTTCAATTCCGGATGCTTGGCCGCCAGAAGATTGCAGGCTTCTGCGAAGTAGGCGACGCCCTTGCGCTCGTCCTTGATCTTGACCGACCCGAACAGGATGAGTGGCATATCTTTGGGCAGGTTCAGCTTCTCGCGTGCAACATTCCTGTTTCCCGGCTTGAACAGATTGGTATTGATAGGGTTGGGGATATTGATCACGTTATGGCCCACCAGCAACGCGCTTTTTTGAGCCAGTCCTTTCAGCCATTGGCTGCAAGCCACAAATGTGATGGGTGCTATTCGATATAGCTTCTTCTTTTTGCGGAAAACCCGGTAAGACAAGTCTTTGGTTCCACCCCGGTACAGGAAAGGGCACTCGTGGCACTCCGTCTGATACTTGCCGCACTCCCTGGCGTGGTGGCAGATGCCCGTGCAAGGCCACATATCGTGCATGGTCCACACCACCGGTTTGCCGGATTGGAAGATCTTCCGCAGGTCTTTCAAAGACAGCATCCCCTGATTGATCCAGTGAAGATGAATAATGTCTGCCTGTTTGAACTCCGGCAGCGAAGTAATGTTTGTGCCCGTATTGGCGATGTCCACGGCAAACAAATTGTTCCGCCTGAACCGGTTAGCCATCCAAATCACTGCACGCTCCCATACAAAGTTCCAAACGCTTAGCCAACTCCGTTCCAGCCGGACGACACTGATGTTTTCCGTTTGTTTATCGCGAACGAGGAGTTTCGCCTTGATGCCGTTGTTTTTTAATGCTTCGGCAAGACGGCCGGCGGCGATGGCCGCTCCCCCGATGCGTTCGGATGTGTTGATTAGCAGTACTCTCATTAATACAAAATTTTCTGCAAATTTACAGATTTCCGGTTAAATTCGTCACAGAGGTAGTACAGAGTTTCACGGCGTTTCCCATATGGCAAGCGGTAAATGGTTGGGTATTGCCTTCGGTCAAAACCATCCGCTTCAATTCCTGTCAAGGGAGATCTCTCCTATGATTATGATTAAAAAATAAAAAGCAGATTAATATCGAGTAGGAGGAAAATGAATTGATCTCTTCAGGGAGTCTCTATGAAATTTTTTCACAGTACCCTTCGCGGCGCGGAGAGGGTAAAGTTTTCGTCGAAAACCATCTCAGTAGTGCGGAGAGGATAAATATTTTGTCGAAGCCTTCTCTGCTGAGCGGAGAGCGCAAAAACTTTGTCGAAGCATTCTCTGCTGAGTGGAGAGCATAAAAACCTTGTCGAAGTATCCTCCGCAGCGCGGACTTGGCGACGCCCGTTTAACCCTGCATATTCAACACCGGTTTGCCGTCTTTGCGAAATCTTTTTTCTATATTTGCGGAAATATCAACAAACAAATCCATGCCAAGCTATGATTTAATCGCCATATTAGGCCCTACAGCTTCCGGTAAAACACCGTTTGCGGCAGCTTTGGCCTATACATTTGATGCGGAAATCATCAGTGCAGATTCGCGGCAGCTCTACCGCGGCATGGATCTGGGAACGGGCAAGGACTTGGAGGATTATACCGTAAACGGGAAACAAATTCCCTTTCATCTGATAGATATTGCCGACCCGGGATATAAATACAATGTGTTTGAATACCAGCGGGATTTCTTAGTTGCGTACAAGGATATACGATCAAGAGGAAAATTCCCTGTCTTATGCGGCGGAACAGGCATGTACATAGAATCGGTCCTTAAAGGATATAAACTGCCGCCGGTGCCCGCAAATCCGCAAATCCGCAAACAGCTGGAAGGCAAAACGCTAAGCGAACTCACCGGAATACTGGGCACATACAAAACATTGCATAATACCACCGACACGGATACGGCCAAACGCGCCATCCGCGCCATTGAAATCGAAGCGTATTATGCAACGCACGAAGCGGAAGAAAAAGAGTTTCCCCTGATAAAAAGCCTCATCATCGGATTGGATATAGACCGTGAATTGCGCAGGGAGAAGATCAGCCGCCGGCTGAAACAACGTTTGGCCGACGGGATGGTAGAAGAAGTAAAAGGACTGCTGGAAAAAGGAGTGCCGGCCGCCGATCTGATGTACTACGGATTGGAATACAAGTTCCTCACGCTATACGTGACAGGGCAAATCGGGTACGATGAAATGTACAACAGACTCGAAATTGCCATTCATCAGTTTGCCAAACGACAGATGACCTGGTTCAGAGGCATGGAACGGCGGGGATTTAAGATCCATTGGATCAATGCCGCTATTCCAACAGAAGAAAAGATACGGAAAGTAGAATCTTTGACCGGGAGTAAGATCGAGTTAAGAATATACAGGAGCGAAATTCCTCAATAAGAAAACGGTATGGTATGAGTGTAAATCCTGAAAAATGGGGCGTGATCTACAACCCCAAGGCCGGCACACGGAAAGCGCAAAAACGCTGGAAAGAAATCAAAGCGTATATGGACGGCAAAGAAGTAGCCTACGACTATGTACAGTCCGAAGGTTTCGGGTCGGTGGAGAGATTAGCCGGAATCCTTGCCAACAATAACTATCGCACGATCGTGATTGTCGGAGGAGACGGCGCGCTTAACGACGCCATCAACGGCATCATGGCTTCCGATGCGGAAGATAAGAGCGGGATAGCCATCGGCATCATCCCGAACGGCATCGTCAACGATTTTGCCAAATATTGGGACGAAGACCTTGACTACAGGAAAGCCGTGGATTGTATCATCAACCACAGGAAGAGAAAGATAGACGTCGGGTTCTGCCGTTATTTCAATGGGAAAACGCACGAATGTCGATTCTTCCTCAATGCGGTAAATATCGGCTTGGGAGCGCGTATCGTAAAAATCACAGACCAGACCAAACGGTTCTGGGGAGTCAAGTATCTCTCCTATCTGGCAGCGTTCTTCCTGCTTTTCTTTGAACGGAAGCTATACCGCACACACCTGAAGATCAATGACGAGCACTTCCGCGGCCGCGTGATGACCATCTGCGTGGGCAGCGCCAGCGGATACGGACAAACTCCGAGCGCAGTGCCCTACAATGGCTGGCTGGATGTATCCATCATCTACCGCCCGCAAGCCCTGCAAATATTTTCCGGGCTGTGGATGCTCATTCAGGGACGGATACTCAACCACAAGATCGTCCGGTCTTACCGGACCAAAAGAGTAAAGGTTTTGCGTGCACGTAACGCATCCGTTGATCTGGACGGGCGTTTGCTGCCCAAGCACTTTCCCATAGAGATCGGAATCTATCCGGAAGCGATCACGCTGATCATCTCGGCTTGATCATCCCGTGCTGAATGTTGAACACAGATTATAAAAACTATACAATCAATGGATAATAAAAAGAGAGCAACCCCCTTCCCTCTCTCCTTTAAAGAGGGCTGGGGTGAGACTGTCCGGAATTCCAACTTCTTCCTCCTGGCAGGGCCTTGTGTGATCGAAGGAGAAGAAATGGCCCTGCAGATAGCCGAACGGATCGTCACCATAACCGACAAGCTAAGGATACCTTACGCGTTCAAAGGGTCATATCGCAAGGCAAACCGCTCGCGCTTAGATTCGTTTACCGGCATTGGCGACGAAAAGGCATTGAAGATCCTGGAGAAAGTAAACAAAACCTTCGGCGTACCCACCGTGACCGACATCCATTCCGCGTCCGAAGCCGCCATGGCCGCCGGATATGCGGATGTGCTGCAAATCCCCGCCTTCCTCTGCCGCCAAACGGACATACTTGTCGCCGCCGCCGAAACCGGCAAGGTGGTAAACGTGAAGAAAGGGCAATTCCTGTCGCCTGCGGCCATGCAATTTGCAGTAGACAAAGTGGTCGAAGCCGGCAACCCGAATGTGATGATAACAGAACGCGGAACCACATTCGGCTATCAGGATCTGGTGGTGGACTACCGCGGGATCCCGGAGATGAAAGCCATCGGCTATCCGGTTGTGCTTGACGTCACCCACTCCCTGCAAAAGCCAAACCAGAGCAGCGGAATAACCGGAGGAATGCCCCAACTCATCGAAACCATCGCCAAAGCCGGCATCGCCGCAGGCGTCGACGGGATATTCATCGAAACACACAGCAGTCCGGAAACAGCAAAGAGCGACGGAGCCAACATGCTGAAGCTCGACCGGCTCGAAGACTTGCTGGTCAAGCTCGTGCGTATCCGGGAAGCCATCATTAATTAACGGAACAACAATCCCCAACCCCCATGACCCATTTATACCACCTGTTCAACGAACTCCGCCGGCACGGCAAACTTGCCGCGAAAAGACACCCGATGTTTGAGAAAAACCGGTTCGGGAAGTTCATCATGTACTTCATGGCCATCTTCTGGATCGGCTACCTGGTCTTCTTCGGAGTATCCTTCGCCACGCTCTTCCAAGAGGCGGCCCCCAACATGGAACCCTATCACATCCTGAACGCCGGGCTGCTGATCGTTCTCATCCTGGATTTCATCGGGCGCTTTCCCTTTCAGAAAACCCCCACACAAGAGGTCAAGCCCTACTTGCTGCTGCCGGTAAAGAAAAGCCGGCTGATCGACTTTCTCCTGATCCGTTCGGGGCTAAGCTCATTCAATGCGCTGTGGCTGTTCTTCTTCATCCCGTTTGCCCTGTTCAGTACGATACCCAACTATTTCGGCATCGGCGGGATCATAACCTACGGCATCGGCACCTACCTGCTCATCGTCTTCAACAACTACTGGTTCCTGCTCTCCCACACGCTTATACGGGAAAGGATATGGTGGATACTGCTTCCCATAACCGTATACGCATTGCTGGGAGTTGCCGAGTTTACCCTCGACCATCCGCTCAGCACCTTCACCGTCGATTTGGGAGAAGGGTTCATCGAAGGAAAGATGTGGGCATACCTGGTTGTCGTGTCCGCCATAGCCGTCATGTGGCTGATCAACCGCACAATCATGTCCAAACTCGTATACGCAGAGATTAACAAGGTGGACGACACCAAAATCAGAGTCCTGTCCGAATATAAATTCCTCGAACGCTACGGGGAAATCGGCGAATATTGCCGCCTGGAACTGAAAATGCTATTCCGTAACAAACGCTGCAAAGCCTCACTGCGTATTATAATTATTCTTGTAGTTGTATTTTCCACCGCCCTCAGCTTCGGCAATATGTACGATGGACCCTTTATGAAGAACTTCATCGGTATATACAACTTTGTGGTCTTTGGAACAGTTATCCTGAGCCAGATCATGGGATACGAAGGAAATTACTTCGACGGACTGATGACCCGCAAAGGTTCCATATACAGCTTGTTGAGAGCCAAATACTACCTGTACAGCGCAGGAGTGGCCCTGCCGTTCCTCCTGACGATACCGGTCGTCGTCGCCGGCAAACTGTCGCTGCTCAGCGCTTTTGCCTTTGCCTTTTTTGCCATCGGGCCGGTATACTTCATGCTGTTCCAACTGGCTGTATACAACAATAAAACCGTACCGCTCAATGAAGGATTGACAGGAAGACAAGCGGCGGGAACCGGCTTCCAGAACTTGGTTAGCTTCGGAACGTTCGGGCTGCCGCTGATTCTTTTGTTCTCGCTCGACGCAATATTCGGAGAAACCGCCGGGCAATGGACATTGCTGGCCATCGGGCTGGCCTTCACCCTAACATCACACTTGTGGATAAGGAACGTATACAACCGGTTCATGAAACGCCGGTACGCCAATATGGAAGGTTTCAGGGATACGAAATAACTCATCATTTAAAAAACCCAATTATGATTACCATTAACACACTGCAGAAATTCTTCGGGAAAAAGAAAGCAATAACGATCGACAGCTATGCCATCCGCAGAGGAGAAATGCTCGGGCTGGTCGGAAACAACGGGGCGGGAAAAACAACCCTGTTCCGCTTGATCCTTGATCTACTCAAGGCCGACAGCGGAGAAGTGACCATCAACGACATCGACGTGAGCAAAAGCGAAGAATGGAAAACGATCACCGGTGCATTCATCGACGATAGCTTCCTGATAGACTACCTTACACCGGAAGAATACTTCTACTTTATCGGGAAAATGTACGGCCTTAAAAAAGAAGAAGTCAACGAACGGCTTGCACCTTTTGAAAGATTCATGAGCGGCGAAGTCATCGGGCAAAAGAAATTCATCCGTAACTTTTCCGCCGGAAACAAACAAAAGATAGGGATCATCTCCGCCATGCTTCACAAACCACAGCTGTTGATACTGGACGAACCGTTCAACTTCCTCGACCCGAGTTCGCAATCCATCATCAAAAACCTGCTCAGGAAATATAACGAAGAGACAGGCGCAACCATACTCATCTCCAGCCATAACCTGAACCACACGGTAGATATATGCCCAAGGATAGCCCTGCTGGAACACGGCATGATCATACGGGACATCGCCAACAAAAACAATTCGGCAGAAAAAGAACTGGAGAAATATTTCAATATAGAAGATGAAGAAACATCTGATACAACTATTCCTGTTGACAACCCTGACGGCGATACTAAGCTCTTGCCGGACAACAACGCCGAAAGTTGACTATAACGCCTTAGTAAGAACATCCGTCAAGCTCGGAATGGATATTGAGTACAGGGACAATCAAGTTCTGTATACCGAAATATCCGGCTGGATAGGAGTTCCCTACCGTTCCGGCGGCAGCAGCAAAAGCGGAACAGACTGTTCGGGGCTGGCCTCGCAAGTATACCGCAACGTATATCATATCCGGCTGCCCCGAACTTCAGATGCCCAATACAACAATAGCCATAAAGTGAGTAAGGGCAATCTGAGGGAAGGCAATCTTGTTTTCTTCACAAGCAGCCGGTCGGGGAAGAGAATAGCACACTCCGGCATCTACCTGAAAAATGGAAAGTTCGTTCACGCCAGTAGCAGCCAGGGGGTTATTATCAGCAGTCTGAACGAAGATTATTACAAAAAGCATTGGATATCCGGCGGAAAATACAACTGATTCTTTTCACCTTGCCATGTATTGCTTCATGTTTTTGGTGATAGCGGTTTTGAACGTTCCGCCGCCGTCGCTGTAAATGAAACACGCGCCGATTTCGGGATGGGCGTCGGCAAAGGCCTTGGCTTTCTCGCGCCCCATCACCATGAAGGCTGTTGCCAGCGCATCGGCCGTCATGCAATCTTTGGCAACCACTGTTGCCGAAAGCATGTCGTGCTGTACGGGATAACCCGTCTTGGGGTCGATGGTGTGTACGTATTTCTTTCCTTCCTTATAATAGTAATTCCGGTAATTGCCCGAGGTCGCCACTCCCCTATCCGTGAGTTGAAGAATGAGTTCCAGCTCCTTGTTCACCGAAAGCGAATCGTCTACAGGCTTGTTGATGCCGATGCGCCACACTTCGTTTCTTGCATTTACTCCTTTCAGGTTCAGCTCCCCGCCAATATCGACCATGTAGTTTTTGATTCCCTTCCGTTCGAGAAGCTGCGCCAGTACGTCTACGGCGTATCCCTTGGCTATGGCGCTGCAAGTGATCGTGATCCTGGGGTCTTTCTTGATTATTTTTCCTCCCACCAGAGCCACGTTTCTGTAATTGGTGAGTTCCAGCAGGCTGTCAATCTGTTGTTGGGCGGGCCATGTTCCTTTCTTGAAACCGAATCCCCAAGCGTTTACCAACGGGGCGATGGTGATGTCGAACGCTCCGCCGGTCTCTTCCGATACCTGCATGGAGCGTTCAAACACGTTCCGGAAAAGCGTATCGGTCATGATATCTTCGTTCCTATTGACCCTGCTGACGACGGAAGAATCATTGAATGGCGACAACGAGGCGTCGAAGCGTTTCAGCTCTTCTTCTATCTCGATCTTCAGATCTTCAGGATGTTGATAGGTCATGTTGTAGATTGTTCCGAAGATAAGCCCTCTGGTTTGCTGGTAGGGAACGGCCGTATGCTCTTTTTTAAGGATGTATACCGTTCCTGCTATTAGTGGGATGAGCCAGAGCAGGCGTGCCCTTGATGGTTTTTTTACGTCCATGGTTGCAGGTAATGTGTTCCGCCGGCTTGCCGGTATTTAGAACGGAAGTTTATAAATAAGTGAGTAGCTGAGACCGAAACAGTTTGAATCGTATTCGCCGTAGCCGGGCACATACCAGGGATCGCCGTAGCCGCTTAGTGTTGTGCTCATGCTGCGTTTGTAGCGTATGGACCAACCCATGTGGAAGTTTTTGTAGATATGGGCATGTACGCCAACCAGCAGTTCCATCCAGCCCATGCCGGCTTTCAGTCCTTTATGGTCGAAAGGAACGCTGCCGCCCCATATATCGTCCGTCAGGCTGGGGTTTGCCATGCTTCCCCCGAATATCGGGTCTTCGGCGGGGATGCTGATTGCATCGTACGAGAAACTTGTATATCCGTACCGGAACCCGACATACAGATAGTTCGGATTCCCTTTCTTGTACATCGTATTGTAGTTCATTCCGATGCGGAAATACGGAGCGCCGCTCTTGTAGTGCGTTCCCCTGTCGCTGTACGCGTCGGTCGTTCCATAGCCGATTTCCACAACGGGGAAGTACCTGTTTTTCAGGTTTGCCGCAACGGCAATCTCGCCGCTCAAAAAGTCGCCGCCCAATACGCTCGCCCCCAGCCCGTAAATGTCGGTGCTAACGATCAGCCCGTTGTATAAGGGGAAGAACACCTTTTCGTCCTTGTCCTTATCCGCGTTTTGCGCATACAGCCCAACTCCTCCAACAAGGAACAGAACCAAACAGACTGCTTTAGCGAAAGAATAATTCGAGATTCTTTGTTTCATTCGTGTTCGTACCGGAGTTGGTTATGCGGATAGAATCCAATAAAGACATACGGGTATAAGAGATCCCAACAATCGCTTGTTTCATTTCGTATCCACATTCCATGGACACAAATTCCGGCGTATTGGTGTGCCGGATAACGACCGTATCGCTGATTTGTGCGCCATAGTGGAATATCCACGTCGTCGTATCGCTTGTGTACCTCAATGGAAGGCCGAAACGGGTCACGTTTTCCGCCTTGTTCAAGAGGATAATATCCGCCGGCAGCGTGGTGACGGTCAAAGAGTCCAACATGCCGTCTGCCACCGTGGCGCCATCCAATTTGTACACAGAACTCCACAGCATGGCGCGGCCTGCAACCGAACAATCGCTTTCGCCGGCGCACGAAGACATAATCGCTCCCGTCAGCAGACAGGCAACCATCGGAGCGAGCACGATCTTTACGAATTTCTTCATTTTGCTTTCTTTTTACTTAAATGGTTTCTTCAATCTGGTAATCATTCCGCCCCGAAGCGTTTCGCGAAACAAGTTCCCCCAGAAAACCCGTAAGGAAAAGCTGCGTACCGATAATCATGGAGGTCAGCGCCAGATAGAAGTAAGGGGAATCCGTTACCAACCGGTAGGGTAACCCGTTATACACGGCGTATAGTTTGTTTCCCCCTACGATGGCTACAGCGATGAAACCCAGAACGAACATGAGCGATCCGAGCAATCCGAAGAAGTGCATGGGCTTTACGCCGAAGCGCAACAGGAACCACAGCGTAAGCAAATCGAGATACCCGTTCACAAAACGGTTTATTCCGAACTTCGTCGTTCCGTACTTGCGCGCCTGATGCCGGACAACTTTCTCGCCGATCTTCCGGAACCCTGCGCTCTTGGCCAAATAGGGAATATAGCGATGCATCTCGCCATAAACCTCAATATTCTTCACCACATCTCTCCGGTAGGATTTCAATCCGCAATTAAAATCGTGCAGGTTCTTGATGCCCGTAACCTTGCGGGCGGTGGCGTTGAATATCTTGGTAGGCAGCGTTTTCGATACCGGGTCGTAACGTTTCTTTTTCCAACCCGAAACCAGGTCGTATCCTTCTTCTTTGATCATGCGGTACAGCTCCGGTATTTCTTCGGGACTGTCTTGCAGGTCGGCATCCATCGTGATCACCACGTCTCCCTGCGCCGCTTTGAATCCGCAATACAAAGCCGGTGACTTCCCGTAATTACGCCGGAATTTGATGCCCTTTACATGTTCGGATTGGGCTTTCAGCCTTTCGATGACTTTCCAGGAATGATCCGTACTCCCGTCGTTTACGAAAATCACCTCAAACGAAAACCCATTCCCATTCATCACCTGTTCTATCCAGTGGTAGAGTTCGGATAATGACTCTTCTTCGTTGAACAAGGGGATTACAACAGATATATCCATAAGATCGTCGGATTAAAAAACAATTTGTTTTCTTTTGGTTATGAACGGAGCTGTGATCAGCGCCAGCAAACTGCAATACAGCATATTCTGGGATAATAATTGCATCGTGATCTCAATGGCGCTCATGGAACGGATCGTATCAAGGACTTCCTTATATTGATATTGCTCCATGATCTCGGTAAACCCCGGTACGCTTTGGGCCTGTTCAAACAACCGGGTGTACGCATCCATTACATAACCGTTGTCTATGTAACGGAAATAAACGTAATGGGCTACGGCTACAAACAACGACGCAAAAAAATACATGAGAACCATGAATATCCACGACTGCATGAACGTAATGCCGCCGCCACATAGCTTGTCGCGAAAACTGCGCGCATAATAGGCCCCGAGAAAGGGAACAGCCACAGTCAGTACGAAAAACAAAAGCAACAGGAATGGATTCGACAACCCCAGCGGGAAAAGGATAAATTTTGCAATCCAATACATTCCCATGCAAGTGCCAAAGTGCATGGCATAACGTTGAAGATTTATTTTGTTTTCGGCCATTGCTTATCATTTTAGTTGCACAAAGGTAGCACTTTTTACAGACTTTGCCGCAACGCCCAAAAACGGTTTATCCTCTCTAATCGTCTTTGGGCGTTGCCTTACGGCCCAGGCCATCCGCTGCAAGTCCTCGCTGCGCTGCGGGCTTTCCGCTCCTGTCCTTAACGCGGGCTGCGCGATTTTGTAAAACCACAAAACGACTTCGCTCTTTAGGAAGAGTGCTTCTATGGTGTCTAAACGCCGTTGTCTTTTGGAAAAAGCATTTCGACGGCGTCGAAATGCTTTTTTATCTGTGAAAACGCAGCAGCGGAAAGCCCGGAGCGTAGCGAAACGAAGTGCAGCGAAGCGAGGACTTGCAGCGGATGACCTGGGCCGCAGGCAACGCCTAAAGAATGGACAATGGACAATGACCCCCCTGAATATTTTATAAAATGTTCAGGGGGGCTTATCATTATCAATTGTTAATGGTCAATTGTTAATGGGATATGTTTGGGCGTTGCCGCTCTTTAATTTTCATCCCAGGAATGAGATGAGTACGCCTGCGGCTACTGCCGAGCCGATGACACCGGAGATGTTGCTTGCCATGCAGTATTGCAGTACGTGGTTCTTTGAATCGTATTTTAATGCTATTTCGTTCGCTACGCGGCTTGCCATGGGCACGGCGCTCAGGCCGGTTGCGCCGATCAACGGGTTGATCTTTTTGTGGGTGAACAGGTTAAAGAGTTTCACAAAGAGGATGCCTCCTGCGATGGAGATCGCAAAGGCGAGGAACCCGCCTATCACGATTCCGATCGTGGTCCAGTTGAGGAAGGCTTCGGTGGTCATGGTTGCGCCTACGCAGAGTCCCAGGAAGATGGTTGCCGCATTCATTATGCTGTTTGCGGCGGCATCGTACAGACGGGAGGTGTTTACGCCTATTTCTTTGACTAAGTTGCCAAACATCAGCAGGCCGACCAGGGGCACGGCGCTCGGTACGAACAGGGCGACGATCGTGGTAACTACGATCGGGAAAATGATTTTCAATACGCGAAGATTCTTCAGTTCTGTTTTTGAGGGATGGGCTTTTTCCTGTTCTTTCATGTTGATCTTCAGTTCTTTTTTCGTGCAGCATATGCGTACTACGAGCGGGATGATCACCGGCACGAGGGCCATGTAGGAGTAGGCTGCGATGGCGATTGGACCTAACAGGTGGGGGGCCAGCTTTATGGTTGTAAAGATGGCTGTCGGGCCGTCGGCTCCTCCGATAATTCCCAGCGATGCTGCTTCTTTGGGGGTGAATCCCATGAGGATGGCGACTAAGAGCACGGTAAAGATGCCGAGCTGCGCGGCGGCTCCAAAGATGGACAGGCGCAGGTTGCGGAGCATCGGGCCGAAGTCGGTCAACGCGCCGACGCCCATGAAGATGATGGGGGGCAGGAATCCGGTCTTTATGAGCAGGTAGTAGAGGAAGTTCATGATTCCCATTTCGTGGGCGATGTCGTGCAAGGGCATTTCCCAGATGCTTTTGAGTGCTCCGTTCAGCATGATCTTTCCGTTTTCGTCGGCTTGGATGACACCCATTTCGCCACCCGGGAAGTTGGCCAGCAGCACGCCGAAGGCGATCGGGACGAGCAGTAGCGGCTCGTACTGTTTTTTTATGCCCAGGTAGAGCAGGATAAAGGCGATGCAGTACATCACCAGGAACTGCGGTTCGGCAATGATCTTGCCGAAGGCGGTCATATCGTATAGATTTTCTGCGATTTCCCTCATTGTTGTATTTTCATTAATACGTCATCTTCCGAAACCGTATCTCCGGGATTGACGGGGATGGCTGTTATGATTCCGCCGAACTCGGCACGGATGGCGTTGTAGGTTTTCATGGCTTCGACATAGCCCAGCAGGTCGCCTTCTTTCACTACGTCGCCTACTTTCAGCGGGGTTTCGGATGTGTCTTTGGTGAGGAAGAATTTGCCTTCCAGCGGCGAGATCACGTCTTTGCCTTGGCCTGTGAAAGCGAGATCGCCTCCGGCGGGCAGATCGGCTTCGCCATAGGCCACGGTCACGCGGTATGATTGTCCGTCGACCTGCACGGTAAGTGTTTTCGGTTTGGCGTCTTCTTGGGGCGACTTGTTTTTTTCGGCTTTCTTTTTGGCGATGTCGGCCAGGAAATCTTCTTTTGCTTTTCCGCTCTTGTAGGCTTCGTATTGCGCGGGGTGCATCGCATATTCAAAGAGTTCTTCGTCGTCTTGGCCAAGTTCCCATTTGTTTTCTTTCATCGCCTTGCGGTAGTTGTCAAGCGCATCGGGATAGTTTTCTTGCGGGTCGCCATCGAAGAATTTGCGTCCTTCGCGTTCGGCTTTTCCGATGATCTCCGGGGCAAGCTCACCCGGCAGCCGTCCGGCTTTGCCCAGGATCATATCCCAGATGTCGTCGGCAATCATTCCCCAGCGTTCTTTGCCTTTTTCCATTGCGATGACGTTCATCATGGCTAAGTTTTTCACGTACTGGCTGAACGGGGTTACCAGCGGGGGGTATCCAACACGGGGCCACACGTAGGCTACTTCGTCGAAGAGTTTGATCAGCAGCTGGTCTTGTGTCATGAAGGGCAGGTTGCGCTTGGCTTTGTATTTGTTGATCGATTCGAGGTTGGTTTCGAGGTCGGTCATCAGGCTGCCCATCATTCCGCCGGGGAGTCCGGGGGCTATGAGCAGTGAGTTCATCAGGCGGTTTTTCGGGCTGATATACAGCCCCAGGAAGTCGTCCATGAATTCCTGGATCAGGCCGCGCACTTTCATGTATGCTTCCATATTGATGTCGGGCACTTGGAATCCGGCGTCTTTCAACGTGGCTTGTACGCTGATCACGTCGGCATGACCCGTGCCCCACGACAGGGGATCCATGCCTACGTCAATGTAGTCGCAACCGGCCCTGCAAACTTCGAGGATGGACGTCATGTTGAAGCCCGGGCCTGCGTGGCTGTGGTATTGGATCGGTATTTCGGGATGGGCGCTTTTGATGTTCGCCACGATCTGCCCCAAAGTAACGGGGCGGCCGATGCCTGCCATGTCTTTGATGCAGATCTCGTCGGCTCCGGCTTCGATCAACTCCAAGGCCATATGGGTGTAGTAGTCCACGGTGTGGATGGGAGAGTGTGTGATTGAAAGCGCGCATTGTGAGATCATTCCTGCATCTTTGGCGTAGACGATGGAGGGGATGATGTTGCGTACGTCGTTCAATCCGCAGAAGGTACGGGTTATATCCGTGCCCTGCGCTTTCTTTACTTTATAGAATAGCTTGCGTACGTCGGCGGGAACGGGACTCATGCGCAGCCCGTTCAGGGCGCGGTCGAGCATATGCGTCTGAACGCCGGCCCGGCGGAACGGTTCCGTCCAATCACGTACGGCTTTGTTGGGGTTTTCGCCGAACAACAGATTGACTTGTTCAAAGCCTCCGCCATTGGTTTCCACACGGGAAAAACAGCCCATCTCGAGGATAGCCGGGGCAACTTTTACGAGCTGGTCCACGCGGGGGACGTATTTGCCGGCAGACTGCCACATATCTCTGAATACCAAACTGAACTTTACTTCTCTTTTCATGTTTTTGGCCTATTACTTATATGACTGATGATTGTTTCTCTACTTTCACTACTTTACCTTTGCTGTGGGTCACCACATTTACGGCCGCCGTAATGGCGGCAAGTACATGCGCCGGGATGGGCGGCGGGGCGGTAGCCTTTTTCGGCGGGACGGCTTCTTCGGGAACGTATTTGTTCACTAAGCGGATAAGAAGTTTACTCAGATAGATAACGATGAGCAATATTGCAAATACGGTAGTCATTCCCACGATCATAAGCAATATCGCTGTTTGCAAGTTTTCCATGCCAGGATGTGTTTTAAAGTGATAAATTACAATTGTTTTCCGTCTAAAAACGAAAAAACGCTCGAATGTACCAAATAATAATGGGAATATAACAGGAAAGAGCTAAAAAATGAAGAAATTTGTATGTTATCAAATAACAGGGAGCTTGCATTATGCAAACATTTCCTGTTTCTACTCTATACAAATCAAAAAAAAGGTACCTGCATCACGCAGGCACCTTTCAAGAATAATAGTGGATTTATTAAATGATTATGCATCTGAATTTCTATCGTCATCATTGTTGCTACCGGTATGATTATAATTTCATATTTAAGATTAAACCAATACCGCATAGCTATTTCTCGCAAATGAAGTATAATATTTTATATGTTCCAAACTTTTCAGTGCTTTTTTTGTAGGGTTCGTGGGGGGGAGGTTTACAAGCCCAACTCTTCTTTAAGGAATTGGGATGTATAGCCTTTGTTACTCGCGGCAACGACTTCCGGTGTTCCGAAACTGAGCAGTTCTCCTCCTTTTTTCCCTCCTTCGAGGCCCATGTCGATTACGTGATCGGCCATTTTGACGACGTCCAGGTTGTGCTCAATAATGATGATCGTATTGCCTTTGTTTACCAGCTTGTTCAGTACGTTCATCAGTACGCGGATGTCTTCAAAATGGAGGCCTGTGGTAGGTTCATCCAGGATGTATACGGTTTTGCCGGTATCGCGCTTGGATAGTTCGGCGGCCAGCTTGACGCGCTGGTTTTCGCCTCCGGATAAGGTTGTTGATGATTGCCCGAGTTTGATGTATCCCAGCCCGACATCTTGCATGGTTTTGATGTTCTTCAGTATCTTCGGTATGTTTTCAAAGAACTCAACGGCATGGTTGATCGTCATATCCAGCACGTCGGCGATAGATTTGCCTTTAAACCGGACTTCCAGCGTTTCGCGGTTGTAGCGTTTGCCGCGGCAGACCTTGCATGGGACGTATACGTCGGGGAGGATGCTCATGTCTATCGCTTTGTATCCATAGCCCGAACACGCCTCGCAACGTCCTCCATGGGAGAGGTTGAACGAGAAGCGGCCGATGTCGTATCCTCTGACTTTAGATTCGGGAAGTTCTACGAACAGATTGCGTATGTTGGTGAACACGCCGGTGTATGTTGCCGGATTGGAGCGTGGATTCCGTCCGATAGGCGTTTGGTCTACACTGACTACTTTGTCGATGTGTTCTATTCCTTCGATGCTGTCGTATGCTAACGGGTACTGGTGTGAGTGATGGAGCTTTTTTGATAGGATCGGCAGGAGCGTCCCGCTGACGAGGCTTGATTTTCCGCTGCCCGATACTCCGGTTACACAGATCAGTTTGCCCAGCGGAAATTCCACATCCACATTTTTCAGGTTGTTGCCTTTTGCTCCGCGCAGCCAGAGTGATTTTCCGTTGCCGGCGCGTCTTTGGGCGGGGACTTCTATGGTTTTCCGGCCATTGAGGTATTGTGAGGTCAGCGTATCTGTTTTCAACATTTGCTGGGGTGTTCCTTGGAAAACCACTTCTCCTCCCAGCCGGCCGGCTTTGGGACCGAGATCGATGACATAGTCGGCGGCAAGCATTATTTCTTTATCGTGTTCGACAACGATTATGGTATTGCCTGCGTCGCGCAGTTTTTCCAGCGAATGGATCAGGAGCCGGTTGTCCCGCTGGTGAAGGCCTATGCTCGGCTCATCCAGTATGTAGAGCACATTGACCAGCTGCGAGCTGATCTGGCTCGCCAGCCGTATGCGTTGGCTCTCGCCGCCGGACAGCGTTGTCGAACTCCTGCTCAGCGACAGGTAGCCCAGCCCCACATGGAGTATGAATTTAAGCCGGATGCATATTTCTTTTATGATTTCCAAAGCGATCTTGTTCTGCTTGTCCGACAAATGCTTGTCAACGTGCAGCAACCATTTATAGAGATCCACAATGTCCATCGCCGTCAGCTCGTATATGTTCTTGTCGTGTATGCGGAAAGAAAGCGCTTCTCTGTTCAAGCGGGCGCCTTTACATTCCGGGCAGTCGATGTTCCGGGTAAACTCTTCCGCCCATTGATGCCCATCGGCGGAAGACTCTTTTTCCTGCATTTGCTTGATGATTTTCATTATCCCTTCGTAAGCGATAGTATAGTCGGATGAAGAGCCTGAAGAAAAATTCTTGATCACGATCTCTTCGCCCGTACCACACAGGATGTCTTGAATGATGCTGTCGTTCAGCTCTTTTATCGGTGTTTTCAGCGTTGCCCCGCATTTTTCCAGCAAGAAGGCTATCAGCCGGAATATCATCGCGTCCTTGTATTTTCCCAGCGGGGCGATTCCTCCGTCGTAAATGGACAGCTCTCTGTTCGGAATGACTTTCTCTATATCAATGCAGCTTACCATCCCAAGCCCTTTGCATTTTGGGCATGCCCCCTGCGGGGAGTTGAAAGAGAAGTTATGCGGGGCGGGGTCTTTATAGGACAGGTTCGACAGTGGAGACATCAGTTGTTTGCTGTAGTAGTGCACTTTCATTGTGTCGGCATCCAGAACCATGAGCATCCCCTCGCCCTGCTGCATGGCTTCGGTGGCACTTTTCATCAGCCGTTCGTTGAACCCCTGCGAAACCACCATTTTATCAATAACGATTTCAACGTCGTGATTCTTATACCGGTCCAGCTTCATCCCGTACTTTATTTCCTGTATTTTCCCATCAACACGTACTTGGAGGTACCCTTTCTTCTGGATATTTTCAAAAAGTTCCTTGTAATGTCCTTTGCGGCTGCGCACCACAGGGGCAAGTATGAAAATCTTTTTGTCCGTATAATTGTTTATGAGCAAATCCTGGATCTGCTGTTCGGTGTATCGAATCATTTTCTCTCCGGTCAGGTACGAATAGGCCTCACCTGCACGGGCATACAACAAACGAAGGTAGTCGTAGATTTCTGTTATGGTACCTACCGTTGAGCGCGGGTTTTTGTTCGTAGATTTCTGATCGATGGCAATCACCGGGCTTAAACCCGTTATTCCGTCAACATCCGGCCGTTCCGTATCCCCTAAAAACTTCCGGGCGTAAGACGAAAATGTTTCGACGTACCGCCGTTTCCCTTCGGCAAAAATGGTATCGAAAGCCAGCGATGACTTGCCACTCCCACTAAGCCCTGTGATTACGGTCAGTTTATGGCGGGGTATTTCGACGTCAATGTTTTTAAGATTGTGTTCACGGGCGCCATACACATTGATAGGTTTGGATTCTCTCATTGTTTTCTCTGCACAAAAGTAAATTGCAAAATTAATTTTTTCGACCGAAAAAAAAACTTCGGGTGCCATATTTACAATTATAATGGCAAATAGTAAATATTTTGGGCTGTTCTTTTACGAAACGTCACCAAACCATTTGATGGCGCTTTGTTTTTTACGAAGCAGTTTCCCTCGCAGGAAACCGCTAATATTTTGTCGTAGCCTAACTAAACCACTTTAAATACACTTTTGATGGGACGGCGATTTATCAATGGGCGGCAATGCCCAACGCCCAACGGCAATGGCGCAATTTGCCGGTATGCTGTGAAGTCGTAACTTTACCGGCAAGAAAGTTCAATCATAAATTAAGAAAATGGACGCAATTATCACAGAAAACCACCCGCTAATTCCTTTCTTGCCTCCGCAGGCCGGATTATTGATGTTAGGCAGTTTTCCACCACAGAAGAAACGATGGTCAATGGATTTTTATTATCCCAATCTCAATAACGATATGTGGCGTATTATGGGAATCATTTTCTTCAACGAACGGGATCACTTCCTGAATGAATCAAAAAAAGCCTTTTGCCGCGAACGCATCATCGACCTCCTGAACGAAAAAGGGATCGCCCTCTTCGACACGGCAACAACGATACGGCGGCTAAAGGATAATGCTTCCGATAAATTTCTGGAAGTGGTTCAGCCAACGGATATAAAAAAGTTAGTAGACCAACTGCCGTTATGCCGCGCCATTGCAGCAACAGGGCAGAAAGCAACCGACATCTTGTGCCGGCAATTCAACGTGGAAGAACCCAAAGTCGGCAGCTCTTCCGGATTTACATACGATGAACGGCATATGCGTTTGTACCGTATGCCGTCATCGTCGAGGGCGTACCCGCTAAAGTTAGAAAGCAAAGCCGGAATTTATCGTAAGATGTTGCAGGAACTACAAATCACGTAAATCCTTTCTCTCATTTTCCCCTACATTTGCATCATGAAAGTGCTGTATATCATTTTAGGATCCATATCGCTGGCGCTCGGTATAGCCGGTATTCTTTTGCCGCTACTGCCAACGACTCCTTTTCTGCTGCTCACCGCAGCCCTTTATTTCAAAGGCTCATCCCGATTCTATAATTGGCTGATCAACCATAAATATCTGGGGACTTACATCCGTAACTTCAGGGAAAATAAAGCCATATCCCTACGGGTAAAAATCATATCCGTATCATTGGTGTGGATCACCATACTCTACTGCATATTTTTTATTATCGACCCGCTGTGGCTGAAAAGCCTGCTGCTTTGCATCGCAGCAGGCGTATCATACCACATCCTTTCATTCAAAACGCTCAAGCGGAACAATGATCACAGGTTAATATAGCTTTTCAGTGCCTCTACGTATTTTTCAAAAGCAATAATCCCTTCAGGAGTAATCTTGCAAGTCGTACAAGGCTGCTTTCCTTTAAATGATTTCTCCACTTCTATATAACCCGCTTTACTCAGCTTATCAATCTGGATACTTAAATTACCTGCCGTAGCGCCGGTTTGCTGCTTGATATACACAAAGTCGGCCTTTTCCACCGAAATAAGTAAAGACATCACCGCCAATCGAAGTTCGGAATGGAGCAGCGGATCTAATTCCTTAAACATGGCTTTCTTTATTCCGTTTACGCGCGGCATGGTTCAATATATGCCCCGGAATAACCATCATAAACAAAAACAGGGCAGCAAATACAAGCAATTGGATCTTCCATGCCACGAACAAAAACACAACGGACAGTATCATTCCGGCTATTCCGGAATAAATCAACGGTTTAAAACGAATGACCATCCCGGTAAGAGCCGTACCGATTCCCATTATGAGCGCGATGATAAACAATATAGGGAATTTTACATAAAAGAAGATAGAGATCATAGACAGCATGAATCCGGCAATTCCAAGAACCGCCCATATATATCCGATTATCCTGTCTATATATGTATTTGCATGCGGTTTCCTTTTTTCTTTCTTAAAATGTAATAGCGTCAGGATTGACCCGGCAACCGGAAGCAAAAACCAAAACCATTTCCATTGATGATTAAAAGAAACCATCAACAAACCCCAAACCAAAAGAGAGGTAAACGCCGACAGGTATCCCCAGATGAGGAACATCGTGCCACTGTTTTCTTCCATCCTTGTCTGCGTATTACGTATCATTTGAGAAATCAATTCCAAACTTTCTTTCTCGGTAAACTTTCTTTCTTCCATAATTATTTTAAAGTATTTATTAATTATTAATATAGCCATGTTGAAAACAACAAGAAATGGCAAAGCCTTTATAGGCTTATGTTTTTTCTATTGTTCTTTCCATGCCGTTTTATTTTTAATGGTTCAAATAAAGATGACGCGTCCGATATTTGTTTCCGGTGCAAATGTACATGGTTTATTTTATAAACCAAATTATTCTGCCAATTATTTTATGGTGAATATTCTTTTTCCTGTTTATATGATTAAGAGCTAAATTCCAGCCAAAAGTTTTTGTTGTCTCATGTTTAATCGTATTTTTGTGTGCAATTTTCGTATGGAATGATAGAAGAAGAAAAAAAGTTATTAAGTACTTTTGAAGCCAGACTGAGGCATCTAATCTACTTGCACGATGAATTGAAGCGTGAAAATAACGGATTAAAACAACTTCTTGAAGAACAAAGGGAAAAGAACGCCAAGGTTATGGAAGAAGTCGATAAGCTGAAAGCAGACTACATTAACCTGAAAACAGCGACGGCAATCAGTCTTAATGGCAGCGACATAAAAGAAACAAAGTTGCGATTATCTAAATTAGTGCGTGAAGTCGATAAATGTATCGCTTTGTTGAATGAGTAGAGAAAAACCGAAACTTGGGAAGAATGTATGAACGATAAAATAAAGATAAACCTACAAATCGCGGAAGCGAACTACCCCTTGACCATCGACAGAAACGACGAGGAAATGGTTAGAAAAGCGGCCAAACAGGTTAACATCAGACTCAATACATACCGTACCCATTACCCGAACTTAGACCTTGAAAAGGTCATTGCCATGGTAGCCTATGAGTTTTCACTGGAAACCCTGAAACAGAAGCAAAGAAATGATACGGCGCCATACATTGAAAAGATCGAAGAACTGACAGGAGTACTCGAAGACCATTTCAAGAGTAACACCTTACAGTAAAAGAAAATCCACGCACTACAAACAACTCACAGGAACAAATACTTGGAGGTTGGTAGTGCGTTTTATTTATATATAAATATAATTCGAATGACAGTAACAATAGTAGCATCCGTTATATGCCTGCTTGTAGGAGGAGTCATCAGTTCCGTATTATTCAGATACGCACTTAAATCCAAATACAACAATGTACTAAAGGAAGCAGAAGTAGAAGCAGAAGTTATAAAAAAGAACAAGCTGCTTGAGGTAAAAGAAAAATTCCTCAATAAGAAAGCAGACCTTGAAAAAGAGGTCTCTATACGTAATCAAAGGATACAGCAGGCGGAAAACAAGCTGAAACAGCGCGAAATGCAGATCAGCCAGCGCTACGAAGAAGTACAGCGCAAAAAAGCCGAAGTAGATTCTTTCAAGGAAAACCTGGAAAACCAGTTCATTCTTCTTGATAAGAAAAAAGAAGAACTGGACAAGCTGCAACAGCAGGAAATCAATAAGCTGGAAACCATTTCGGGACTATCGGCCGAAGAAGCCAAAGAACGCCTGGTAGAATCACTCAAAGAAGAAGCCAGGACCATGGCGCAGTCATACATCAACGATATTATGGACGATGCCAAAATGACGGCAAACAAAGAAGCGAAACGCATTGTGGTGCAATCCATACAACGCGTCGCCACAGAAACCGCTGTCGAAAATTCAGTGACCGTATTCCATATCGAATCCGATGAAATCAAAGGACGGATCATCGGACGCGAAGGGCGCAACATCCGTGCGCTTGAAGCCGCAACCGGAGTTGAAATCGTAGTCGATGATACCCCCGAAGCCATCGTCCTCTCGGCATTTGACCCTATACGCCGTGAAATCGCCCGCTTGGCTCTGCATCAATTGGTTATCGACGGACGTATCCACCCGGCCCGTATTGAAGAAATAGTGGCCAAAGTACGCAAGCAGATAGAAGAAGAGATCATCGAAACAGGAAAACGTACAACCATCGACCTGGGTATCCACGGACTACATCCCGAACTGATCCGTATCATCGGTAAAATGAAATACCGCTCTTCCTATGGACAGAACCTGCTACAACACGCCCGTGAAACAGCCAATCTTTGCGCCGTAATGGCCGCCGAACTTGGCCTTAACCCCAAGAAAGCAAAACGCGCAGGCTTGCTGCACGATATAGGTAAAGTGCCCGACGAAGAGCCCGAATTGCCACATGCACTTCTGGGCATGAAGCTGGCAGAGAGATACAAAGAAAAGCCGGACATCTGCAATGCGATCGGCGCCCACCACGACGAAACCGAAATGACCAGCCTGCTGGCCCCCATCGTACAAGTCTGCGACGCCATCTCGGGAGCGCGCCCGGGAGCGCGCCGTGAAATCGTCGAAGCATACATCAAACGGTTGAACGACTTGGAACAGCTGGCCATGGCCTATCCGGGTGTGACCAAGACTTATGCCATCCAAGCCGGACGTGAGCTGCGCGTGATCGTAGGCGCCGATAAGATTGACGATAAGCAAACCGAAAATCTATCCGGAGAAATCGCCAAGAAAATCCAGGATGAAATGACCTATCCGGGGCAGGTGAAAATCACAGTGATTCGTGAAACACGGGCTGTGAGCTATGCAAAATAGAACAAGTAAGCCAATATGTCAATTAAACTGCGTACCATCAGTTCGCATTTAATTGGCATATTCAGTATAGCGCCATAAGAGTAAATAAGCACATTCAATTATGTATCGGTTTGAAGTTTGCGCCAATTCAGTTGAAAGCTGCCTGGCAGCCCAAGACGGCGGCGCCCAACGGGTGGAACTTTGTGCAGGAATACCGGAAGGAGGAACAACACCCTCGTATGGAGAGATCACAGCAGCCAGACAACTGCTCCGAATCGGGCTGCACATCATCATTCGGCCAAGAGGCGGCGACTTCCTGTACAACGAACAGGAAATCCGCATCATGGAAGAAGACATCCGAATGGCGCGCCAGGCAGGAGTAGACGGTGTCGTATTCGGCTGCCTTACGCCCAACGGGCACATTGACATTCCCAACACCAAACGGTTAGTTGAAGCCGCACAAGGATTATCCGTAACCTTCCACCGGGCATTCGATGTATGCGCCGATCCCCACCAGGCGCTGGAAGAGCTGGTCGCATTAGGCATTAACCGCATCTTGACTTCGGGGCAACAGCCAACCGCATTACAAGGACTTCCCCTACTCAAAGAACTGGTACAAAAAGCGGCAAATCGCATAGTGATCCTCCCCGGAAGCGGAATAAACGAAAATAATATCCGGCAAATCGCACAAGAAAGTAAAGTCCGGGAGTTCCACTTCTCCGCCAGAGAAAAGCGGGAAAGCGGAATGGTTTACCGGCGTACACAGATATCCATGAGTGCTCCCGGAATGCCCGATGAATATACCCGGAATGTAACGACTACCGAACGGGTACGGGCGACAATCAATGCACTCAGAAATCACGAAGGATAATATATGCAAGTTTACCCTCCACAATTAATTTAACGTGAGTTCGATATAACAATTAGAACAGTATCAGCTGTTTATCATCGATAAAGTCAACATAAACAGATGGTTTCTTTGGCAGGAAACTGTATGCCAAAATCCCAGCTATCAGGTTGGTAATGA
>JAITSN010000041.1 GCA_031287715.1 Mediterranea sp. (in: CFB group bacteria)
GTTTGGGACAGGCACGAAAAGCACGTCGATGCCGAACGCTTCGCCCACATACAACACAAACTGAAAATACAAATGCGCGATGCCATCTGGTGGAAAGACGCCTGCCTGCTCTACTTCCAAGAGTTCTCCGGCCGGCCGGTGCCGTATGGAATAGAACGTTCCGTGCACGACCTGAAAACACTCAAGCAATTCCGCCTGAACATAAACAACCACACAAACGCCCCTGCCCAAAGCCTGTTCATGAAATAAGCAAACCGGTAAACCCATCCGCCGTTGCAGGAACGCTCATTGCCTATTAATAAGGATAGATAAATACACACAAGTTTACACGAATATAGCCCGCATTTTCTAAGGCAACATCATAAATGGCGATCTGCGTTCCGCCGGCTTCTCATAATCTATGGATATAAAGCAGGAAGCGGAGTTGTTTTTCGTATTTTCAGCTTGAAAAATGTATTTGCTCCTTTGTCCGATAAGAAAACCATTTCTACTAAAATATTTGTGCCTTCCGCAGCGAGGAAATCGTTTCTACTAAAATATTTGCTCCTTTGTCGGCAACTAACCCCCAAACATTATAATACAGGCTGTCTTGGTGTAATTTTGTATATGGTTACTTAAAGATAATGCTATCTTTGCGCTTAAATCAACCAAAAAAAGAGTAATTATGAAGAGATTATGGGTATTTAGTATGTTTATGTTGATGGTTTCAAGTTCAATTTTTGCAGGAGGACTGCTGACGAATACAAACCAGCACATATTGTTTCTGAGAAATCCGGCGCGTGGCGCTTCAACGCAAATTGATGCGCTGTATTCAAATCCGGCGGGTATTGCTTTCATGGAGAACGGGTTTCACGTTTCATTTAACAACCAGAGCGCTTTCCAAACCCGAACGATACGCTCCACGTTTGCCCCTTTTAAGGGATTTGGCGGCAGTGAAGAGAAAACATTTAAAGGAAAAGCGTCGGTGCCTGTTATTCCAAGCCTGTTTGCCGTGTATAAGACGGACAAATGGTCTTTCGGAGGACATTTTGCCATAAGCGGCGGCGGCGGCAAAGCAACTTTTAAGGACGGATTGGGATCTTTTGAATCGCAGGTGGCGATGATTCCTTCAAGGCTTTCTGTCGTCACAGAGCTCCCTATTACTAACTATTCGGTGGAAAGTTATTTGGAAGGAAAGCAATTGATTTATGGTCTTCAACTTGGCACGGCTTATCAAATCAATGATTATCTTTCCGCTTACGCCGGGGTACGCGTGAATTATGTAAACAACGGATATATGGGATACATCCGTAATATTCAGGCCAATGTGGGCGGCGGAAATATGGTGAACCTGAATAGTTTTTTCACAGCAGCGGGAAATGTGGCGTTGGCCGGGCTAACGAAAGACAAGGAATTGGATTGCGAGCAGGCTGGCTGGGGAGTAACTCCGGTTTTGGGTGTGGACTTTAAAGCGGGGAAATGGAATGTCGGTTTGAAATACGAATTGAATACCCACTTGAACGTTAAGAACAAAACGAAGATTGACGGTACCGGTTTGTTCACAGACGGGAAAAAGGTTTCGCATGACATTCCCGGCCTGCTTTCCGCCGGCGTTTCTTATGAAATTCTTCCGGTGCTGAGGGCCTCTGCCGGTTATCACCATTTCTTCGATACACATGCGAAAATGGCCGGTAAGCAAAAGCATATCGACCAGGGTACGAATGAATACCAGGCCGGCTTGGAATGGGATATAACAAAGGCTGTGCAAGTGAGCGCCGGGCTGCAACGCACGGAGTATGGCGTAGGAGATAACTTTCAAAGTGATATGAGTTTCTCCATCAGTTCTTATTCATACGGACTCGGCGCGGGCTTCAATGTAACTCCCAAGCTGAAAGTTAATGTGGCTTACTTCTGGACCGACTATGACAGTTATACCAAAAAATCGAATAATTATAATGGAACCGGCAAACCGGGGGAAGATATACTGGGGGAAGATATATTTACCCGCACGAATAAAGTATTTGGCGTAGGCGTTGATTATACGTTCTGACAATAAATAAAAACGAATTATTAACCGTGTGCTTGAACACCACGTAAAAAACAAGATGTATGAAAGAAAAAGTATCTGTTCCCTTCATGCTGTTGGGGATCTTATTTAATGTATGCCTCATAACGGCTAATCTTCTTGAAACGAAAGTCATCCAGGTCTTTGGTCTAACAATCACCGCGGGGCTTCTGGTATTTCCTGTTTCCTATATTATTAACGACTGCATTGTTGAAGTCTGGGGCTTCAAGAAAGCGCGTTTGATTATCTGGAGCGGTTTTGCCATGAATTTCTTCGTCATGGCCCTGGCCCGTATTGCCGTTGCTTTGCCGGCCGCTCCTTTCTGGGAAGGCGGGGAAGGATTTAATTTTGTGTTTGGCATGGCTCCGCGAATTGCCATGGCCAGCTTGAGCGCTTTTCTGGCCGGTTCATTCCTGAATGCGTATGTCATGAGTAAGATGAAGATTGCCGGCGGAGGGAAAAACTTTTCCGCCCGCGCCATCTATTCGACTGTTGCGGGCGAGACGGTCGATTCGCTTATCTTTTTCCCGTTAGCCTTCGGAGGGATGGTCCTCGTGCAGGAATTGCTGATCATGATGGCGATTCAAATCGTCCTCAAATCCTTGTATGAGGTTCTTGTCCTGCCTGCAACCATTTGTGTGGTAAAACGGATCAAGAAAATAGAAGGAACAGATGTGTACGACAATGGCATTTCCTATAATGTTTTGAAGATAAAAGACCTGTGACCTGCCGTTAACAGCATCCATTACTCATGATGATAGGGATTGCCGTGAAGGATGCTCATGGCCCGGTATAGTTGCTCCACAAAGATGAGCCGTACCATCTGGTGCGAGAAGGTCATCCTGGACAATGCTATTTTTTCATGGGCGGCTTGATATACTTTTTGCGAGAATCCGTAAGGGCCACCTGCAACAAAGACTAATTGCCGGTTGCAGGTGGTCATTTTCTTTTTCATCCAGCCGGCAAATTCAACCGAGCGAAATTCTTTTCCGTGTTCATCCAGAAGGACGATGACGTCGCCGGGTTGGAATGTTTTGCAAAGCAGTTCCCCTTCTTTTTCCTTTTGTTGTTCCACCGTCAGGCTCCTGGTATTCTTCAGTTCGGGAATAACTTCCATCTCGAACGGCATGAAATGTTTTATCCGTTGAACGTAATCCTCAATAGCCGTTATATAATGCTTTTCTACCGTCCGCCCGATAACGATCAAGGTTGTTTTCATATAGTCAATCATTGAATTTCCGGTATAAAAATAGCGCATTTGCTTTCGATTAGTAACGTTCTGCCGGCTTTATTCGTCTGCTTTCATGGAAAACTTTGCTTTGCATAAAATTAATCTTAGCTTTGCATAACATTAATACCTGTTATCTATGAAAAAAAGGATGCTTTTATTGATGATCGGCGTAATGCTGTCCGTCACTGTCGTTGTGGCGCAGAATGTTCCGGCAGGAGTTTTGATGGCCTTCAAGAGAGGCAGTTCCGTAGAGCTTGGCAAATACCTGGGCGATAATGTGGAACTGATCATTTTGAACCGGACGTCGAATAGTGATAAGTCGGTAGCAGAAGCAACGATGAATATTTTCTTTGCACAGAATCAAGTAAGTAATTTCAATGTGAACCATCAGGGAAGGAAAGGCGAATCGGGCTTTGTGATCGGCACCCTGAGCACTTCCACCGGCAATTATCGGATCAATTGTTTCCTGAAAAAAAACCAGGACGACTATTATTTGATACATCATATCAGAATCGATAAAACCAATGAATAATTTAATAGACAGGTTGATCGATCTGGCCTTTGCAGAAGATATAGGCGATGGTGACCACACCACACTTTCGAGTATCCCCGCCGCTGCGGTGGGAAAATCCAAATTACTGATCAAGGAAGCCGGAGTATTGGCCGGAGTGAAAACAGCTAAAGAGATTTTCCATCGCTTCGACCCTGCCATGAACGTGGAAGTGTTTATCAACGACGGCGCCGAAGTTAAACCGGGCGACATCGTGATGATCGTAGAAGGAAAAGTGCAATCGCTGCTCCAGACCGAAAGGTTGATGCTGAACGTGATGCAGCGCATGAGCGGCATTGCCACCATGACCCGTAAGTATGTGAAACAGCTGGAAGGCACGAATACCCGTGTATTGGATACCCGCAAAACAACTCCGGGTATGCGTATGCTGGAAAAAGAAGCCGTAAAGATCGGAGGCGGGGTAAACCACCGCATCGGTCTTTTCGATATGATCCTGTTGAAAGATAACCATGTAGATTTTGCCGGCGGTATTGAAAAAGCGATCACCCGCGCCAAGACGTATCTTAAAGAAAAAGGCAAAGACCTGAAAATAGAAATTGAGGTGCGTAACTTTGATGAACTTCAACAAGTATTGGATACAGGCGGGGTAGACCGGATCATGCTGGACAACTTCACACCCGCAAATACCCGGAAGGCAGTAGAAATGATCGCCGGACGTTACGAAACCGAATCGTCGGGAGGTATAACGTTTGATACACTAAGGGATTATGCCGAAGCCGGAGTAGATTTTATCTCGATAGGCGCACTTACCCACTCGGTTAAAGGCCTCGACATGAGTTTTAAGGCGGTTTAGCCGTTTTTTTAAATTTTTCATCCTGTTCTTTGCAGCATTCTTTTAAACGCTGCGTCTAATAGACGAACGAAGCAAACATAGCGTTCCCGAAAAATTGCATTTCAATTGGAAAATGAAGTAGAATTGATTAGAGGCTGCAGGGCGGGAGAAGACTTCGCCCGTAAACAACTCTATACACTTTATGCCGAACAAATGCTGGCGGTATGCTACCGATATACGGGCGATATGGATGCGGCTCATGATGTGTTGCATGATGGTTTCATAAAGATCTTTACCCGTTTTTCTTTCCGCGGAGAGTCGTCGCTCCGGACGTGGGTAACCAAAGTGATGGTCACCCAATCCCTTGATTACCTGCGCAAGCAAAAGCGGATGAGCCGGATGGTTATTCTCGATGAACACTTGCCTGATATTCCCGATCTCCTTCCCGGAGGCGGAGATACAGACCAGATACCGGAAGAAAAACTGATGGCGTTTGTAGCAGAACTACCCGATGGTTGCCGGATGGTATTCAACCTTTATGTATTTGAAAACAAATCCCATAAAGAAATCGGCGAACTGCTCCGGATCAAAGAACACTCATCCACATCACAACTACATCGGGCCAGGTTTTTATTAGCAAAAAAAATAAAAGAATATATGAGCCATGAAGAAAAAAAAGGATGAATTGACCCACTTGTTCCGCACCCGTCTTGAAAATACGGAAATACCGGTGAGAGAAGGATTTTGGGAAAAGCTGCAACAAGATATTCCTGTAGCGGTGATCTCCCGTCGCCGCCAAACCGCATATCGTTTTTCCGCGGCCGCTTCCGTCCTGTTTATGCTGGCAGGCGCGTCGGCTGCGTTTTGGTATTTCTCTCCGAAAGAAAAGATCGCAAACGCTTTCACCCAGGCTTCCGTATCTACCGGAACCGCCGGAAAGACGGGCAAGGATGCCACGCTTGTTTCTCCCGCTCCGGCGGCATCATCGAAATCTGCCGTGGTAACAGAAGAACGCCCGGACGAAGGATCATTCTCCGTTTCGTACACCATATCGTTTTCTTTCTCTTCATCCTCATCTTCAACTGCCGGTACCCAAAGCAGAACAGCAAACGGATACGAAGAAAACACATCGTTTGCCGGAAGATTTGACCGTGACGGACATACAGATCCTCAGGCCACAGAAGAAACATCGCCGGACGAATCCGTTAAAGGGGAAAAACACGGCAGGACGTGGAGTGCAGGTGTTTTTGTATCCGGCGGATTGCTGGATAGCCGTACCCGTTCTCCCCATGCCGTAAAGCACGAACAGCCTTTCTCCGTCGGCCTTTCGGTACGTAAGGAATTATCCGACCGCTGGGGATTGGAAAGCGGATGCGTATATACGCGCCTGAAATCAGAACGGCCCCTTCATTACATCGGTATTCCCGTAAAGGCCGACCTGGGTTTTTATAAGAATAAACGTGTAAACCTCTATGCCTCGGCGGGAGGAATGGTCGAAAAATGTGTTGGCGGCGACCCATTGCCCGCTCCGCTTCAATTCTCATTGAACACCGCCTTAGGAGTACAGTATAAACTTACCGATCGGTTGTCTTTGTACGCCGAACCCGGATTGAGCTATCATTTTGACGACGGCAGCCCTGTGGTTACCGTCCGTAAAGAAAAACCGCTCAACATAAACCTGTTGTGTGGGGTGAGAGTAACTTATTAAACCTTATTGCAATGCTACTGATCATGAAACGCATACGGATGATAGGGGTTGTGCTGTCAGTCCTCGTAAGTATAGGATGTGGCGATGATACGCTGGATTACTACAATCCGGATGTACGAGTGTTTGTAAAACAGTTGAAGTCCGGGACATATAACACAAAAAACGCTGCCGGAATCGTAGAAGTCCCGCTGTTTACCTCCAAACACATACCCCAGTTGCTAAAATACGCAGATGACATGACGGAGATACCTTCTTTCCCGTTGCCGTCCATCTTTTCCCATTTCGGGGGAAAGGCCCGTTTGGGAGAATGTATGCTGTGGATCATCGAGGGCGTGCGCTTAGGGCATTATCCTTCGTTGGGATGCAAGCTGTTGTATAGCAATGCGGAGAGCTATGAAGGTATTTATTTTCTAACCGGCAAAGAGGTATTGGAAGCCGCAGCTCTTTATCGCCTTTGGTGGGAAAAAGTAGAAAGCGCCGATATGTCTTTGTCCGTAGACCCCTGGAGCGTCGACCCGCTTCGGGACAGCGGCTATCGCTGGTGGTAAAAGCAGGATGGGTGAGTAAACGCCTGGGCATCCTTCTTGGTATCGGCCTCTTCGCCCTGTCGACTCATGCCCGGCAGATCGAAAAGGATTCGTTAAATCCGAACCGAATCCCGGACAGGATTGGAGAGATCAAACTGAATCCGGATGTCACAAAAGAAATCAACTTCGGGACGATTTTTCCCGGCAAGCAGACGATGCTTAAAGAAAAGCCTGCCTTGAACGTTGACGCCACTCTTCCCAACATCTTTCCTGATAAAGAAAAAAAAGAGATCCGGCTGTCGTTGTGCCCTTATACGCCAAATACCAAGTACAACTACGACCCCATCTACCGGAAACAAATCAAAATAAAGGGCGATACCTGGAAATATGGCGAAAACTTCTACATGAATATGGCTTTTAATATGGCCGCAAGCGGCGGGTCGTCCGGTGGCGATCTAATGTTGATTTTCACCAAAGATTTCTGGGATAAGAAAGGTCGGAGACGTAAAGCCCGCACACTTGAAGTCCTTCAGAGCTACGGGGATTCGACAACCGTTTTGATCAGGGAAGAGATCAAAAAGGCGGCCATTCGATAGAACCGGTAAATGCCGACCTCACGGAGAATGGCGCTTTCGATAACCGGAAAAATGCGCTACTTTTGTATGACCATATCGATCATACAATTAATTTAAACATATCTTATGAACTACATTCAAACAGAGATTAATGGTGTCCGAATCATCGAACCCAATGTACACCCGGACGCACGCGGTTATTTTTTTGAATCCTATAAAAAGGAAGAATTTAACTCAAACGTTGGAGTTGTAGACTTTATCCAGGACAACGAATCTCGATCTTCATTTGGTGTTCTCCGCGGGTTACATTACCAGAGAGGGGAACATAGCCAGGCCAAATTAGTCAGGGTGATCAAGGGAAAGGTTTTGGATGTAGCCGTTGACCTGCGGAGAACATCGCCAACATTCGGGAAACACGTTTCAGTCGAGCTAAGCGAAGACAACAAGCGGCAGTTTTTCATACCCAAAGGATTCGCCCATGGCTTCCTCGTATTGAGTGAAGAAGCGATATTCTCCTATAAGGTAGATAGCGCCTATGCACCGCAGGCTGAAATGAGTATACGCTACGACGACCCTTTGCTGGGCATAAGCTGGCCCGTTCCCGAATCCCAATTGATCATCTCGGAAAAAGACAAGCAGGCCGCCCTGTTCTCGCAAGCCATCTACTTCGAATAATACAATACGCTTTATGAAAATAGCCATCGTTGGAACCGGATACGTGGGATTGGTTACGGGTGCGTGCTTTGCCGAGATCGGAGTGGAAGTCACGTGCGTCGATACCGATAAAGACAAGATTGAAGCCCTGAAGAAAGGCGTCATGCCCATTTACGAAAACGGACTTGAAGATATGGTTTTGCGTAATGTCAAAGCCGGCAGGTTAAATTTCACCACCTCGCTGGAAAGCGTACTGGACAAGGCGGAGGTCGTCTTCAGCGCAGTAGGGACTCCACCCGGTGAAGATGGCGGCGCAGACCTGCGTTACGTATGGGAAGTCGCCCGTACGATAGGCCGGAACATGACCAAATACGTGCTGGTCGTTACAAAAAGTACCGTACCGGTAGGCACGGCCGCAAAGATAAGGGCGGTCATTCAGGAAGAATTAGATAAAAGAGGCGCTCATATCGAGTTTGACGTAGCTTCCAATCCCGAATTTCTCAAAGAAGGCAATGCCATCAACGACTTCATAAGCCCCGATCGTGTAGTAGTAGGCGTAGAGTCGGAACGGGCCGAAAAACTCATGTCCAAGCTGTACAAACCGTTCCTTCTGAATAACTTCCGGGTGATATTTATGGATATTTCTTCGGCGGAGATGACCAAATATGCGGCAAACGCGATGCTGGCCACACGCATCAGCTTCATGAACGATATTGCCAACCTTTGCGAATTGACCGGCGCCGACGTGAACATGGTCCGGAACGGGATCGGCTCGGACACCCGCATCGGACGGAAGTTCTTATACCCCGGCATCGGCTACGGCGGGTCGTGCTTTCCCAAAGACATAAAGGCACTGATCCGGACGGCCGAACAAAACGGTTATCACATGCGTGTGCTCAAAGCCGTAGAAGAAGTCAACGAAAACCAAAAAAGCATCCTGTTCCACAAGCTGGAGAAATACTTCGACGGCAACCTGGAAGGAAGAACAATCGCACTGTGGGGACTTTCTTTCAAGCCCGAAACGGACGACATACGCGAAGCGCCTTCCCTCATACTGATAGAAAAACTGCTAAGCGCAGGGTGCAAGGTGCGTGCGTATGACCCCGTCGCCATGGAAGAATCAAGAATAAAGACAGGAAACAGCGTGTATTATGCACGCGATATGTACGACGCCCTACTCGATGCAGACGCCATGATGCTCGTTACCGAGTGGAAAGAGTTCCGCTTGCCCTCCTGGCCCGTGATCCGGAAAACCATGGCAAGCCCCGTCATTTTCGACGGACGGAACATTTACGAAAAGAAAGAATTGGAAGAGCTGGGGTTCGCCTATTACTGCATCGGGAAATAAACGGCGAATCAACGGCTGAGGTCAAACAGGCAAGTCACCTTTGCCTGGAGGACGCTGTGCGCAGAGCGTGAAAAAAAATCTTTTTTCGTATTGCCGTAGAAGTCGGAAAGGGCAAAATAATAACGCCCTTCGATTAGATAATGACCCGCTTTCGTTCTCAGTTCAAATCCTGCGCCGCCCGTTATCCCATAATCAAACTTATTGTCGGCCCACTTTCCATACTGCTCCCTGATGTTGGATCCCGACGTCCATTCGCCGTCCGTATGCCCGTATTTCTCACTTTCAGTCAGCAGGAACCCAATCTGTGGCCCCAGGTTCAGGAAAAACTGCACCCCATTGTCTTTGCCGAATGCCAAGTGCGCCAGCAAAGGAATCTCGACATAACCCATCGTGCGGCTGTAAGAATCCGACAAATTTTCATATTTCTCTTTCCAGCCATGCTGCGAGTAATTAACTTCCAATTGAACGCCGCAGATCATGGCAAAATATTTTTCGGATATGTACCTGGCCGTCAGCCCTCCCGTCAGCCCCATCAAGTTTCCTTGCTTTATGATCGGCGAAAACGTCACACTGTTGATATTGATCCCGCCATTCAGCCCCACGGCGAGGTTATTGCGCAACTCCCCCACTTGCGCCGCGGCAGGCAGGCTTAAAAGTATCAGGAACGCTCCTGCGGATATTCTTTGTTTCAAATGCATCTTACTTGTCTATATCGGTTATTCAAAATCTATTCTGACCAGTTCAAAATCCTTGGTGAACTGTATAAAAAACACATTCCTGTTGATGAAGCCGCCCCAATTGTTCACACGCTCAAACTTAAAGCCCGTCTGGACCGGAGTGAAATCATGCGACGAAAGGTTATGCTCAAGCCCCATGCCATATTCTTCCAAGCCGGAAAGAAAAAACAAAGCCGTATCAAAACCCAGCAGGCCGTATTTCGGATAGCTTGCCAGCATCTCCTTGGAATACCACCTGCGGAACGCCTGGTTAAACGCCTTAGTGGCAGGCGAAAGATTGTGCGTATAGAATGAAGAATAAAAATACGTGTTCAGCTCAAAGAAACTGTCCAAATAGTCGCCCGCATAAGTCTGCCATTCCGGATAACCGAAAAGACTGATGGACGCTGCCGTATTTTCCCTAACCAGGATCTTCAATTGCGGCATGATCTTGTTCAGCGCAAGCACATTCCCCGACGTCGGAATAAAAACATTATCCCTGTCGCCTCGCAATGCACCCTTTAAAACCGGCTGGGACAAACTTGCACCCGTAACAACCTGCATCGGAATTTCTTTCTTTCCCAGCTCCGCCTTCAACCCATCGATAAACTCCGCCTTGTCCTTCTCTTCCGTATCCAGCACAATCACATTCCCATTGGGAAAACGGCTGGCAAAGCGCTCATACACTTCCGAATACAGATAAGACGGCGGAGCGTTAACCTGGTAAATGCACCCATTCCGGAAAACCTCATCGTCTTTCATCACCGGAATAACTAAGCGGACGCCGTGCCTGTCCGCAAAATCGGCCAGCGGACGGATGTGCTGCTTGTAGAGCGGACCGAAGATAATATCCATCCCCTGCAGCTCCTCCTTTGCAAGGACAGGATCGATAGACGCGTCTTCATCCCCCGAATCATACACACAAAGGTCTATCGAAACGCCCTTGCGCTTCAAGCTATCCACAGCCATCAGGAACCCCTCATAATATTCCACCATGCGGACGGCGTCCGTCTTGTGCACTTCCGCAAGGAAAGGCAGGATCAGCGCAGCCTTTATCGTCTGCATGGGACGCGTGGGCAATTCGTTCTCGCGGAACATATCCATGGGAGGAGGAGGCACGGAATCAACCTTTCGCGCCGGCAATTCCATCGGATCCGCCTTAAGGTAAGGAATACACAGCCATTGCCCCTTCTTCATCCCCTCTTTCAATTCCGGGTTAGCCTCAATCAGCTCCTGTTCGGTAAGCCCATACTCGCGGCAAACGCTGAAGATCGTCTCCTTGCGCTCCACTCTGTGCATATCCTTGCAACGCGGCTTCACCTCCGCCCGAACCCGGGCCGGATCCTCGGCAACGGCAGGCTGCCCGCTTGCAACGACAGGGATGCGGACAACCTCCCCGGCTCTGAACGTCTCGGCGCTCAGGCCGGGATTCCCTTCGCAGATATGCTCAACCGAAACGCCGTACATCCTCGACAGCTTGTACAGCGTCTCCCCCGGTTGTATCGTATGGAACACCGTACGCGGCTGCTCACTTGCCCGCTGGGGGATCTTCAGCGCCTGTCCGGCATAGATGCGCGTTTCGCTTCCGGGGTTCAAGCGCACCACATCCGCCTCCGTGACACTATACATATTCGAGATCGAATAAAGGCTTTGTCCCCTCTCGACCGTATGCAGAAAATAAGATGGGGTTTTCTGGGCTTTGCAAGCAATGGCAGTAATACTACCGAGCAGCAAAAAGAACAGGATTCGTTTGATCAATTTCATCTAATAACGCTTTTTAATATCGTTTATTCTATGGCAAATATACAATTTACAATGAATAATTAACAACGGACAATAGACAATTGACAATTAACCTGAGCAATTGACAACGGCTTTGTTGCAACGATAAAATAAAAAGAAACACTCCACGCGTTTCGACAGCCGGAGAAATATCGCCGCTACCAGCGAAAGTATTTCAACAGCTGGAGAAATGTCGCCGCTGACAGCGAAAGTATTTAGACAGCCGGAGAAACAATATAATTAAAGGATTTATGATTAGTTTTAGTACCGAAGGAACGAATCGTGAATACCGGTTAACAGGGATCATGCGGATAGTCGGGAGAATTGGTTATTATAAAGTTTGTATGATTAAGTAAAAGGGATATATTTGTGATTAATTAAACCAACGTTTAATGAACCATTCTGTTTTTTATTTTTCTCCGAAAAAGACAGTGTGCAGGATGCAGTAATTTGATTGTTCCGGTATTTCCTATACATAAACATCAATATGAATTAAGTTATGAAAAGAATTTTTCCATGCATTGGAGTGGTATCCATACTTTTATTGTCCTGTCAATCGGAGGATCTCACTCTAATACCCAATGAGCGTAAAGACATTTCGTTGACCCGCTCGGAAGTTGAAATGACCGCACTCGGCAATGAGTTTGCCTTTGGATTCTTTAAGACAGTTGTCGATAACGAAGAGAAAGAAAACGTGTTTGTCTCTCCTCTGAGTGCCTCTATCGCATTGTCAATGGCTGCAAATGGCGCGGCGGAAAGTACGTTGGAAGAGATGAAAACCACATTAGGTTTCGAGAATTATTCGCTTGACGAGATGAATGTGTATTACGAAAAATTGGTAGATGGCTTGCCGGCTGTCGACAATACAACTACGCTCGGAATAGCCAATTCTATCTGGATCAAAGAAGGTTTTAACGTGAAACAGCCCTTTGTTGATGTAAATAAAGACAGGTATGATGCGGAAGTGAAGTACCTGGATTTTAATTCCCGGCAAGCGGTGGATGTCATTAATCAATGGTGTTCGGATCAGACAAACAGACGTATAACGAATATCCTGGACTATATAGATCCGGACGCCAGGCTGTTCCTTATCAATGCGCTGTACTTCAAAGGGGTCTGGGCCGGTAAATTTGACAGGCGCAATACGGTGCCGGACGATTTTACGGCCGCATCGGGGCAAAAGAAGAAGGTCGATATGATGCGCCGGGAGTGCGGCACGCCGTATGCTTCCGATGAGGGGCTTCGGATCCTTGAACTCCCCTATGGGAATGAGGCATTCAGTATGATCATACTTTTGCCGGACGAAGATCAAAGCATTGATAACATCGTGGACCGCTTGACTTCCGAAAACTGGAAGAGATGGCTGGAACGTCTGAACAACCACACGGTTGATGTCAAACTGCCGAAATTCAAGATGGAATACAGCAGGGAACTTATCAACGACCTGAAAGAGCTGGGAATGAATATACCTTTTGGTATAGATGCCGATTTCAGTAAGATGTCGGACGCCGGTTTATTTATCGGACTGGTTAAACAAGATGCCTTCGTTGAAGTCAATGAAGAGGGAACGGAAGCGGCAGCCGTCACCGTTGTAGGTATGTTTGCAACATCCTTGCCTGACGGCGGCAAGCCGCAAGTGATACCTTTCCATGTCAACCGCCCGTTTATCTGTATCATCAAAGAAAAGAGTACAGGCGCCATACTCTTTATGGGTAAGGTGGGAAACCCCTTATCGAACTAATTAAGAAAACGGATACAAGAGAGGATACCAAACCGGCAAAAAGGGAGGGACTAAGGTGTGCATCTCTCTCTGTTTTTTTATATTTGCACAATCGAAGAATAAACATAAAAATTATAGGAAATTTATGAAACGGATAAAAATTGCTTTTGTGGCCATGTTGGCCGTTATTCTAATGGGGGTTACGTTTACTTCCTGCTTGAAGTCGGAAAAGGATAATACCATCTATGCCTATGTAACAATAAATACGTCAATGGGGTATATCGCGCGCGTAACTACCGACGACGGCTACCGGCTGGAACCTCAGAATGCACTGCAAATGATACTGTCTAACGGCAGTATCCCCGAACGTGCCTATATAGCTTTTGAGTTGCTCGAAGGCGAAACCCTTTCGCTTAATGCACCTGCAAAGATCAGCTTTAAGCAGTATTACGACATTCTTTATGTGAGGGATATGTCACCCGATCCTGTGGAAACGGTTACTCCTCTTTTGGCGCTGTCCGAAAGCATCTGGTCGGCCAACGAATATCTGAATGTAGCTGCGGCATACTATACTTATACGGGAGATTCACCCGAGGATTTCAGCCTATATATAGATAAGGTAGAAGAAAATATTATCTACTTTAAAATAGCCTTTACCAGAACGGTGGAAAAGTCTCCTACGTATTCGACCAAATCACTGAGTTTTATATTGGATTCCGAGGAGAATATCAAAACGGAATATCCGGACTTAACTCCGGACAGCAACGGCTATTATAGCGCAGTGTTGATTGCCGACGGCGTAAACCAATCGGGCGAACCCATTGATCTAAAGTCGAACACATCGAAAATAAAATTCCCTAATTGAACTTCAAGGAAATAGTTAAAACAGCCTTATCACTGATTTCCTCCCCGGCCAAGGCTTGGGAGGAAATCCGTTTGGAAGAGGATAGGCAAAAGGTCTTTACGGCTTTTGTCTATCCTATGATTGGTTTATGCACCCTCGCCGTTTTCATCGGTTCATTGCTGACCAACGGGTGGGGCGGCCCGGAAAGTTTCCGGATCGCCATGAAAGATTGTTGCGTTGTGGCGGTTTCCCTGTTCGGCGGATACTTCCTGGCGGCATATATTATCAATGCGCTGGGTGTAAAAGTGTTCGGCCTGCCAAACGACCGGCTGCTGGCACAGCAGTTTGCCGGCTATGCGTTGGTGGCTACATTCCTGGTCCACATCGTAACCGGCCTGCTGCCCGAGTTTGGGTTTATCGCC
The DNA here is from genome assembly GCA_031287715.1 of Mediterranea sp. (in: CFB group bacteria). Classification (GTDB taxonomy): domain Bacteria; phylum Bacteroidota; class Bacteroidia; order Bacteroidales; family Bacteroidaceae; genus Bacteroides. The sequence continues at coordinate 14,915 of JAITSN010000041.1, forward strand.
CTGATCTTCCAATTTTATATGCTATACATCGTATGGGCCGGCGCAGATGTCTTGATGAACGTCAAGGAAAGCCGGCGCCTTAACTATACGTTGGCCGTATTCCTGTTGCTCATGCTGTGCCCGATAAGCATCAGCACGATCTTCGGCAAACTACTTGTTATACTCAGCTAACCGTTGAAGATGAAACAACCCGCTCTGACAATCAAAAACAAACGCGCCGGCTTCGACTACGAGTTCATCGAAACCTTTACCGCCGGGATCGTGCTTACCGGAACGGAAATCAAATCCATCCGTATGGGGAAAGCCAGCCTTGTCGATACCTACTGTTTCTTGTCAAGAGGCGAAGTATGGGTGAAGAACATGCACATAGCCGAGTACTTCTACGGCTCATATAACAATCACGTGGTGCGCCGGGACCGCAAACTGCTGCTCAACAGGAAAGAGATCAAAAAGCTGGAACGCGGAACCAAAGAGACAGGCTTTACCATCATTCCGGTTCGACTGTTCATCAACGAAAAAGGATTGGCCAAAGTGGTCATTGCCTTGGCTAAAGGCAAGAAACAGTACGATAAGCGCGAATCGTTGAAAGAAAAAGACGATCGCCGCGATATGGACAGGATCCGGAAGAACTACTGAAACGCCTCACACGGGAAGATGAAGCAAACAATCGCTCAACTGATCACCGAACGTATCCTGATCTTAGATGGCGCCATGGGCACCATGATCCAGCAGTATGACCTGACGGAAGAGGATTTCCGCAACGACCGGCTTGCGTCAATCCCCGGACAAATGAAGGGGAATAATGACCTGCTGTGCCTCACCCGCCCCGACGTGATACAGGACATCCACCGCAAATACCTCGAAGCGGGGGCCGACATCATCGAAACCAATACGTTCAGCTCCACCACCGTTTCAATGGCTGATTACCACGTGCAGGAGTACGTACGTGAAATAAACCGGGCCGCCGTGAAGCTGGCACGCGAAGTAGCCGACGAGTACACCCGCAAGGATCCCGCCAAGCCCCGGTTTGTTGCCGGCTCGGTCGGGCCAACCAATAAAACGGCGTCCATGTCGCCCGACGTGAACGACCCTGCATTCCGTTCCATTACCTGCGATGAACTGGCCGCCGCCTACCAGGAACAGATGGAAGAACTTCTGACGGCCGGAGTGGATGCCATCCTGATAGAAACCATATTCGACACCCTGAACGCGAAAGCCGCTATCTTAGCCGCACGGCAAGCCATGGAGATCACCGGTGTGGAAGTGCCTCTGATGCTTTCGGTAACAGTGTCGGATACGGGTGGGCGAACGCTTTCGGGGCAAACGCTGGAAGCATTCCTGTCTTCCGTCCAGCACGCCAATATATTCTCGGTCGGGCTGAACTGCTCTTTTGGCGCCCGTCAGCTGAAACCCTTCCTGGCTCAACTGGCCGCCCGTGCACCTTATTATATCAGCGCCTATCCCAATGCCGGACTGCCCAACAGCCTGGGACAGTACGACCAAAGTCCGGCTGAGATGGCCGCACAGGTAAAAGAATACATAGACGAAAGATTAGTCAATATTATAGGAGGGTGCTGCGGCACAACAAACAAGTACATAGCCGAGTACGCTGCCTTGATACAAGGCGCCAAGCCGCATCTGCCCGCCCCCAAACCCGGATGCTTATGGCTATCCGGCCTTGAACTGCTGGAAGTCAAACCCGAGATGAACTTTGTGAATATCGGCGAACGGTGTAACGTAGCCGGCTCCCGCAAGTTCTTACGGCTGATACAAGAGAAAAAGTACGACGAAGCGCTAAGCATTGCCCGCAAACAGGTGGAAGACGGCGCACTGGTGATTGACATCAATATGGACGACGGCCTGCTGGACGCCAAAGAAGAAATGACCACCTTCCTGAACCTGATCGCCTCCGAGCCGGACATCGCCCGGGTGCCCGTCATGATCGACTCTTCGAAATGGGACGTCCTACTTGCAGGGTTGAAGTGCGTTCAAGGCAAACCGATCATCAACTCCATCTCCCTGAAAGAAGGAGAAGAAAAATTCCTGGAATGTGCCCGCACCATCAACCGCTATGGAGCGGCGGTTGTTGTTATGGCCTTCGACGAAAAAGGACAGGCGGATACGTTTGAACGCAGAATCGAGATATGCGGGCGGGCATATCGCTTGCTGGTCGATAAAGCCGCCTTCGACCCCCACCATATCATCTTCGACCCCAATGTGCTGGCGATTGCTACGGGCATCGAAGAACATAACAACTATGCGGTAGACTTTATCCACACGGCAGGCTGGATCAAGCGGCATTTGCCCGGTGCGTCTATCAGCGGCGGCATCAGCAACCTGTCTTTCTCATTCCGCGGGAACAACTACATACGCGAAGCAATGCACGCCGTATTCCTTTATCATGCCATCAAGCAGGGCTTAGATATGGGAATCGTGAATCCGGCAACTTCCGTTTTGTACACCGATATACCCGAAGACGTGCTGGAGAAGATCGAAGACGTCGTGTTGAATCGCCGTCCCGATGCAGCCGAACGCTTGGTTGAATTGGCTGAAACACTGAAGAACGCAGCAGCCGGTCAGCCACAGTCGCAAACCATAACACGGGGAGGAGACAGTTGGCGCCAAAACAGCGTGGAAGAACGCTTGCAATACGCCCTGATAAAAGGCATAGGCGATTTCCTGGAAGAAGACCTGGAAGAAGCCCTGCCCTTATACGAAAAGGCGGTAGATATTATCGAAGGCCCTTTAATGGGCGGGATGAACAAAGTAGGTGAATTGTTCGGCGACGGCAAAATGTTCCTGCCGCAAGTCGTAAAGACGGCCCGCACAATGAAAAAAGCGGTAGCCATCCTGCAACCCGTTATCGAATCGGAAAAACAGGAAGGCAGGGCGTCTGCCGGAAAAGTCCTCCTGGCCACAGTGAAAGGCGACGTGCACGATATCGGCAAGAACATCGTTTCCGTAGTCATGGCTTGCAACGGTTATGAAATCATAGACCTGGGTGTCATGGTGCCCGCCGAAACAATTATCAAGCAAGCCATTGACTACAAAGTCGATATGATTGGCTTGAGTGGCTTGATCACGCCTTCACTCGAAGAAATGGTACACGTGGCTGTTGAACTCCAAAAGGCAGACCTTCAGATCCCGCTGCTTGTGGGCGGCGCCACCACTTCCAAGCTACACACCGCACTTAAAATAGCCCCTGTCTACAACGCTCCCGTTATCCATTTGAAAGACGCTTCCCAGAATGCCGGTGTAGCCGCCCGGTTGATGAATCCGGAACTCAAGAATGAGTTGGAAGAAGAGCTGGATAAAGAATACCGGCAACTCAGGAAAGAGAAAAACGTAACCGGACAAAAAGTTGTTTCCTTAGAAGAAGCCAAGAAGAACAAGTTGGATCTGTTTTAGCTTTTTCGTCCTGCCAATGCGGCATCTATGACTTTGTTGTGTGACGCTTCCCTTTCGGGTGAAGCAGCTTGATCCGGTAGCCGTCTTCCATGGCTTTGTCTACAAACCGTTCAAAAGCTCTTTTGTTTTTTCCTTCTTTCTTCTTTTCTTTTTCATCTTCTTGATTAGTAATAGTAGTTATTAATAGGCTGGATTTTTTTAGCCTAAAGCGAATTGTATATTTTGCGTTGGGCTTTCTGATTTTTGCGTTGGGCATTTGGGTTAAATGCGTTGGGCATTTTAAATTTTGCGTTGGGCATTTTTCAAGCATCATATCAATAAACTGTTTTCTTTCATTACAGCTTTGGATGTTCCGAAATAAGAATAATTTGTAAGGCATAACTTGCAAATTATTCTTCCGTTTTATCCGAACTTTGGAGTAAACAGTGGCGTTCTTTTGTTCTTCTTTTTTAAACGATCCGCTTCCTCATACAGACAATTTATCTGCATCTTAAAAACATATTCAAGGAAAGCCCATTGAACGGGATTCGGTCTCGTGAAAAATAAAATGAATCTTATTTAATAAATAATGTTAAAGAGTGGAATTTAAAACAGGTTTAAATCGTGTTTATACTTTTTGTTTTTCGGAAAACATAGGTGCCTCTTATACAAAATCAAACGCAAACAGTTTGTTTGTATACATTATCTGAAAATAATCGACTCGGAAGATGCGAAAAGGTCTTTCAGGGAAAAAAAAGACTTTCAAAATGAGACCAAATGCTGCATATTCGTACTCCGATATCCGTCTCATATCAGGAGACGGACACGGCCGAAAAAGGAAACGTTATGCTAATACTAAATAAACGAAGCCAATCATTCTGTTTATACCGTTGCCTGCTGTTTGCAGGTTCACTTTTCATGTCC
>JAITSN010000075.1 GCA_031287715.1 Mediterranea sp. (in: CFB group bacteria)
TACTGTTAGCATGAGAGAATATTTTAGCTAATCATTTATTAATGAGTATTATAAAGATAACTATTTATTCTCTCTTTTGCTAACTTTTTTACGAATTTTTTTATATCGAACTCACGTTATTTAGTATTTAATATCATTTACCGGCGTCTCCGTCCACTACCTCTACATCCGTGCGGACGGGAGGCGGGGAATAAAAAAAAAGGCGGCCTCAAGAGGCCGCCTGGGTGCCATGCCGATTGGCCATGGTCTTTTTTCAAAAAAACAACAAAAGGTAAACGATATTCGCTTAAATCAGGAATCCGAGCAGGATACCGGCGGCAACAGCCGAACCGATCACACCGGCTACGTTAGGACCCATAGCGTGCATCAGCAGGTAGTTGGTCGGATCGTATTCCAAACCGATTATTTGGGAAATACGTGCCGAGTCCGGAACCGCAGATACACCTGCATTACCGATAAGCGGATTAATCTTATTGCCTTTCTTCAGGAAGATATTGAAGAATTTCACAAACAATACACCCGAAGCCGTGGCGATAATGAATGAAATAGCACCCAAACCAAAGATCTTGATTGAATTCAACGTGAGGAATTGGGAGGCCTGTGTTGAAGCACCTACCGTCAAGCCCAACAAAATGGTGATCGTATCAATCAACGGGCCGCTTGCCGTATTGGCCAAACGACGGGTTACGCCACTTTCTTTCAACAGGTTGCCAAAGAACAGCATCCCCAGCAGAGGAAGACCGGACGGCACAAGGAAGCACGTAAGCAACATACCGATGATCGGAAACATTACCTTTTCCGTATGGGAAACAACGCGGGGAGGCTTCATGCGGATCACCCTATCCTTGTTGCTGGTAAACCAACGCATGATAGGAGGCTGGATGACGGGAACCAATGCCATATACGAATAGGCCGACACTGCAATAGCGCCCATCAGGTTGGGTGCCAGCTTGGACGAAAGGAAGATCGCCGTAGGACCATCCGCACCGCCGATGATACCGATCGCCCCTGCCTGATGAGGTTCAAAACCGATAAACAGGGCGATAATATAAGCTCCGAAGATACCGAACTGCGCAGCGGCGCCAATCAGCATCAATTTCGGATTGGATATTAGCGCCGAAAAGTCGGTCATCGCCCCGATGCCCAAAAAGATAAGCGGCGGGTACCACCCCGAAGTCACCCCCTGATACAAGATGTTCAATACGGAACCTTCTTCGTAGATACCTACTTGAAGACCGGCTTCCAAGTTGAATGGGATATTGCCGACGAGTATACCGAAACCGATAGGGATCAGCAACATCGGTTCAAACTCTTTGGCTACAGCCAAGTAGATGAACAGGATCCCAACTAAGATCATGATGAAATGTTGGTATGTTGCGTTGGCAAAACCGGTGAAATCCCAGAAGACAACTAAATTCTCTCCCAAGAACGATAAAAACTCTCCCATACTTATTCTATGATTACGAGGTCTGTACCTTCGAGTACAGAATCTCCGTTTTTAACATTAATAGCAGTCACTTTACCGTCTTTGTGGGCATTGATGTTGTTTTCCATTTTCATCGCTTCGAGGATGATCACAATCTGACCTTTCTTCACCTGGTCTCCTTCTTTGACTTTAATGTCGAGGATAACACCTGGAAGCGGAGACTTTACGCCTTCTTTCTTTGCCGTTTTGGGAGCATTTGCTACGACCGGAGCGCCGCTTTCCGTCTTGGGTGCAGCAGCCGGACGTTTGATCGTTTTCGTAGCAGCCGGAGCCGGCCTGTCCAATTCCACTTTATATGGAGTGCCGTTTACTTCTACTTGGGCAATATTGTCTTGCACGTCTTTGATAACCACGTTATAGGGGTTACCGTTGATTTTATATTTATATTCTTTCATTGTTCTAAATCATTAGTTATGGTTAGTCGTTATTTTCTTGGAGTTTCACGCAGCGTATAGATCTTGGAACTCCATGGCGAGTAGGTGCGCTTCACTTTATTGATGGTGATGATCATATCTTCAATATCGTGAACATCGTCGAGGTATTCGTGCATGGCCATCGAGATGGCGGCAAATTCTTCGCCCGAACGTTTGCCGAAGCCTTGTTCTTTGGCCTGCTGTTTGTCTGTGATGCCGTGAACCCTCATCGCATTGCGCTTACCAAGCCTGACGGAAATATTACCTACAAATTTAAATGACAGATACAATAGAATGAGGCCGATAAATACAACAGACATGGCTGTGATCGTCATTCCGAGACCGGCTGCGTCGTGTATTTTGAATTTTTCGATCTTCTCGTTCTTGTCAAGGGTCATGTTGTTGGTACTTGGGGTGACGTAGCTGTTTATGCCGCTTCCTTTCCGTACCCACGTTGCACTGCCGTCTTCTTCGCGCGCCCACGAATGGTCGGCGATCTGTCCGGCAGGAACGATGACTTCGTCTATCAATGTTTTACCGTTCGAATCGTATAAGGCAATGTAGTTGTCTTTATCGGGATCCAGCGTAAAACTAATATGGAACGTACCTCTGTTTGGCTTTCCGTCTGCCCAGAACAAGGCATGTTGACGCGATCTGACCAGCGTCATGACGTCGCCTTTGGGAATTGGATATTTGGTAGGGTTATCTTTATCGTTCGTCAGGAAGCAACCGCTCAGGTTTACAGATGCAAAGGATGTGTTGAAGATTTCGATCCATGCACTGTGAATACCATAATCATCCTGGAAATTCTCTTTATTGACCACAAGAACCTCATTGATACGAAGTTTTTGAGTTCCTTGCGCCTGAATATTCAAGCATACGGTTACGATGAATACGATAAATATCCCAAGTTTTCTTTTATTCATAACTTTTCGAGACTTAATTTACAATGGAATATTACCATGCTTCTTGGCAGGATTCAATAACTTTTTGGTTTGCAGTTGCTGCAACGCACGAATGATGCGGAAGCGGGTGTTCCGCGGCTCGATCACATCGTCAATATATCCGTATTTGGCGGCGTTGTAGGGGTTGGCAAACAGCTTGGTGTATTCGGCTTCCTTTTCGGCCATGAAAGCTGCCGGATCGGCGGCTTCGGCAGCGCCTTTGGCATATAATACTTCAACAGCGCCTGCGCCGCCCATTACAGCGATTTCCGAAGTAGGCCACGCATAGTTCATGTCGCCGCGAAGTTGTTTACAGCTCATCACAATATGCGAACCGCCATAGGACTTGCGCAGTGTGACCGTAACTTTGGGCACCGTCGCTTCGCCGTAGGCATACAGCAATTTAGCACCGTGAAGGATCACGCCGTTGTATTCCTGGCCTGTGCCGGGGAGGAATCCCGGAACATCTACCAACGTCACCAACGGAATATTGAACGCATCGCAGAAGCGTACGAAGCGCGCGCCTTTGCGGGAAGCGTTGCTGTCGAGCACGCCGGCGAGGAATTTAGGCTGGTTGGCAACCACACCTACCGACTGGCCGTTGAAGCGGGCAAAACCGATGATGATATTCTTTGCATAATCTTGTTGTACTTCGAGGAATTCTCCATTGTCGACGATGGCGCCGATTATTTCATACATATCGTAGGGCTTGTTCGGACTGTCGGGAATGATTTCGTTCAACGAATCTTCCAGGCGGTCGATCGGATCCGTACAGTTGAGTATCGGAGCTTCTTCGAGATTGTTTTGCGGAAGGAAACCCAGCAAACGGCGAATCGTTGACAAGCCTTCTTCTTCGGTAGCGGCGGTAAAATGGGTTACGCCTGACTTTGTTGCGTGCACGCTCGCGCCGCCAAGTTCTTCTTGCGTTACGTCTTCACCCGTCACCGTTTTCACAACCTTAGGCCCGGTGAGGAACATATACGAACTGCCTTCGGTCATCAGTGTAAAGTCGGTCAAGGCAGGAGAATAAACCGCACCGCCGGCGCAGTGGCCGAAGATGCCCGATATTTGAGGAATAACACCCGAAGCCATGATGTTGCGCTGGAATATTTCGGCATAACCGGCCAGGGCATTGATGCCTTCCTGGATACGTGCGCCACCCGAGTCATTGATGCCAATAACCGGCGCGCCCATTTTCATGGCCTTATCCATTACTTTGCAGATCTTCAACGACATGGTTTCCGACAGCGAGCCGCCGAAGACGGTGAAATCCTGTGCAAAAACATATACCAGCCGTCCTTCGATCGTACCATAGCCGGTTACCACGCCATCGCCCAGAAAATGTTTCTGTTCCTGGCCGAAGTTCGTACATCTGTGCTCTACAAACATATCCAGTTCTTCGAAACTGCCTTCGTCCAGTAGCTGGGCTATGCGTTCGCGAGCGGTATACTTTCCTTTAGCATGTTGTTTTTCGATAGCTTTCTCTCCGCCGCCCAAACGCGCTTTCGCACGGAGTTCGATAAGTTCTCTTACTTTTTCAAGTTGGTTACTCATGAATTTATATAGTTAAGAATTAATGAATTTAAATAGTTATAACCGGTATATCAAGACTCGCACAGCTCCGTCAGCACGCCTTGCGTTGATTTCGGATGAAGAAAAGCGATGTTCAAACGCTCGGCACCTTTACGCGGAGCCTTGTCGATCAAACGGATGCCTTTGTTTTCTGCTTCGGCAAGTGCTCCGGCAACACCATCTTCAACGGCAAAGGCTACGTGGTGCACCCCCTGGCCTCGATTCTCGATAAACTTGGCAATGGTACTTTCCGGACCGGTAGCTTCAAGCAATTCGATCTTGGTGTCGCCGACCTTCAGGAAGGCCGTTCTTACTTTTTGGTCTTCTACCGTTTCAATATTGTAACATTTAAGTCCTAATACGTCTTCGTAGTAAGGGAGCGCCTCTTCAATGCTGTTCACAGCAATTCCTAAATGTTCAATGTGTGAGATCTTCATAACAATATATTTTAGTTTAATGTTAAATGAGTATTTTCTGTATAATTATCTGCAAAATGAAACGCACAAAGGAAATAATTAATTGCTTAATAAGGAAATTTTTCAGCTATTAAGTTTTTGTTTTTGCGCCATATAAGAAGTTAGAAACCAGAAGCTATAAGCCCTGTAGCAAGCAGGCGTTGTGACCGTTTCGCCTGTGTTTTCCCGGGCTAAATTTGTCAGGCTTTCCGCCGTTGAAATTCCAATACGATAAGCCTCCTCCGTACCTCTTACCGGTATGATACGAAAGAATAATACTCCGGACGTCACTTTTTTTAAATTAACGTGAGTTCGATAGAAGATCACCGGCGTAAATTGTCCATTAATTATAGAAGGTCGTGCATCAGTGCGATGTCGTATTCATTGATGCCGTTCTTTACTAAGTATTCCTTGTCTTTATTGAATATATCCAGGAACAGGGATTTGCTTCCCGACAGTTTGCACGATTGGGTATAGAGTGTGATCGCCTTTTTCATGTTTCCCGAGCACCATAGGGCGTGTCCGGCATTGAGATAGTCCGGTGCAATGCCGTTCCTTTCCATTATTTTATCGTAATAGCATATTGCCTGTTCATTCTTCCGGAGCATAAAGGAGCACCAGGCTATGGCGCGCCACGTTTTGATGTTGTCGGGATCAATGAGGTCGAGTTTGAAGAAATATTGTATGGCTTTATCAAACTGCTCAAGTTCTACAAGGCAGCTTCCTATATTATATAGGAGGTTGCGGTTTTCGGGTTGTTTTTTTTCTACTTTTTTATAGTAGAACAATGCTTTGTCGTACTCTGTCATTAGCCGGTAGCAGCTTGCTATGTGACGGTTGGTCCAGGCGTTGTTCGGCTTGAGTTTATCGGCGTTTGCGTACGCCTCTAATGCCTGCTCGTAGTTTTTCTCTTTCTGGTAACAGTAGCCGAGTTTCTGGTACGTTTCCGCATGATCGCCCTCCAGCTTCAGCAGGATGCGGTATATTTTTATCGCATCATTGTAGTGTTCCTTGCGGAAGAGGAAGTCAACAAGTTCCTTGAACAGTTCGGGCTTGTACATGGATTCTTGCAGGAAGTCGTATTCGTTCAGGTGTATCGGCAGGTCGAATACATCTGTAAATTCGAGGCGGTGCCTGTATACTTTGAAGAAGCGGTACAGATTGTGTATGTACTGGCTTGAAATGAGTTCTTTCCGGCTTGATCCTATTTTCATCGGGTCCAGATCATTTTCTCTGTTTGTCAGTTCTTCAATCTGTTGTTCGGACAATTGGCCGGCCATTATTTCCCGGTCTGCGGCAGGTATCTGCATGAGGGTGAACAAGAGTGAATATTTATCGCTATCGCAAAAGAACGCCGATTCCAGAATGATGTCGATGACGGTGCCGCCCGTGCTTTTGGCTATTTCCTTTGCAACGAGCGAGTGTTGTTTGTCGAAGGGATAGAACCAGTTATTTATTGTCCGGAAGAAAGGATAACCTTTGTGGCAGGCGAATGTGCTCATGTATACATCGGCGCCTTCCATTTGCAGCTCGTTCATTTCACGCAGTTTGTTTTCAAAGGCAGAGTTTTCGATGTCTTGCATCCAGTCCGGGTTGAAATCTTCTTCGTTTTCGTCCGGGTTGATCAGCCGGTTGTGCGGAGCGGCGTTTTTTATCATTTCGGGAATGATCTCCTCCTGCATTTTCTTATTGATCTTATCTGTTTCCTTGCTGAGGAGTATCTGTATCTGAACTCTGTTGAGGCTTTTTGCGAACGTCTCGTCTTCGTTCAGCAGAGACAGGCGCAGGTTTATTTCCGGGTAATAGGGCAAACGGGTGTGGTAAAGCTCGAACGCGATGGCCAGCCCCACTAAGGCGCGCTGGTTGACTTCGTTATTCTTGTAGTTGTAAGCATCGAAGAGAAGCAAGAGCTTTCTGCGGTCGAAATTCTCAACCAAGCTCAAGGTGACGGCGCTGACAAGCAGGCAGAGGTCGTTTGTGCTAACGAGATCCGATTCAAGCAGTTGTTTTGCCTCGACTTCTTCTTCCGCAGTCCAGCAGGGCGAGACCCAGATCATTTCAAACAAAACGGTCTGCATTTCTTCATGACGCTTGCGGATGTTGCTCAATTGTTCCATCTCGTTTTCCGTTTCCGGCAATTCGGCCGCGGTATAGTTTTCCGTATATGTTTCAAGCTCAAGCCGTACGTTTTCAAGCGTATAAGGCACGGCGGCCTTCTTCAATCTGTCTTGTATCTTGAAATAAAGGGTGCGGCACGGTTCAGCCGCGATCATCTGCAGTTGCAGGCGGTCGGCTATGGCCAGTGCGTCTCTTATCAGTCTCCGGTGCAGCTCGACGCGTTTGGGGTCTACGACGTTCCGGCGCGTATAACCCAGCATATAGTTGTATGACATTTCCAGCTCTTTCAGCTTGCTTTGCAGCTCCCAGCCTGTTTTTGTGATGAGTTCGCCAAGTTCTGCAAAGGCTTCTTTCAGCTTTTTCTCGGTAATGAGCTTGACCACATGCTGGTGTACGTCTTTAATTCTTTTCAAATATGCGTGCATTGTACTCATGGCTGATTACGTTTTTGTTTTATTTCCTGTCTAAATGGGCCGTGCTCTGCGGTTATCCATTTGAATAAGAATATATCAGCAATGCTTATACGAGCATTACATCCGGCGATTCTTTGTTCCATAGCATTTTATCTATTCTAAAAATAGTTGTGTCCTCCAAAATTACAGGATTATTTTCAGATATGAATGGAAAGAAGCAAAAAATACAGGTCTTAATGGCCCATTTTTAGGTTCGGAAGAGGGAATTGTCCTTTGTCCATTGTTTATCGGATTGAGATTTCGTCGTAGCGCTTTCTCGAGAAAAGATGGAGCAAATATTTTGTCGTAGCACTTTCTCGAGAAAAGACGGCGCAAATATTTCGTCGTAGCGCTTTCTCGAGAAAAGACGGAGCAAATATTTTATCGTAGCACTTTCTCGAGAAAAGACGGAACTTAGACGGCGTTTGAGCACCGCATTAGGGCAGGATCGGACAGTCGACGTCGCGAAAACTCTTTCCATACCTTGAAGGCAAGGTTATCCATCGAAAAAAGCCGGCGCACCCCCCATCTGACGATTTTATTGTTACTTTTGCGTGAACTAATCAAAAAAAAAAGAACTCATGAAAGTAATGAAATTCGGCGGGACATCCGTAGGTTCCGCGAACAGCATTTTAAACGTAAAGAAGATTGTAGAGTCGGTAAAAGAACCGGTAATAGTGGTCGTGTC
>JAITSN010000103.1 GCA_031287715.1 Mediterranea sp. (in: CFB group bacteria)
GAACATGGGATAGACAAAGGATAAAATAGCATAAGAAATATTATACTGAGAAGTGCACAAAGACTTAATATTTAGACGGCAAACCATCCATTGATAATCAGTTACAAGTGGTAAAAAAATAGTCATGCTAATGAGCCACTATCATTTACAATTTACTATTTCATGTCGTTTAGTTAAGCTATAACTTTTTCTTATTCAAGTAATAAGTAGAGCCTCATCTACATCTGCGATGCAAACGCGTTGGGGAGTTGCAACAAAGTCATTGACAATAGAAGCCCGCTAAGCATTTTTTTCTGCGTAGCGGGCTTCGTTTAATTTACAGGATGGGGTTTCGTTTTTGTTTTCTTTAGTTTTCCGTCCGGATGGAATTGTCTATCACTTTAATTTTCTGTTCTATCAATTCCAGATCGCTTTTCAGTTTTTCTACCTTGCGGTTGATCTCTGTAAGCAAGCTGTTTCCTTTTTTGGACGAAGCGGTCAGGAAACCGATATTGTTTTCATAGGTGTATAATTCATTTTTCAGGTTTTCCCGAGCGCGTATCAGCCTTTCGCGTTCTTTGTACAGTGCTTGGGGTTCGTCTTTTTCGATATCGCTGATGGACGTTTTGAAATTGCTTAATTTCTTCCTGGATACGTTGATGTTGAATCTTTCGAGGAGTTGGTCAATCACGCTATGGTATTGCTTGTATATTTTGTCTTTTTCTTTGAAGGGTACATGTCCGATGGTTGCCCATTCTTTCATGAGTTCGCGTACTAATTGTTCGGCTTCTTCGGTGCCCATCGTATCGTCGATGGCAACGAGTTGTTCTATGATGGATTTTTTCTTTTTCAGGTTTTCCATTTCAACGGAACGTTGCGATGATGTGGCTTTGTTTTTCCGTTCAAAGAAGTAGTCGCATGCGCCGATGAAGCGTTGCCATATCGTTTCCGAGTGTTTTTTTTGTACCGGCCCGATGCTTTTCCATTCTTTTTGGAGTTTGGTTAGGATCTCTGTCGTTTCTTTCCAGTCGGTGCTTTCTTTCAAGGCTTCTGCTGTTTCGCACAGTTTTTTTTTCTTTTCAAAGTTTTCGTTCATGCTTTCTTTGAACGATTTGAAGAATTCGCCTTTCTTTTTGAAAAAGTTGTCGCATGATTTGCGGAAGCGCTCGAATATTTTCATGTTCATTTTTTGCGGGGCAAAGCCGATGGTTTTCCATTTAGCTTGTAGCGCGATGATTTCCCGTGTTTGTTCTTCCCATGCTGTGAATGTCTTGAGGCTGTTGTAATCTATTGTTTCAACGATTTCGCAGATCACGGTTTTCTGATCCATATTGAGCTGTTCTGCTTCTTTCTGTTCTTCGAAGTGGTGCTGGTGGCGACGGTTCACTGCGGTGGATGCTGTTTTGAAGCGGTTCCAGATCTCGTTGCGTAAATCTTTAGCCACGGGGCCTGTGTCGCGAAATTCCTGGTGCAGTTTCTGCAGCTGGTAGAATGCGGATATGACGTCAGGCTCTTCGATCAGTTTTTCTGCGGTTTCGCAAAGTTTGAGTTTGATTTCGAGGTTTTTCCTAAAGTCGTAGTCACGAAATTCGTTGTTCAGCTTCAGTATGTCGTAAAATTTTTCTACATAGTGCTGGTAGCTTTTCCAGAGTTCATTGGCTTTTGTCTGTGGAACGAGCCTGGTGTCGTTCCATTGTTGTTGCAGCTTTTTAAATTCGTTGTATAGCTTGTTGGCGTCTTCTTGTGATTCGACTAATTCTTTCAGTTTATCAATGATGGATAGTTTGATCGTCAGATTTTCTTCTTTTTGTTTTTCCTGGTCAGTGGTAAGCCGGTTTCTTTTGATTTTAATATCGCCCATCATGTTTTTGAACTCGCGTTCCAGCGCATCGACTTTGGGGATAAATTCTTCTTCGGTGCCGCCATTTTCTATGAACTGTTTCTTCTCCGTTTCCAATTCGACATTATGAAGTTTGTAGAATGTTTGCTTCAGGCTGTCAAGCTCTTGTTTGCTTGCAGCTTCGGCATTTTGCGCCAATTCTTTCAATCTGCTAAGGATACTCTCTTTGGCAGGTTTTGTGACTGTTTCGGCTACTTCCGTAACCGGAGTTTCAATAGTTTCTTTGGCTTCAGCTTCAGCTTCGGGGATTTCTACTGCTTCTTTTTCAAAATCTCCTTCTAAAGACAGGTTGGTTTCGTGAGAGTCCATCATCGCATTTCTTTTAAAGTAAGGCTATTCTTTCTAAAGCAAGGGATAGCTTTTATTACATTATTTCACAAATTAATGAAATAAAATAATCACTTCATAATTTTTTGCGTCAAAAATTGATTATACAACCTATTTTGTGTATGGATTACCGCAGATTGATTGCTGAAGCCTGTAATTTGTGTGGGTAACGATATACGGGTTTACGCGTGCAACGGCGCTTGGACGATCAACAACATGGTTTTGCCTGTTGTGGGCGTTTGCCTGCTAGCTTAAAAGGACGGTGATTCCCATATAAAGCATCATGCCGATGATGTCGTTGGTGATGGCGATGAACGGTCCTGTTGCTATGGCCGGGTCTATTTTCAGTTTTTCCAGCGCCATCGGTACGAATGTTCCGAAGATGGAGGCGAACATGACTACGGCGAAGAGACTGATGGATACGGAATAGGTTACGGTGGCTGTTGCTCCGAAACGGACGAAGTTGTAGATGTATACCAGCAGGGAGATGATTGTTGCGTTAATGAGCGCTACGACGGATTCTTTGACGATTTGTTTGAAGGTTTCGTTCTTATCCAGCGAGTTGTTGGCAAGGCCTTGTACGACGAGCGCTGAGGACTGTGTTCCTACGTTTCCTCCGGTGCCGCCGATGAGCGGTATGTAGAGTGCCATTTCCGGATGTGCTGCGAAGGTTGAACCGAAGTTGCCCAGGATCATGGAATTGCCTATTCCTCCCACCATACCGATGAGCAGCCAGGGCAGGCGTGCGCTCGTTTGGCGGAAGACGTTGTCGTCCATTTCAACGTCTTGCGAAAGACCGGATGCCAGCTGGTAGTCGCGTTCGGACTGTTCGCGGACTTCGTCCATCACGTCGTCGACGGTGATCTGCCCTACAAGGCGGCCGATGCTGTCAACGACAGGGATGGCCACAAGGTCGTACTTCTCGATGGTTTGTGCGACTTCGTCAATGGGTGTGTCTACGTGAACCGAGAGCGGTTCTTTCTTCATCACATGCTTTACTTTCGATACGGATGGCGAGGTGATCATTTTCTTGAGCGGGAAGACTCCGCGCAGCCGTTCGTCATCGTCTATTACATATATATAGTAGATGTCGTCCAAGTCTTCTGCCTGATGGCGCATTTCTTTGAGACATTCGGGCATGGACCAGTTTTCGTTTACGATGACCATTTCTGTGCCCATTAGTCCTCCGGCGGTGTTCTCGTCGTACTTCAGCAGGTCGACGATGTCTCCGGCCTGTTCAATGTCTTCGATGTGCGAAAGGATCTCTTCCTGCTTGTCTTCGTCCAGTTCGCGAATCAGCTCTACGGCGTCGTCCGTGTCCATATAGTCCACGAATCGTTTTGCGATGGTTTCGGGTGGCAGGATGTCTAAGAATTCTTTACGGGTATCTTCGTCCATTTCTACCAGAACGTCTGCCGCCGTTTCGTTATCCATCAGCCGGTAGATAAACTTGGCTTCTTCGGGGGTGAGTTCATCGCAGAATTCGGCGATGTCGGCAGGGTGAAGTCCGCTGATTAGTTCTTTTGCCTTATCCGAATCTTGTAATTGGATTAGCTCTTTGATGTTGCTGATGAATTCTTCGTTCATTATACTATATATCCATTAAATGATTCGTGTGCGGTTTTATGGGTGCATTAATTCTTTTTCTATCCGGTTGGTCAGTTCGATAAACTGCCGGATGGAGAGTTGTTCGGGACGTTTGGTGAATATTTCGTCTTGCAGTAGCGGGCTGTCTGTACTTAGTATGGGCTTGATGGAGTTGCGCAGCATTTTCCGGCGTTGATTGAAGGTTGTTTTCACTACATTCTTGAACAGCCTTTCATTGCATCCGAGGTTTTGCACATCGTTCCGGGTCATGCGGATGACTGCGCTTTTGACTTTTGGCGGCGGGTTGAATACGTGTTCGTCAACCGTGAAAAGGTATTCTACACGGTACCATGCCTGTATCAGGATGCTCAATATGCCGTAGGTCTTGCTTCCCGGAGGGGCGGCAATGCGTTCGGCGACTTCTTTCTGTATCATTCCGGTACAACAGGGGATCAGTTCTTTGTTGTCCAGCATTTTGAAGAAGATCTGGCTGGAGATGTTGTACGGATAATTGCCGGTCAGGACGAACGGCTGCCCATCGAACAATCGGTTGAGGTTCATCTTCAGGAAGTCATCTTCGATGATATGGCCTTCAAGCGAAGGGTATGCGTTGCGGAGATATGCCACAGCGTCAAAGTCTACTTCAACCACTTTTACCGGCCGGTTCTTTTTAACTAAGAATTGGGTCAGCACGCCCATTCCGGGGCCAACTTCGAGGATCGGAAGTTGTGGGAGGGCATCTACCGTATCGGCGATGTCCCTGGCTATTTTTACATCTTTGAGGAAGTGTTGTCCCAGGAATTTTTTTGGTTTGACTTGTTTCATTGTTTTGGAGGTTAGTAGCCGGCGCTTTCCTTGGTTTTCAACTATTTTTGGCTAAGTTTGCAGTTGACAAAGGTAATTCTTTTAATGAAAGAAACAAGGTCCGACGCGGGCCGGCGAATAATTAAATAATGAAGAAGCTGCTAAAAAAAACGTTTAAGATCGTTGTTCCATTGTTGTTTGGAGGCGCGATAATGGTGTGGGTTTACCGGGACTTTGACTTTTCCAAGGCCAGGCAAGTCCTTCTTCATGAGATGAATTGGTGGTGGATGTTGTTTTCTTTGGTCTTTGGGGTATTCAGCCATATCTTTCGCGGATGGCGTTGGAAACAGACTCTGGAGCCATTGGGTGCTTATCCGAAGACTTCCAACTGCGTGAACGCCATATTCGCCTCTTATGCCGCCAACCTGTTGGTGCCCCGTTTGGGGGAGGTGTCACGCTGTGGCATACTCTCCAGGTACGACGGTATTTCGTTTAGCCGGTTATTGGGTACCGTGGTCACAGAGCGCCTGATCGATTCCTTATGTATAGGATTGGCCACTGCTGTGGCTGTGTCGATGCAGATGAAGGTGTTCAGGGCGTTTTTCAAGGAAACCGGTACGAATATGGATTCGATAACCGATGTGTTCACATCTCCGCATTTCTATATTATCCTGTGTTGTTTGATTGGAATGATCCTCCTGCTTTATTTTTTGGTGCGCGCCCTTTCTTTCTTCGAGAAGGTCAAGGGGGTGGCGTTGAATATCTGGGCAGGTATTATCTCATTGAAAGATGTAAGAAACAAGGCATTGTTTGTATGCTATACGTTTCTTATCTGGTTCTGTTACTTTATGCAGTTCTATATGACATTCTTCTGTTTCGATTTTACGGCAAGCCTGACTGTTCCGGCCGGGCTGGTGATGTTCGTCGGCGGAAGCATTGCCGTCATGGTGCCTACGCCTAACGGTGCAGGCCCCTGGCATTTCGCCGTTATCTCAATGATGACCCTTTACGGTGTCAGCGCCGTAGATGCCGGAATATTCGCACTGGTTGTACATGGGATACAAACCTTTTTAATAATTTTGTTGGGAATCTATGGCTCGGTAACATTGCCGATCATCAATAAAAAACACAATTTATGAAAACAATTCAAGCGTTAGACCCACAGCATGTGTGGAAACATTTCTATTCATTAGCTCATATACCCCGCCCGTCGGGATATATGAAGCCGATTACCGATTTCTTGCTGACATTCGGTAAAAACCTTGGGCTGGAAGCCTTTACGGACGAGGTCGGTAACGTGATCATCCGCAAACCGGCTACCCCGGGCATGGAGAACCGGAAAGGTATGATCTTGCAGGCACATATGGATATGGTCCCGCAAAAGAATAACGATACGGTTCATGATTTCAAAAAAGATCCGATCGAAGCGTATATAGATGGCGATTGGGTGAAAGCAAAAGGCACGACACTGGGTGCGGACAATGGATTGGGCGTAGCTGCTATCATGGCTGTGCTGGAAGATACAGCGATTCCTCACGGGCCGCTGGAAGCGTTGATCACCATGGACGAAGAGACCGGTATGGTGGGCGCGTTCGGTCTTAAGCCGGGAACGGTGACCGGAGAGATCCTGCTGAACTTGGATTCGGAAGACGAAGGAGAACTTTACATCGGCTGTGCCGGTGGAGTGGACATTACCGCTACCCTGGAATATAAAGGAGAAGTGGCGGATACCGACGATGTGTTTCTGCACGTCGCCCTGAGAGGCCTGCGTGGCGGTCACTCCGGACTGGAAATCAACGAAGGCCGCGGCAATGCCAACAAACTTATGGCGCGTCTGGTCAAGTGGGCCATTGAAACTGCCGGCGCAAGGCTTGTCAGTTGGAAAGGTGGAAATATGCGCAATGCCATCCCCCGCGAGTGCGAAGTCGTCCTGGCTGTCTCCCCTAAAAACAAAGCCGTGCTGGCAGACCGGATAGCATCTGCTGCAACCACTTTCAATGAAGAATATGAAGGGGCGGACAACACGATCATCATCGAAATGACCGAAACGGGAAAAAAGAAAGAAATTCTTCCGAAGGAAATACAAGACGTCCTTGTCTGTGCAATATATGCTTGCCAAAACGGCGTAACCCGCATGATACCTGCCGTGTCCGATACGGTAGAGACTTCCTCCAACTTGGCCATCATCGAGATCGACTCCACACATGCCGCAATTAAAATATTGGCGCGCAGCAGTTGTGATTCCATGAAAGACGATTTGGCCACGAGCTTGGAGTCCTGCTTTAACCTGGCCGGGATGAAGGTTGAACGGAGCGGTTCATATTCCGGATGGCAGCCAAACGTAGATTCTCCCATCCTGGCCGCAATGAAAGCGTCTTATAAAGAACAGTTCGGGGTAGAGCCGGCGGTAAAAGTGATCCATGCCGGGCTGGAATGCGGTATTATCGGAGCGAATATTCCCGGACTGGATATGATCTCTTTCGGACCCACATTGCGCTCTCCACATTCGCCCGATGAAAGGGTACTTATCTCTACCGTTCCCAAATTCTATGATTTTCTGGTGGCTACACTGGCCAAAACACCGGTTAAGTAGAAAAGTTGGTGAGTTTGGCGTTTCTACAAAATTTTTAATTACATTCTCAGTGAGTTTGGCGTTTCTACAAAATTTTTAATTACATTCAAAATAGATTTTCCTGCTGGAGGGTGCATCAAAAGTAGCTTGTTCTTTTGTATAAAGGCCGAACTTTCCCAAGCTCGGCCTTTGCCGTATCCTAAAGTCTTTGTAACTTTAGGTATTCGGAAAAAAAACATCATGACAAAGTTACATTTTCGCCCTTACACATCCAACCAAACGATTCTTTTTCTACAACGGATCGATGAAGATATAGCCGAAAACGATCCTGTCCGCGTTGTCGGCACTCTGGTCGACAGCCTTGATCTTACCGGCATTAAGGCGCTTTACAGGGAAAATGGGAAATGGAGGTTCTTTAGGCGGACTGTGACGGTTTTTCCTGTTATTCTATTTGGGGGTTGTGAGCTTTTTGCCGATGAATTGTCCGGCTATGGCGGCTCCGATGAAGAGCGGGATAAATGCCGTCGGAGTATCGAGCAGGATGCGCAGGAAAACGATTAATGGTATGGATGCGTGTATCATGACCCACCACATGAAGGACTTTGGGAGGTATTTTGCCCGGTATTTGCCCAGCGGGATGTTTATCAGGAAGGAGATTGTCGCTACTATTATTGTTCCCATAGACAGGGGCGCCGCTCAAGGTTGCGTTTCTCCTTCGATGTATTCTTCCAAGAACAGGCTTTCGCCGTCGAAAACGACGTAGGAGAAACAGGAGATCCAATCGCCCAGTATCATCATACGGGCGGATTTGCTGAGCATGAGGTCGAGCATGATGTGGCGGTGCCCGTAGATGAAGTAGTTGATGTTGGGGTGGCTTTTGAGGTATTCTTTGGAGAAGAGAACGAGGTTTTCCCTGTCTTCTCCCATGTAGCCGGGTTCTTTTCCGCTTTCCCGTTTCAGGCGGCTGTGCTTGGCCCAATTCAGGCCCCATTCTACACTCCAGCGCGGATGGATGGCTGCAAACAGGCGGCGTAGCGTGCGGTTGTGGAATAGGGCGCGCAGTAGTTTGAATTTCTTGTCCGGATCGCCCAGGCCGTCGCCATGTGCAAGATAGAATTCTTTTCCGTAAATTTCTATGGTCAAGGGTTCGTAGTGCATCACAACGCCACATTCTTTCGTCAGGTAGTCGCGACACCAGATGTCGTGGTTGCCAATGAAGAAGTGTACTTCTACGCCCATGTCGGTTAGTTCGGAGAGTTTGCCCAGGAAGCGGGTGTAGCCTTTGGGTACTACGTTGCGGTACTCGAACCAGTAGTCAAACATGTCGCCCAACAGGTAAACGGCCAAGGCTTTATGTTTGATGCTGTCGAGGAAATTCACTAAGCGGCGTTCCTGTGTGCGTCCGGATTGAATGGCTTTTGACCCCAGGTGGGCATCTGAAAGGAAATATATGTTCTTCATTGTTTATAAGAATCCGAATTCCAGTTTGGCTTCTTCGCTCATCATATCCCTGTTCCATTCCGGTTCAAAGACTAAGTTCACGGTGGTTGATGTGACTCCTTCTACCGATTCGACTTTCATGCGGACGTCTTCCATGATGAAATCTGCCGCCGGGCAATTGGGTGCGGTCAGCGTCATATCGACTGCCGTGGTTCCGTCGTCGGCAACATCTATTTTATAAATAAGTCCCAAGTCGTAGATGTTTACCGGGATTTCGGGGTCGAATACTGTTTTGAGTATTTCGACTATTTTTTGTTCGGTTTCAAATGCAGGCATATGCTTCAGGTTTGTTCTTATTCAGGTTTATTCCATATCTCCCATGCGGCAAAGGCTTGTAGCAACAGCATTTCCAGCCCGTTCATGGTAACGGCTCCCTGCGCTTCCCCTTTCTTCATGAACTGCGTTACGTTGGGATTGTAGAGCAGGTCGTAGAGCAAGTGTACCGGAGTGAGGCACCGGTAGGGTATTTCGGGACAGAAATCTACTTTCGGATACATACCTACGGGGGTGCAGTTGACGATGACTTTGCATTCGTTCATGATTTCGGGTGTGATGTCTTGATAGGTGATGATACCTTCTTGTGAACCGTGGGTACGGGATACGCGGATGCTCTCGATTCCCAGGTTTTTCAATCCATGGAGTACTGCTTTTGACGATCCGCCGGTTCCGAGTATTAACGCTTTCTTATGTTGGGGTTGCAGCAAGGGTTCGATGGATTGCGTAAACCCGATAATGTCAGAGTTATATCCTTTTAGCCTTATTTTCCCTTTTTTGCGAATGATCTTGATCACATTTACTGCGCCGATGGCTGCGGTGTCTTTTTCCAGATCGTCGAGAAAAGGAATGACTTGTTCTTTATAGGGGATCGTGACGTTCAGTCCCGCCAATGTGGGGTTTTCGAGTACAACTTCCATGAAGTCATTGATCGTAGGGATCTCGAAGTTGAGATACTCTGCGTCGATACCTTCGGCCTGGAACTTTTCGTTGAAGTATCCGATCGAGAATGAATGGCGCAAGGGATAGCCGATTAAACCGTATTTCTGCATGAAAGCCATTGTTTATAGTTGAACTTACTTTTACCTTTCCGCCAGAAAAGCAGTGATGTTTTCCGCTATGCGGGTGGTGATATTTTCCACACCGGCTTTCACGAATTTCTCGCCGGCGATGTGTTCGTACAACTCGATATAGCGTTCGGAGACCGATTCAACGTAGGCGTCAGTCATTTCAGGTACCTGCTGGCCGGCTTTACCCATGAAGCCGTTGTCCATCAGCCATTGGCGTACAAACTCTTTGGATAGTTGTTTTTGCGGTTCGCCTTTCTCGAACTTTTCTTTGTAGCCTTCCGCATAGAAGTAGCGTGAAGAGTCCGGGGTATGGATTTCGTCGATCAGGTAGATTTTTCCGTCTCTCTTTCCAAATTCATACTTCGTATCGACGAGGATCAGGCCTCTTTCGGCGGCGATTTCTGTTCCGCGCCGGAAGAGAGCGTAGGTATATTTCTCCATCAGTTCGTAGTCTTCCTTGCTTACGATGCCCTGAGCGATGATTTCTTCTTTGGAGATGTTCTCGTCGTGACCTTCGTCTGCTTTTGTTGTCGGGGTAATAACAGGAGAAGGGAATTTTTGGTTTTCCCTCATGCCTTCGGGTAGCGTAATTCCACAGATTGTGTGGTTTCCAGCTTTGTAGTCGCGCCATGCGCTACCGGTCAAGTAGCCGCGGATGATCATTTCCACACGGAAGCCCTCGCATTTGACGCCTACGGTAACCATTGGGTCAGGGGTGGCGATTTTCCAGTTCGGGACAATGTCGGCGGTTGCATCCAGGAATTTGGAAGCGATTTGGTTTAGTACCTGTCCCTTGTAAGGAATGCCTTTCGACAGTACAACGTCGAATGCCGAGATGCGGTCGGTTGCAACCATCACCAGAAGGTCGTCGCCAATGTTATATACATCGCGCACTTTTCCGTGGTAAACGCTTATTTGTTCCGGAAAGTTGAAATCTGTTTTAACCAATGCTTTGCTCATTCTATTCTTGGGGTTTATAATTAGTTACTCATATTTTTCGTAGGCATCTACGATCCGTTCAACCAGCTTGTGGCGAACGATGTCTTTCTTTCCCATTTCGATGAAAGTGATACCCTTCACGTTTTTCAGGATGCGCATGGCGTGAACCAATCCGGAGGTCTGGGAGGGGGGCAGATCAATTTGGGTAACATCGCCGGTCACGATCATTTTGGCGTTCATTCCCATACGGGTCAGGAACATTTTGATCTGTTGCGTGGTTGTGTTCTGCGCTTCGTCCAGAACGATAACCGCGTCATTCAGCGTACGTCCGCGCATGAAAGCCAGCGGGGCGATCTGGATGATATTCAGTTCCATGTATTCTTTCAGTTTTGCCGCCGGGATCATGTCTTGCAGTGCATCATAAAGCGGTTGCAGATACGGATTGATCTTTTCTTTCATGTCGCCCGGCAGGAACCCCAGTTTTTCTCCGGCTTCTACGGCGGGACGGCTCAGAATGATCTTTTTGATTTCCTTGTTTTTGAGTGCACGCACGGCCAGCGCAATGGCTGTGTAGGTCTTGCCCGATCCGGCAGGCCCTACGGCAAATATCATATCGTTCTTATTGAAGCCCTCTACCAGTTTCACTTGGTTCTCGCTCCGTGGTATGATGGGCTTTCCGGTAACGCTGAATACGATCACGGTTCCTGCTTTCTCGGCTTGCGGGGCGTTGCCTTTGATGATGTTAATGATCACGTCTTCTTTCAGCGAGTTGTGTGTTGTGCAGTATTTCTCCAGTTGGACGATATGCTCTTCAAACGCCGCCATTTCTTCCTCATCGCCAAGTACTTTGATTTCATTGCCTCTGGCTACGATGCGCAGTTTGGGGTATAACGCTTTTATCAGTTGCAGATTGGCATTGTTGACGCCGTAAAATATCACCGGATCAATATCTTCTAATACTATCAGTTTCTCTATCATCGAATGTTTTTATGTTTTCCCAACTGCTCGGCAGACAAAAATAGACAGACCATTAGTTGAAATTGAACGCAAATTTAATGAAACGTTTGCAATGTGGCATACTACGCCTGCAAGTATATCAATATTTATTATACGAAATCACCTTCTCTTTGGGCTTGCGCATCTTTTTCCGTTTGTCTTTGGCCGGATAGCCGATTGTGATATCCAGCAACAAACGTTTGGAGGAAGGTATGCCTGTTAGCCGCTTGATTTCTTTTTCATCAAACCATCCCAGGATGCAGGATCCTACTCCTTCACTCTCTGCGGCCAATGAGATGTGCGCAGCGGCAATACCCAAATCGATCAATGGGAAATGCTTGTTCTTCACCTTGCTACCTAACAACGAGGTTATATTTGCCGATTCTTCCACCACGAGAATGTGTACAGGGGCATCTTTGGCAAACTTGTTCATTCCCAAGCCTGCCGTTGCTTTGCCGATCTTTACGGATAGTTCGCGGTCTGTGATTACAACAAACTTCCACGGCTGTGCGTTACATGCCGAAGGGGCCAAGCGGGCTGCTTCGAGAATCCGATCCAGCTTTTCAGGTTCTACTTCACGGGTATTATCGTAGGCTCGGTCGCTTTGCCGCGCCATTACAAGCTCCAGAAAATCTTTCATAAATTAAACGATGCAATGCGGCTTATGTATTTGCCGATGATGTCAAATTCGATGTTGACCATGCTGCCTGTCTTGATAGCATGGAAGTTAGTATGCTCGTAAGTATACGGGATAATAGCCACCTCAAACGAATCATTAGCAGGATTGCATACCGTCAAACTTACGCCGTTAACCGTTACCGAACCCTTATCAACAGTGAGATACCCACGTTTGGCCATTTCTTTATCAACATGATATTTAAACATGAAATACCAGCTGCCCTCCACATCACGGATCTTTGTACACACCGCCGTTTGGTCTACATGCCCCTGCACGATATGCCCGTCCAAGCGTCCGTTCATTATCATACTGCGTTCCACGTTTACCTTATCTCCTATTTCCAGCAATCCGATATTCGAGCGTTCCAATGTCTCTTTCATTGCCGTTACCGTGTATGTATCCCCCGCTCGCCTGACTACAGTCAAGCATACTCCATTGTGGGAGATGCTCTGATCTATTTTCAACTCTCCGACAAAAGAACAACTCAGTGTTAAATGTACGTTTTCCCTGTCTCTCTTCAGCGCAACAACTGTTGCACATTCTTCTATAATTCCTGAGAACATAATTAATTTGGATTTAAATTTTTGATCAGTATATATTCAACGTGAAGTCAAAGATAGAAATTCTCTTGCACGAGCGGAAGCTATAAGCACAAAAAAATAGGGCTTTTCACAAAGCCCCATTTTAAGTTTTCAATAGGTATTAGTTCCTTAAGGTAAAAAGATTGTTTTCAGGATAACTATGCAAAGGTAGTCGCTTTTTAGGGTATAGCCCAAATTATAAAATATGTCATATAACATATTTTTGAGCTTTTCTTGGTTTTATAAACAAATGCACCCGCTTGTCATCATAGAATAAGATAAATGGGTGTATTTTGCAAGCAAAAGGGTATGTGGAGGAAAGTTAAAATGCGCGGAAGTTCAGCTGAAAGTTTATTACCGGATAAATGTTGAAGTCTTCCAGGAAATTGCTGAATTTGCTCAGCTCGCCGCTCACCGTACGATCTACTTCTTCTGTCACATCCCCACCGCCGGGAAGCACATAAACGCCTACCGCATCGCCCGTCGCCCAAGTCGCATCCGTAGCGCGGATGACGCCGGCTCAGCTTTCTTTAAGGGAATGACCAACAAAAGCAACCTCCATTGGATTGCTTTCAAACAATGCCTCACTGTCCTTGATGCAGGAACAAAGCAAGGTAACCATACACAGAGCTAATACTGTTTTCTTTATTTTGTCGCTTCTTATATAATATGTATATACGTTTTTAAAAGCCCAACTTGTCGCGTCCGCTGTCTTTGTGCTCCCCGCAGGCGGAACCGCGTTGAGTGTTGCCATGATTTTACGTCTATGGACTGCAACTTGGCTGCTACTGGAGTGCGTCGCCATAAGGCAGCGATACCTCGAGCCTGTACTTCAACAACCTCAACGTTTACTGCGGCTACCAGATGCATGGACCATCTATTACTCATTTGCTTTTAATACGATTATTTTAATACCTTTGCAGGCAAATTCGACGGCTTCGTAATTCAACAGATAAAATCATAACTTAAGCCCCTGTAGTTCAACGGATAGAACGTTGGTTTCCTAAACCGAAAATACAGGTTCGATTCCTGTCGGGGGTACATTATGGTAATCATGTTATCAGCAAATCCCGCAAAAAAGCCTATTCTTGCAGTAGATTGTTCTATAATAGTTCTACAAAAATGATATAGCAACATTCAAAGTGGAAGTTTATACCCATCACAAAGAGAAAGATGCTACCTATAATATTAAAATAAGAGTTACCCATAATAGGCTCAAAAGGTACCTGGATACTCCTTATTATATTACTAAGGATGATCTCACCCAGAAAACTTTTAAAATCAAAAACCAGTATTATATTGATAAGACTGATGGAATTATTAAAAAGTATCGTAGAAAATGCGATGAGTTTGATGAGGTGCTTGAAAGCATGACTATAGATCAGGTGGTAGATCTGATTACATCCGATATTGAGGGAAAAAAGTTTGATCTGGATATTGTTACATATGGCAGGGATTTAGCAAAGCAGTTAAAATCCACTGGAAATACAGGCAATGCTCTCACTACGAAAACGCTATAGATAATTTAGTAAGGTTTGTAGGTAGAGAGATTATAAGAAACTGTTTTGAATTTATTATTTCACTCTATTGAGCATTATTTGTATCATTGTTAGATGTATCATATTTTTCGAGCTTTCTGTATCCACTTCATAGTCTTTACTCAATCTTCTGTAGCTTTCAAACCATGAAAATGTTCTTTCCACAATCCATCTTTTGTGTAAGACAACAAATTTCTTGGTTTGCTCCGGACGAAGTACTATTTTGAGTATCCATCCAAATGCTTTTTGTACTTGTTCCAGCAATTGGCCTCTATAACCTCCATCTGCTATGATTTTAGATAATTGTGGGAACCTTCCCCTTAGCTCCTTGATTACGCTAAAAGTCGCTTTACTGTCATGTACATTGGCTGCATGGATGACCACTGTCAATATTAGTCCCATCGTATCGGTTATGATGTGTTGTTTACGTCCTTTGGTCTTCTTGCCTCCATCAATTCCACGCTCCAATCCTCC
>JAITSN010000002.1 GCA_031287715.1 Mediterranea sp. (in: CFB group bacteria)
GCGGTCAGTTCTTTGAGGTTGGCGATGTTTCCGTCGAGCGTGCCCGTTTGCCCGTAGCCCGCTCCATAGCCGTCGTTGGGCAGGAGCCAGCCCAGCGGCATGTCGTGCGCGGCGTAGCGGTCTATCACGGCCCGGGCCGAGAAGCGGTAGTTGCCGTTTTCGCCATTGAGCGATTCTTTGACGCTTCCGCCGCCGCCATCTTTTTGGCTTTCCTTGTAGCGGTGGCCGTCTTCGAACAGGATCCCGTCGGGGTCTTCCTTCCAGTAGTCGCGGTTGTAGGCGTTCAGGTGGCCCTGGTATAGCCCGAATTTGGGCAGCAGCGCTGGGGCGTCGGTGAGCTGGTAGTAGTCACCCAGCAGCGCTTCCGCCTCGGCGTCTACCATCACAAAGAGGTCGGCGTGGCCCGTCTCGTGCGTCAGCTTCACCCGCCCCTTCTCCGTCAGCCCGAAGTCATATTTCCCTTTTCTGAAGGTATACCACAGGATCGCGTAGCCGTTGGTCGACCAGCAGAAAGGGTTAGGCGAGGCCACCCCTCCGTCGGTCCAGCTGTTTTGATTCTCTATGGCGATTGCCTTTCCCTTGTGTGAGAACCGCCCGTTTTGTACACCGCCGCCATAGAAATACTCTTGCGGGGCTTCTTTGAGCGTGAGAGTAGTGCTGCCGTTCTCCATGCGCAGCGGCTCGGCCTCTTCCAGCACGGTAGCACCGGTCAGCCCGTCGGTCACCGTCATTAGCGCCGTCCGCCGGTCTATCCGCACCGTTATCCGTTGTGTGGAGACCGAAATCGTGCTGTCGTTGCTGTTCACGCGCAGTTCTGCCACCGGCTTCCGCGGATTGTCTTGCAGGATGCGGGCCGGCGGGCGGGCTTCGGGGTCGCGCAGGACACCGCCGGCATCATCACGGAATAGGCGGAAGATGTTTTCGCCATAAAAGTCGAGGGTCATCCGGTGCCCGTCGGTGTACACGATTTCTACTGCGGCGGGATTGATCGGCGTTGCGCCGACCACCCCTATCTGCTGTTGCCCGGCTGCCGGGCTGCTGGTTGCCGCTGCCAGTAGCAGGGCGATGGTGAATGGTTTGTTCATAATGTTATGTATATAATTGACAATGGATAATTAGCCTGCGGTGGAATTAACTGTCATTTGTCATTCGTATAAAAAAGGCGGCGGTTCGGGATTGTTGTTGGAAATTGCAAGTAAGACAATCCTTTCTGCCGCCGCCCCCCGAGACGAGGTACTTATAAACCTCTTTTCCCGGTTGACGCCAAAGGTAACATCCATAGGGGAAAATTTCAAAAACCCCTATGATACCGATTTCCGTAATATCCGGTATCCGTCGGCAATGGCACCAGTTGTTATCAAAACTTATTTACTGTAAAATTCCGTTCCATTTTAATTTCTTGCTTCAGCCGGACAGGAAGCTTTCCTTGTTTCGGCATCAGGATTTTGTCTTTTTTGTTGCCGGTGGTGAGCGGATTGTTCGCCAATCAACCTTTCAGCGTTCCCCTCATCGTTTGTTTATGTTTATATTATATAATAGGAAAGCTCCCGCTTCGGAACTTCCGGCCAAATGTATCAAATAGTTTCGTATCGGCAATGGTTTTGGTGAGAGGAACAATACTGTTTTCTTCATTTCGTCGTATACTATTATATAGATGTGTTTTTAAAAAGCGGCTCATTAAATGTTCGTTTAATGAGCCGCCCTGTATTTTGTCCTACTTACATGTAGTATTCGCTGTTTCAGCCCTGATTGTATACCGCTCCGTGTATTTTTTTCTTTATGGACTCGAAGCTCTCTTCCGGGTTTAAGTTGCCCTTTGCCATCAGGTACATGCGTAGTTTGCCGTGTCCGTTCCGGTATGGCGGTTGGAAGTATTCTTTTTCCCAGAGTGTATACCCGTGTCTTTGGTAGAAGCTGATCCGGCGCCGGGTTGTCTCGTCCACAGGGTATTCCACTTCGAGCACGACCGGCTTCTTGAAGAAATCCGCAAGGTGTTCCAGCAACTTACGGCCATATCCCTTATTGCGCCGATCCGGGTCAATGGCAAGGTGCTCTATGTAGTAGAAACCGGCCAGGTCCCAATACGTTATGAGTCCGACGGACGTTGCGTCTTCGAGGATTATGTTGCAATAGAAGCAGGGAACGGTATCTGTATATTCCCTCAACGCTTTGAGGTCGCGGTATTCCTCTTCGGGAAAAGATGCCGTCAGCAACTGTTCCATGTAAGCGTAGTGCCGACTGTCTCCGGTCGTAATACGCTTGAGCTCAATCATGGTTTTCCTGTTCCGTATAGAAATTGATCATCCGTTCGATTGCCCGCCGGCATACAGGGCAGAATCCGGGACATTCATTGGTTCGCATCCGGCAGTTGTCTACCGGTCGGTAGATGCCTTTAGAGACGTATCCTCCTCCTTCATAAAGCCCAACGGGAGAGTTGTTGTCTTCAATCATGTCCTTCCACTTCGTGTCGAAGCTGACGAGCGTGGTGATGTTCGGTTCCCAAGGCTCTACGGTCAGGGGATACATATTGCTCATGACGTCTTCTCCCTCGTAGAAGTATTCGTCTCCCAACCCTCCGAAACTATGTCCAAATTCGTGCACCACTACCGGACGGAACATCGGGTGGTGCGCCGTTGTCAACGTGAAAGCGTTGTAGATGCCGCCGCCGCCGTACTGTTTTGTATTGGCCAGGATAACGATATGTTCGTAGGGGATACCGGCCAGCACGTCGTGTATGGCTTTGACTCGATTTGTCGTAAGGTATCTGTCCGAATAGAACGTGTCGAAGTGGGAGCCGACGGCCGTGTTCTTCCACAGTTTCCGGCCGGGGATGCTGACCCCGCTGTCTGCCGAAGGTGCGGCTACGGCAATCACGTTGAACCTGTCTTTCATGGATTGGAAGGGTTCATGGCCGAAGATGCTTTCACATGCGGCCTGTGCATCGTTGTAAAACATATCTGTTTCTTCGCTGGTATACCCTTCTGCCAGCAGCACAACGTCTATGGCCTTGCTTTGGCTGCCGTTCCGCATCAGGTATTTGTGCGGCGCGACAAGGTTGGCGTTCTTTTCCCTGATCAGAATGTCATCCGGCCTGACGATGTGCTTCATGCTCGCCGCCTCTTTCCGGTTTGCGTCAAACAGCACGACTTCTATCTCCACGGGCCGGACAGGGTAGGGGATGAGGAAGGTGTTTTCAAACGCCCTGTCTGTTGTTTTGGCTTCGTCTGTGGACAGCCACTCTTGAAAGAGCGAGGAGAAGGAAGTTTTGTAGATGCACTTTTTGCTGTCTGCCTCCCTGACGATGACTTGTCCGTTGCCTTCGAGCGGCAGTTCGTCCAGGCGGCTTACCCTTCCCGCCCACGAGGGCAGACGGGATAATCCGTCGAGGGCGATGTGCTGGTGTCCGGCGTTTCCGGTGAAGATATAATCTACCCGGAGCGTCTTGTCAACGAAATGTTCTGTGAAACGTTGGGCCTCCGCACGGAATATGGATAAAAGACCCAAGATGAGAGTAAATGTAAAGGTTTTCATGAGTTTTTGTTTGGAGTTTGCACAAAGTTAGTAACAATCTTTATATATTTGTCATCATATGTCCACAACTCTGTCCTGTGGTTTGGCGTCCAAGACCTTTTTAGAGGCGAAGTGGTCGGTGGTTGTGCAGGCAAGGCCTGTTTTTTTGACGCATGAATACTTAATATCCAAAATAATATGAACAATTACAAATGCCCTAAGTGCCATACGGAGTTTTTATCCGGAACGAAGTTCTGTCAATCGTGTGGTTGCAATCTCGAAAGCGAGTTTATCGAAAACCCTGTGTGCCCCCGCTGCCAAAAGACATTTGCCGGCGGAACAAAATTCTGTGATGTGGACGGCGCCAAGCTGACTTCTCCCGATAAGCTGATACCCAAGTGTGTCCGGTGCGAAAAAGTGTACTCTG
The DNA here is from genome assembly GCA_031287715.1 of Mediterranea sp. (in: CFB group bacteria). GTDB lineage: Bacteria > Bacteroidota > Bacteroidia > Bacteroidales > Bacteroidaceae > Bacteroides. The sequence continues at coordinate 3,938 of JAITSN010000002.1, forward strand.
CCGACACCAAATTCTGTCCCGACGATGGTGGCGCCGTCATCCCGGAGGCATTGCGTTATGGCCAGATGTGGTTGAAGAGCGACTTTTACCCCAAGGCATCGTTAGGCGACCGGTTTTTAGCTTCATTGTTAGACGGGTTTTTCACGGCGATGTTAAGTCTTCCCGCCCTGATCATTTATTTTGTTGGCATGGCTAAATTAACCAGCTACCGTGGCGAAGACGAAGCTGCTGTACTGTTTTTTTTCGCTTTCTTCCTATACATCATACCTCTTGTTTACAGCTTTATCAAAGACGGATTGGGAAGCGGACAAAGCTGGGGTAAAAGGGCCGTCGGCTTGATGGTTGTTTATCTGCCGAATAATACGCCCTGCTCTATCGGTGCCTCCTGCTTGCGTTGCCTGATTGGCAGCTTACTGTGCCTTATCCCGTTTATTGGCTGGCTTATTGAGCCGATCATGGTTTTGGCGACCGAAGACGGCCGCCGGTTAGCTGATAAGGCTGCGAGCACACAAGTCATTGACAAAAAATTGTATACGAATCGAACCGGAGATCTATTTTAAAACATATACAGATAAATGAAACAACACCAATTGGATGGTTTAGATGAACAGATCCTGCGGATCATCGCGGGCAATGCACGTATCCCTTTTTTGGAAGTGGCCAGAGCATGCAATGTATCGGGCGCCGCTATTCACCAGCGCATACAGAAACTAATTAATCTGGGTGTATTGAAAGGGTCTGAGTTTGTCATTGACCCGCAGAAGATCGGCTACGAAACATGTGCTTACATCGGTATCAACCTCAAGGATCCCGAGTCTTTCCAGAAGGCGATGGAAGCATTGGAGAAGATGCCGGAGATCGTAGAATGTCACTTCACGACCGGCAAGTACGATATGTTCATTAAGATCTATGCTAAGAACAACCGTCACCTGCTCAGCATCATTCATGATAAGCTCCAGCCGCTGGGGCTATCGCGTACCGAGACGCTCATTTCGTTTAACGAAATAATCAAGCGGCAAATGCCGATCATGGTTGATGCGGACGAATAGTTATACGGCCACCTGCCCGGCAATGTTCGGGTGGGGGTCGTAGCCCGTCAGTTCAAAGTCTTCAAATTTAAAATCAAGCAAATCTTTTACCCCGGTGTTGATCTTCATTCGGGGAAGACCTCTTGGCTCCCTGCCCAGCTGGAGTTTTATCTGGTCGATGTGATTGCTGTAGATGTGTGCGTCCCCCAACGTATGTATGAACTCTCCGGCCTGCAGTCCGGTCACCTGCGCAACCATTAGCAGCAACAGAGCATAGGAGGCGATATTGAAGGGCACACCCAAAAATATGTCCGCACTGCGCTGGTAAAGCTGCAGACTTAGTTTTCCATCGGCAACATAGAACTGGAAAAGGACGTGACAGGGCGGCAGCCTCATGTTGTTCAAGTCTGCTACGTTCCATGCGCTTACCAGCATCCGGCGCGAGTCGGGATCAGATTCGATGGTGCGGACGATCTCGGTGATCTGGTCGATGTGTCCGCCCTTATAATCCGGCCAGGAGCGCCATTGGTATCCGTAGATGTGTCCCAAGTCTCCGTTTTTGTCGGCCCATTCGTTCCATATGCGCACGCCGTGGTCTTGAAGATACTTCACGTGAGTATCTCCCTTCAAAAACCACAGGAGTTCATAGATAATGGACTTCAGGTGCAGCCTCTTGGTGGTCAGGCACGGGAACCCTTCACCCAGGTTGAAGCGCATCTGGTGTCCAAAGATGCTAATGACTCCCGTTCCGGTGCGGTCTTTCTTTGGTACTCCTTCCTTGAGTACGGTGTTAAGTAAATCCAGGTATTGTTTCATAATTCTTTCTCTGTTATAGGGTGCGCCGGGGACTATTGCCTTAAATCTTTGAAGTAGGTATCGAGCAGTTCCTTGGCGGCGACGAACGAGGTCAGCCCGTCGTTAAGCACCAGCTGTTCTTTCTCCTGCAGGACGGCCTTTACCTTTCCATTGTTGTAGAAGCCGTCTTTCAGTTGCTCATTGATGCTTTCATACATCCAGTATTTGCTTTGCTCTCTTCGCCGGTAGTCGAAATACCCGTTGGTCTTGACAAAGCCGATGTACTCATAAACCATGTCCCAGATCTCTTTCACGCCGATGTTGTAGAAGCCTGAATAGGTGAGTATCTGCGGCGTCCATCCCGAGTCGGGAGCCGGAAAGAGATGCAGTGCATTGCGGTATTGCGTGGCGGCCAGCTTAGCCTTGTCAATATTGTTCCCATCGGCCTTGTTGATGACGATGCCGTCTGCCATTTCCATGATCCCGCGCTTGATGCCTTGCAGCTCGTCGCCTGTTCCGGCCAGCTGGATCAGCAAAAAGAAATCAACCATAGAATGTACGGCGGTCTCGCTCTGCCCGACACCTACCGTCTCAACAAATATTTTATCGAAGCCGGCGGCCTCGCACAAGATGATCGTTTCGCGCGTCTTACGGGCTACGCCACCCAGCGAGCCTGCGGCAGGACTTGGGCGGATGAAAGAGTCAGGGTGTACGGACAGCTTTTCCATGCGGGTCTTATCTCCCAGGATACTTCCCTTGCTCCGTTCGCTGCTCGGATCGATGGCCAGCACTGCGAGCTTGCCGCCCTGTTCCAGGACATGAAGCCCGAAGACGTCGATAGACGTGCTCTTTCCTGCGCCGGGAACACCGCTGATTCCTACGCGGACGGACCTTCCGGAGAACGGAAGGCACTTCTCTATCACCTCCTGGGCAATAGCCTGATGATCAGGCTTGACACTCTCTACCAAGGTCACGGCCCGGCTGAGGATGGTAACGCTGCCATTGCGTATTCCATCTACATAATCATCAACGGACAGCTCGCGCTTCTTGGCCTTGCGCTGTGCTTTCAGGTAAGGATTCACAGATGCCGGCTGCTCGATGCCTTTGTTGACAAGCAGACCTTTATATGCTTCACTATTCTCAGGATGTTCCATCATACGGTTTCTATTGGGCGATTTACGGTTGAGAGGAGGGATATAGAATGTTTATTCGGCTTTCAGCCTGATGATGGATTTGGGCTGAACCGGGTCGTTACTTATCAACAAAATGCGCAGCTTCCTATTTTTCTTCTTCACGCTTGGCTTCTCCAACGTAATTCGCAGGCGAGCTTGCTCGCCTGGTGTAAGGACAGACTTATTAAGACCAACGTCTACTGCAGCGTTAAAGACCTGCAGTTTATTAATATGAAGAATGGACTTACCTGTGTTGCTCACAATAATATCGAATACTGCTTTGCGCTTCTTCTTCAGTTGTTCGCTCAGGTCTACGTCGGTTTGGGAGAAGTGGATTGCAGGAGCGTTCATCCGCTCGGCCTCGCTCAGGTCGGAGAAATCCGGCAGGAGAACAATGGAGACGGGTATCTCGTTCTGATCGCCAACCTTGTCTCCGGCGAAGCGGGCAAGGTAGACAGAAGTTTGGATAAGCCCAAGATCCGGCAGGCGATCGGTGTCCAATGTCAGCGTGACAATTCCTTTTTCTCCCTTTTGGAGCACACGAGGCTCCCTTGCCATCTGCAGATAGGGAGGAAGGTGCATCAATATCGGCTCGTAAGGATCCGGTGATTGGTTTATAATGGTAAGTTGCAACGTTGGACGCTCTCCTTTGTGCACGTTGGGGAAGTCGATCTCCGTCTTATCGATCAAAATCTGCCCGATGGATTTCAGATTATTCTTCTCGAAGTTTGTCGTCTCCCGTACCACTTCGCCTGTAATGTGAAGATAGATCGGGCTGGACTCGGCATTGCTATAAATACCGATCGATTTATGAAAGCGGCCCAAAGCTTTGGCGTCGAATGTGATGCTCACTGCGCCATTGCCACCCGGGGCAATGGAAGTTTGTGTCCAGCCTGGTGCAGCGCAGGCGCAGGACGCAATCACATTTGCCAACTCCAGCGGTTTATCGCCGGTATTGGTAATAGTAAAGTCAACCATGACCGGTTTTAGCCATTCCACCTGTCCGCAGCTGTACGTATTCCGATTGACGGAGATACGTGGCTGCGCCCATGCAGTCATGCCGGTAACGGTTAAGATATACAGGGTAAACAGATAAGACTTCATGGCGGCTTTTCTCATTCTGTGCAAAAATAGCCCTTTTAAATGGAATTTCAACACCCGGCCCTGTTTAATTAGCGACCACCCGACAAGAGAAATATAGTCAGCTTCTATTTATTATGCATCCGGGTCTTCCCATCCCGGGGGAGCTATATTGTCTTCGTTGTCGCCGTTGCCTCCAGGCTCTTCACCAGGTTGATCAGGCACTTCCGGCTTATCCGGACGGGTATCTTCGTCGCCAACGCCTCCGCTGCCCATGCTTCCTCCACCACTAACCAGATGGCGGAAAATGTTCAGCGTGGCATTGGTCTGATTCACTATCTCAATGATCCTTTGCTTTATAGTACTGTCGGAAGTAGTCAGGTAGATACCCGGGATGACGGTTGCAAAGATCAGGCGATACTGCTTCTGAAGTGTTATCCGGGCTTTAGACGCCGAGCCGAGCCGCTGACGGTATTCGATCTCTTCTCCGCGGATGCTCAGAAGGTCGTTACACCGGTCTACCAGCTCTTTTATGGCTGTTACTTGTTCGGTCAGGCCAAGCGCGCTCACTTTCGGAGCGGTAGTGGCTTCCTGAAGGGCTTCGCACATATCACCCGCATCGCCGAGCAATGCCGACATGGTTGCCGTATGCCTTGTTTTGAGGTAAGGCGTGGTGATGCTGCTTACTAACTTTAACGCTTCAACTAAGTTGATGTTGTTAATGATTCCGGCCACCCGCAGGCTTTCGCTAAGCGCTCCCATCAGATTCCGCACGCGGAGAACATCTTTGGTGAGCGACTCTGTCTCGATCAGCGTCGGATTGTGTTTAAGGATGATAGAGTACTTTGTGTGCGCAGCCACAAGTTTTTCATAAGCCCCTCCCAGCCCAACGGCTTGCGCCACGGCATCGGTATAGACTTTTTTAATTAGCAAAGTTGAGCACTCCAATAGCTCGGAGATGTTCAATTCTTCAAGTTTTAAGGGTTTGATCAATGAGATCGGCATCTTTCTATGAATTATAAGGTTAATAATTAGACTTGGTGTCCGTATTAGCTGTCGCCAAAGGTATAGGTTTTTTAGAATATACACACTATTTAAACATCTTTTATAGAAAATATATATAAAATAACTAAATTGACGATAAATAAGTGCTTCTCCAGCCGGAAAGACATCAACTTGCTAATAGATTATCGTCTCTCCGGTCGGAGAATCATCAACTTTCTAACAGGTTATCGTCTCTCCGGTCGGAGAATTGTCAACTTGCTAATAGATTATCGTCCCTCCGGTCGGAGAATCATCAACTTGCTAACAGGTTATCATCTCTCCGGTCGGAGAATCGTCAACTTGCTAACAGGTTATCGTCCCTCCGGTCGGAGAATCATCAACTTGCTAACAGGTTATCGTCTCTCCGGTCGGAGAATCATCAACTTGCTAACAGATTATCATCTCTCCGATCGGAGAGGAGGCAACTTGCTAACAAGTTATCGTCTCTCCGGTCGGGGAGGCCTTAACATCTTAGTAATTTACCACTTACAAAACCGCAGTGTCCGTTTTTACGTTGCATCTTGATCTTTCAAATTAATAATTGATGCAGATAATATTAGATAGAGAGCGCTCTAAGGACATTGACAAGCTCGCGTTTGATCGGCTTGTCATTTTTGATAGCCTTGGAGAAGGGAACGTAAACAACCTCGTCGTTCTCGATGCCGATCATCACATTACGTTGATCTTCCATGATGGCATCAATAGCAGCGGCGCCCAGCCGGCTGGCTAAGATACGGTCGTGTGCTGTCGGACTTCCCCCACGCTGGAGATGTCCGAGGATAGTTACACGCACGTCATACTGTGGATATTCATTCTTTACGCGTTCGGCATAGTGCATGGCGCCTCCGGTCAGCTCGCTCTCGGCCACAAGGACAATGCTGCTGTTTTTCGATTTACGGAATCCGTTCTTGATAAATTCTTCCAGCTGATCCACCTCGGTGCTGAACTCCGGAATGATCGCGGCCTCTGCGCCCGAAGCAATGGCTCCATTCAGGGCCAGAAATCCGGCGTCGCGTCCCATGACCTCAACGAAAAACAGACGATCATGCGAGGTAGCCGTGTCGCGGATCTTATCCACCGCATCCAGGATTGTATTTAGCGCCGTATCGTATCCGATAGTCGTATCCGTGCCGTATAAGTCGTTGTCTATTGTTCCTGGTAGCCCGATGCAGGGAATGTTGTACTCCTGCGCGAATATGCGGGCGCCGGTAAGCGAGCCGTCGCCTCCGATGACCACCAGCGCGTCGATACCGTGCCGCTGCATAGTTTCGTAGGCGATCTTTCGCCCTTCGGGTGTTGTGAACTCATTGCAGCGGGCCGTTTTGAGGATCGTCCCTCCCAACTGAATAATATTGCTCACGTTCTGGCTCTTAAATTCAACGATCTCATCGGTGATCAAACCCTTATATCCTCTATAAATACCTTTCACCCGCAGGTCGTTGTAGATAGCCGTACGCGTAACCGCACGGATAGCGGCATTCATTCCCGGTGCATCCCCTCCTGAAGTAAGTATTCCGATACATTTCACAGCTCCCATAACAATTTCTTTTATAAATGATTAATTTCGATGAGGCAAAGATAAACCTTTATCATTTACTATTTACCATTTACCATTTACCATCTCACATTTACCGTTTACTATTTACCATTTACAATTTATTGCTTCCTATATATTATATATGATATAGGATCTATGGTTTATCATTTCATGCAGTTGCGAAAGCCCGATCGAAGGATCAAATGATGCGCCGGGAATATATATAATAATGTATAGTGAGGATATAAAAGCGAAGCGGCTCGTTAAACTAACATTTAACGAGCCGCTTATTTATAGATTTGCGGCGCTGACTTCAATAGCTGTAAAGCCTGCTTTGACGCCTCTTTTGAAAAGGCTACTTTATACACGGCTCTATGCGATTTAAGAAGTCGTAGAGCGTTTCATCGGGCTGCATCTCATAAATTCTTCCATTGAGGACATCATCCAGCCCCCTTTGAATGGACGCAAGATCTGCAGGCGTTGGAATATCTTTCTCGCTTGCAGCGCTAATTGTGATCGGCTTGCCGTTTTTGCGGGTGACAAGGATGGTTTCCTTTTCTGCCATATCGAAATACTTCTTCTGATTGGCCCTAAATTCTTTTGTGGTGATGATCTGCATGGCTTTTTCTTGCAAAGGTATCTATTTTTCAATAGATTGCAAATCCTTTATCCTTTTATACATCTTTATATAGACACACGATCCGCAACCGGATGCCCCGCGGCAAACAATTACGACAACCCGCCACCCTTTTTCCATTTTATGCTGTATAACATAAACGACAGATGTACGACTTGTGTTATTAAGTGTTACTTTTACACCAACATACAACAAAGTAATTCTATGCTAACTAATTATTAATATGAAAGATATACAAAATCTCTTATGGGCTACCGGCATTACAGCAAGCCTGTTGTGGTCTTGTGGGAGCAAACCGGCTGCGGAATTGACCTTGTCCAGTTTGAATCCGGCGGATTTTAAGACTGAAATAGCCGGCCGGCCGGTCGATCTTTATATATTAAAGAATAAGGCCGGGGTGGAAGTTTGCATTACCAATTTCGGCGCCCGCATCGTATCGGTCATGGTGCCTGACAAGAACGGAACACTGCAGGACGTAGTGCTTGGCTTTGATAACATCACTGACTATATGAATGTGCCGAGCGACTTCGGCGCTGCTATCGGCCGATATGCCAACCGCATCGCATATGGCCTGTTCGTGCTGGACGGCGATACGGTTCGACTGCCGCGCAATAATTTCGGGCACAGCCTGCATGGCGGCCCGCAAGGCTGGCAATATCGCGTCTTCGAGGCGAAGCAGACCGGAGATACATCCATCACCATGACATATTTCTCTCCAGACGGCGAGGCGGGCTATCCGGGCAATATTACCGCAACGGTGATATATACGCTGACCGACGACAATGCCATCCGAATCGCTTATGAGGCGACGACAGACCGGAAAACGATCATCAACATGACCAATCATGCATACTTCAACCTGTCCGGTGACGCTACACAACCGGTTACGAGCGACATTCTCTATGTCAATGCCGACCATTTCACACCTGTGGACAGCACATTTATGACCACCGGCGAGGTCTTGCCGGTAGCCGGAACGCCCATGGATTTCACCACGCCCAAGGTCATAGGCGAGGAGATCGAGCGCACCGACTATGAACAACTGATAAACGGCGATGGATATGATCATAATTACATATTGAATACCAAAGGGGATGCAACGCTGACGGCTGCCAAGGTGGTTTCGCCAGCGAGCGGTATTTCCTTGGAAGTCTACACCACCGAACCCGGCATCCAGGTATATACGGGAAATTTCTTGGACGGAAGCGCCACCGGAAAAAAAGGCGTGACGTATCACCGGCGAACGGGCCTCTGTTTGGAGACCCAGCACTACCCGGACAGTCCGAACAAAGCCGACTGGCCGTCTGTGGTTCTCGAACCCGGGCAGACATACGCCAGCCTGTGCATTTATAAGTTTACAATAGAACAATAATATTAATATTTAAATCTTATTTTTTATGCAACTACTTGACTGGTTGGTTATCGGAGTCTTTTGTGCGGCCCTCATCGGGATCGTGGTATGGGTTATCCGGCAGAAGCAGAACAACTCGGCGGATTACTTTCTGGGAGGGCGCGACGCCACATGGATAGCTATCGGTGCATCCATCTTCGCATCAAATATAGGCTCGGAACATTTGATCGGATTGGCGGGCGCCGGCGCATCGAGTGGCATGGCTATGGCCCATTGGGAAATCCAAGGCTGGATGATCCTTATCCTGGGCTGGGTGTTCGTACCTTTTTATACGCGGAGCATGGTCTACACCATGCCAGAGTTTCTCGAACGTCGCTATAACCCGCAATCCAGAACCATATTATCTGTTATCTCATTGCTGAGCTACGTACTGACGAAAGTTGCTGTAACCGTATATGCCGGCGGCTTAGTGTTCCAGCAGGTATTTGACATCAAAACACTATGGGGGATCGATTTCTTTTGGATAGCTGCCATCGGCTTAGTACTGCTCACAGCGCTGTATACGGTTCTCGGCGGCATGAAATCCGTGCTGTACACGTCCGTGCTGCAGACACCTATTCTCCTACTCGGTTCCTTAATAATTCTTGTGCTGGGCTTAAAGGAGCTGGGCGGATGGGACGAAATGATCCGCATATGCGGCGGCGTGACGGTCAACGAATACGGAGACACGATGAACAATCTGATCCGCAGCAACAGCGACTCGAATTTCCCCTGGCTAGGAGCGCTGATCGGATCCGCCATCATCGGATTCTGGTACTGGTGCACCGACCAATATATCGTTCAGCGCGCGCTGTCCGGAAAGAATGAGAGGGAAGCACGCCGCGGCACGATATTCGGCGCATACCTGAAGCTGCTTCCGGTATTTTTGTTCCTTATCCCCGGCATGATCGCCTTTGCGCTGCATCAGAAGAACCTTGATAGCGGAGGATTTCTCCCGCTGCTGGCCGACGGCATGAAGCCCAACGCCGACTCCGCCTTCCCCGTTCTGGTGGCTAAGCTGCTCCCCGCCGGTGTTAAGGGCCTTGTGGTATGCGGCATCCTGGCGGCCTTGATGAGTTCGCTGGCCTCACTGTTCAATTCATCGGCTATGCTATTCACCATCGATTTCTACAAGCGTTTCAGGCCGAGAACGCCAGAGAGAAAGTTAGTTTTTATTGGTCAGATTGCTACCGTGGCCATTGTTGTGCTGGGCATCCTCTGGATCCCGATCATGCGCAGCGTGGGCGACGTATTATATACCTATTTACAGGATGTACAGTCCGTGCTCGCTCCGGGCATTGCTGCGGCGTTCCTGCTGGGCGTCTGCTGGAAGCGAACCTCCGCTGCCGGCGGCATGTGGGGCTTGCTTGCCGGCATGATCATCGGTCTGACACGATTGGGTGCGAAGGTCTGTTACAGTAGCGCAGGCATCGAGGCGGGAAGTACGGGCATCACCGGCGCCGGCTCATTGTTCAAATATCTGTTCTACGACTTGAATTGGCTATTCTTCTGCGGATGGATGTTCCTGTTCTGCGTGATCGTAGTCGTGCTGGTAAGCTATGCGACGCCTGCGCCGTCGGCTGAAAAGATACGAGGCTTGGTATTCGGAACGGCCACGCGGCAACAAAAGATCGATACCCGCGCCAGCTGGAACAGGTGGGATATAATCCATACAGCTATTATTATAGGAATAACCGTTGCATTTTATATCTATTTCTGGTAAGGCGATATGATGGACGATGACAACAGCTGCCACCCTCAGTTCTATGTGGCCATAGATTGCGCCATCTTCGGTATCTACGAAGGTGAGCTGAGCTTGCTTGTGGTCAGGCGCAAGGCCCGGCCGGCTCCCAGCATATGGTCACTTACGGGTGGCTTCACCCAAGAGGGTGAGAATATGGCAGACGCCATCCGACGCGTCATCTACACATTCACCGGGGTGAATCGGATGTACATAGAACAGGTGGGCGCTTTTGGCGAGATGGCTCGCGACTCGGAGGAACGGACCGTCTCTGTCGCCTACTACGCGCTGGTTGACAGCTATGCTGTCGGAAAAAAGCTTATGCGCAAACACAAGTTATTTTGGTTCAATCTCAAAAAGATTCCGCCGTTAATCCTTGACCACAACGAGATGGTCAAAAAGGCCAGGAAGATCATGCAGTATAAGTTAGAGACTACTCCTGTCGGATTCAATCTGCTTCCCGAACTGTTCCCCCTCACACTTCTAATGGACTTGTATAAGGCTGCCTATGGCAAGGAAATGCTGACAAAAAACTTCCGGCCGCGTATGCATAGAGTACATTTCTTAAAGAGAACCGATAAGAAAAGCAAAAAGTATTCCAATAGACTGGCTATTTTATATCGATACGACAGCGAGGCTTATCTCAAAAATCCAAGATTTACATTATAAGTATAGCATATGCTGGAAAAATTTAAAAAAGAAGTCCTGAAGGCCAACTTAGACTTGGTCAAACATGGTTTGGTGGTCCTGACCTGGGGAAATGTCTCGGCTCTCGACCATAAAAGCGGCTTGGTGGTGATCAAAGCCAGCGGCATTCCATACGACCGGATGACAGATGACGATATGGTTGTGGTAGACCCGTATGGGAGGGTGGTGGAGGGCCGGCGAAGACCGTCGTCGGATACGCCCACCCACCTTGCACTCTACAAAGCCTTTCCCGAAATAGGCGGCGTTGTGCATACACATTCCACCTATGCCACGGCATGGGCACAGGCCGGATTGAGCATACCCAACATCGGAACCACACATGCCGACTACTTCCACGACGACATCCCCTGCACGGCCGACATGACCGAGGCCGAGGTGATGGAGAAGTATGAATGGGAGACGGGAAATATTATCATAGAACGCTTTAAGGAAATGAACCCGATGCACACACCGGGGGTGCTGGTGAAGGGCCACGGGCCATTCGCCTGGGGTGTCGATGCCGAAAGCGCCGTCCATCACGCAGTAGTGATGGAACAGGTGGCCAAGATGGCGAGCATAGCCTATGCCCTCAATCCCGGCTTGACCATGAATCCGCTGCTGATCGAGAAGCATTTTCTCCGCAAACACGGGCCTGACGCCTATTACGGGCAAACCGGACACAAAAAATAGCAGTAGCGTAGAAAAAGCGGCTATAGATTAAATAGAAGGAAGAATAAACAGATAAAGAAAGTAAGCATTATGTTTAAAGAATATGAAGTATGGTTCGTTACAGGGGCGCAGCTTCTGTACGGCGGTGATGCCGTGAAGGCGGTAGATGCGCACTCGAACGAAATGGTCGAAGGGCTTAACCGATCCGGCAGGCTCCCCGTTAAAGTGGTGTATAAGGGTACGGTAAACTCGTCCAAAGAGGTGACGGCAACCTTTAAGGCGGCCAACAGCGACGGGAAATGTATCGGTGTGATCACGTGGATGCACACGTTCTCGCCCGCCAAGATGTGGATACATGGACTGCAGGAGCTGAGAAAGCCCCTCTGCCATTTCCACACGCAGTTCAACAAGGAGATTCCCTGGGAAACTATGGATATGGACTTTATGAACCTCAATCAATCGGCGCACGGAGACCGTGAGTTCGGACACATCGTCGCACGTATGCATAAACCGCGTAAATTAGTGGTTGGCCATTGGCAGGATGCCGCCGCACAGGATCGAATTGCCGTGTGGATGCGCGTGGCTGCTGCCTGGGCGGATGCGCAGGACATGCTGATCATCCGCTTCGGCGACCAGATGAATAACGTGGCCGTGACCGACGGCGATAAAGTGGATGCGGAGATAAAGCTGGGCTATCATGTGGACTATTGTCCCATCGCCATACTGGCGGCTTATCAGAACGATGTGACGGAAGCCGACATCGACAGGCTGGTGGAGACGTACGGGAAGGAATACGCTGTCGCTCCGGATGATTGGAAGAACGCACACTTTGTGGGCCAGGTCAGAAATGCTGCTCGCACTGAGATCGCCCTCCGCAGACTGCTGAACGATAAAGGCGCCAAGGCATTCACCACCAACTTCGACGACCTGGAAGGCATCGACCAGCTACCCGGCTTGGCCAGCCAGCGCCTGATGGCCGAAGGCTACGGATTCGGGGCGGAAGGCGACTGGAAAACAGCAGCGCTCTACCGGACCATGTGGTTCATGGGGCAGGGCCTGCCTAACGGATGCTCGTTCCTGGAAGACTATACCCTGAACTTTGACGGCGAGAAGAGCGCCATCCTCCAAGCTCATATGCTGGAGGTCTGCCCGCTGATAGCTGCGCAACAACCCCGGTTGGAAGTACATCCGCTGGGCATAGGCGGCAAGAACGATCCCGCGCGGTTGGTATTTACTTCCAAAGAAGGCGAAGGGGTTGCCGCCACGATCGTTGATGTGGGCGACCGCTTCCGCATGATCGTAAACAAAGTAGACTGTATTAAGAGTAAGTCGCTGCCCAAACTGCCCGTCGCATCCGCGCTGTGGATTCCGCGGCCGAACTTTGAGGTCGGCGCAGGCGCATGGATTCTGGCAGGGGGCACCCATCACAGCAGCTTCTCCTACGACCTCACAACCGAGTACCTGGAAGACTACGCCGAGATTGCCGGCATCGAACTGCTTGTCATCGACGAGGACACCACGCTGTCCGGGTTCAAAAAGGAGCTGCGCACGAATGATGTTTATTATAAGATAATGGGAAACTGATAACGGACTATCGACAAATGATAATGCTAATACGGAATATATATGAATGATAAGTTCGTTATTGGATTGGACTACGGAAGCGATTCCGCCCGCGCTGTCATTGTAAACGCGGCGACAGGAGAAATACTGTCCACAGCGGTGAAAAATTATCCGCGCTGGACAAAAGGGCTATACTGTGATCCCGTGGCCAGCCGCTACCGCCAACATCCGCAAGACTATATTGATGTGCTTGTAGAGAGCGTAAGAGACGCCTTGAACAGTGCACCGGCCGGAACGGCCGGGAAGGTGGTGGGCATAGCATTTGACACTACAGGAAGCACGCCAGCTTTCACCGATGAAACGGGCGCGCCCTTAGCTCTGCTGCCCGGGCTTGAGGAGAACCCCAACGCCATGTTTATCCTGTGGAAAGACCACACCGCCGTCAAGGAAGCGGCCGAAATTAATGCGCTCAGCCGGATATGGAAAATAGATTATACGATGTATGAAGGCGGCATCTATTCCTCGGAATGGTTCTGGGCCAAAGCATTGCATGTGCTTCGGGAAGACAAGGCTATCCGCGCCAAGGCATATTCTATTGTGGAATGTTGCGAGTGGCTTCCAGCGCTAATTACCGGTGTGAAGAAGAGCGACGGCATCATTCGCAGCCGCTGTGCCAACGGACACAAAGCCATGTGGCACGAAGAGTGGAACGGACTTCCGGATGAGGTATTCCTGACAAGTCTCGATCCGCTGCTGGCCGGATTTCGCGCACGCCTGTTCGACAAGACCGAGACTGCCGATAAGCCGGTGGGAACACTAAGCCCCGAATGGGCCGAACGTCTGGGGCTGACTACAAACGTGGTCGTGGCCGGAGGCGCGTTTGACTGCCACATGGGAGCTGTTGGTGCCAATATAACGCCGCATACCTTTGTCCGCGTAATCGGCACATCGACTTGCGACGTCATGGTAGCGTCGTACCAAGAGATAGGCAACAGACTCATCAAAGGGATCTGCGGGCAGGTAAACGGCTCCGTTATTCCGGGCATGATTGGATTGGAGGCCGGACAATCTGCCTTCGGCGACGTCTACGCTTGGTTCAAGCACGTGCTGGAGTTCCCGCTTAAAGCCATTGTAGCCAAAACGGAGCTGATCGACCAGGCCATCAAGGAAAAACTCATTGCCGAGGCGGCAGACAGCATTATCCCTGTCCTGACCAAAGAAGCCGGGAAGATACCTATGGGCGAAAGCGCCATCCTTGCAACAGACTGGATAAACGGTCGCCGCACACCCGATGCCAATCAGCTGCTCAAAGGCACGATCACCGGACTGACACTCGCCGCCGATGCTCCGCGTATCTTCCGCGCTTTAGTGGAAGCCACCGCCTTCGGCTCGAAAGCGATCATCGACCGATTCCGTAGCGAAGGCATACGCATCGACAGCGTGATCGGCATCGGAGGCATCGCCCTCAAGTCCCCGTTCGTCATGCAAATCCTAAGTGATGTGCTGGGCATGACCATCAAGGTATGCAAGACTGACCAGGCCTGCGCGCTGGGAGCTGCCATGTTTGCAGCCACTGCAGCAGGCATCTATTCCAAAGTGGAAGACGCGCAGGCCGCCATGAACTCCGGCTACGCCAATCAATACGATCCCAATCCTGAGCGCACTGAAGCCTACGAAAAACTCTACCGCAAGTATATCGATCTCGGATGTTTCACCGAAAGAGAATCGAATACGCAACACCTTTAATCCAATGAACATATGAAAAGAAATGTATGCACAACCGTATGCTTGGTAGCCGTGCTACTGATTATATCCCTTCGGGTATCCGGACAAGCCCTGATCAAAATGAATACCGCCGACGCTAACCAGCCAATACCCAAAGAGATCTACGGACAATTTGCCGAACACCTGGGAACCTGCATCTATGGCGGACTATGGGTGGGCGAGAACGCGAGCATTCCTAATGAGAACGGATACCGCACCGACGTGCTCAATGCACTCAAAGCCCTCAAAATACCCGTGCTACGCTGGCCGGGGGGATGCTTCGCCGATGAATATCACTGGATGGACGGAATCGGCCCGCGGGAAAACAGGCCCAAGATGGTAAATAACAATTGGGGTGGGACGATCGAAGACAATAGCTTTGGCACGCACGAATTCCTTAACCTCTGCGAGATGCTGGGATGCGAGCCATATATAAGCGGGAACGTGGGCAGCGGGACCGTAGAAGAGCTTGCCAAATGGGTGGAATACATGACCTCCGAAGGAGATTCGCCCATGGCAAACCTGCGACGGAGAAACGGGCGCGACAAAGCCTGGAACGTAAAGTACCTCGGCATCGGCAACGAAAGCTGGGGATGCGGAGGAGATATGCGGCCGGAATACTATGCCGATCTCTACCGCCGGTATGCCACGTACTGCCGCAACTATGGCACCCGTCTTTACAAGGTAGCCAGTGGAGCCAGCGACTATAACTACGACTGGACCGAGGTACTGATGAAGCAGATCGGCAGGCGCATGAGCGGTGTCTCCCTGCATTACTACACCGTAGCAGGGTGGAGCGGCAGCAAGGGAGCGGCTACCCGCTTCAGCGACGATGATTATTACTGGACATTGGGAAAATGTCGCGAGATAGAAGACATACTGAAGAAGCACATTGCAATCATGGATAGGCACGATCCCCAAAAACGCATCAACCTTCTGCTGGACGAATGGGGCACCTGGTGGGATGAAGAGCCGGGCACAATCCGCGGACATCTTTATCAGCAAAATACTCTGCGTGACGCGTTCGTGGCGTCCCTTTCGTTCGACATCTTTCATAAATACACTCAACGGCTAACGATGGCTAACATCGCACAAGTGGTAAACGTACTGCAGTCCATGGTACTGACCAACGACAAAGGTCAAATGGCACTCACCCCAACCTACCACGTCTTCAAAATGTATAGCGTGCATCAGGATGCAACACATATTCCGCTGGATATCACCTGCGAGAAAAAGGCAGTACGCGATAACCGCGTACTGCCTCTGATCAGTGCAACTGCGTCCAAAGACAAGAGCGGAACAGTTCATATTTCTCTGTCAAACGTCGACCTCAATGACAGCCAAACCGTCACCATCGAACTGGATGGACTGAAAGCGAAAAATGTAACCGGAGAGATCCTGACTGCGAAGCACATCACCGACCACAATACATTCGACAGCCCGAATGTCGTGAACATCGCAGCCTTCAAAGGAGCCAAACTCAATAAAGGGACACTGCAAGTAACACTTCCGCCAAAGTCAATCGTAACACTGCAATTGACCATTGACAAATGACCATTGACTTTGTTGCAACGCTAAGATAGAAGGTTCATCAACCTATAAAATAACCGGCAACAGAACGATGGTGCTGATTCTATTCATCGCTGCGCTTCAACAAAGCCCACTTGCAACGTAGCTCCGTTCCTGGTAGTGTAGACGCGCGAAACTGTCGCTTCTATATATAATATGTATACGTGTTCTTTAAGGCGGCTCATTAAACCAACGTTTAATGAGCCGCCTTATTGTTATCCCCTTATGTATATTATACTTGCTGCGGGAAAGCGTTTCGACTAAGTTTAAAGGCCAAATTCGCGGAGAAGCGCAGGGGAGAACTATTTGCTCATAGTTTTTCCCCGGTGCCACCTCATCCAATGATCCAGTACCAGCAGAATCAGTACCGGCACGGCGATATACCCGTAAAAAGCAATTAGCTCGATAGTTAATTGCGGATTTTCTACCTGAGGCATGTATTCCCTGATGTTGAACTCCGGATAAAACGCCGGTATCTGCACGCCAAGTCCCAGCATGAACAAAGAACCCGCGGCAAGCCAGCACCAACTTATTATTTTATACCGTCTATGCCGACCGGCTGCTGCCAATCGTATCCTGTTCATCGTTTGGTAACTAAAGTTTGACGACAAACCATCGCCCATGCGGCGTCCAAGGGCTTGCTTTAGCGCATTATTCTTACTTTTTTCCATGCAATTCTCCTTTCATCAGTACATACAACTTCTTGCGGACACGGTGCAACCTGACTTTTGCATTTGCCGGAGATAGTCCCAGTATGCCCGCCAGCTCGTCTATGGTTTTTTCTTCATAATAGAACAGCGTGATCAGCGCTTTATCTTCCGCGCTCAACCGGTCGATGGCCCGGGTCAGCTGCTGTATTCTTTCCTCATCATCCGGAATGTACAGGATATATTCTGCGGCATCATCCGGAATGTGATGAATGGCGTCTTCATCCATATAAAGGTTGTTTTTCTGCTTCCGGGTGGCCGATATTGCCTGGTTGTAAGCAATACGATACAGCCAGGTGGAGAAGGCGGAATGACCCCGGAATTTATCCAATGCACGGAAAGCCTTCAGGAAAATATCCTGCACCAGCTCTTCGGCATCTTCGGGCGATGAAACCATTTGTATAACGAGCGAATAAACCGGACGGCTATAACGTTCGAGAAAATACGCAAACAGTTCTATTTCCCCGTCAAGTATCCGCTTTATGTATAGGTTTTCATCCGGTGTTTTCATTCTGCCTGTTTAGACGCAAAGCACAAAGAAAGGTTACGCACAGGCACAAACATAACCAAAAAATAACCGGAATGTGTAACCTCATTGCAGGAGATGCGTCAAACTAAGCAAAGAATGAGATTATTAACCACTTAAAAACTTACATTATGAATTTTATTATTATTCCGGTAACGGTAGGTATTATCACTTATGGTATTTACAAATTATTCGAGCTTTTTGTATGCCGCCACGAACGTTTGAAGATGATCGAAAAGTTAGGCGACGACCAATTCCAGTTCCCGTCCATGCCGGAAGGCTTCCAGCTGCCCGGTTTTGCGCGGCCACACACTTCTTACAGAGCGCTTAAAGGCGGATTGTTGCTTTTGGGGGTAGGCTTGGGTTTATTTATAGGTTTCATCATATGCGCAACCTGTATTCCGGATTATTTTCAAGATTCCGGTTGGCATATCGGGCGGATAGTTACTCTTATTTATGGGTCTTGCATATTTATATTCGGTGGTATCGGCTTGTTAATCGCATTCGTCATCGAACTGAAGATCGGAAAGAAAAAAGACTGAAACGACAGTCTCCGGCTGCCGGCTGCTAACTGCTAAATTCCATATCCCGAATCATATGCTTAAAAATATTTTCGTATGTTTGTACCTCAAACATTTAAAAAGGGTACTGAAATGGATATATCTATTGTCTATGATTTTCTCGAAAAGCTCGCCTCCAACAATAACCGCGAGTGGTTTAACAAGCATCGTGACGAGTATGAGAAAGCCCGCTTGGAATTTGAAAAGTTAGTAGCCGCCGCCATTGATCGTATATCTTTGTTTGACGAAACAATCTGGGGCGTACAAGTAAAAAATTGCACCTACCGTATTTATAGAGACACCCGTTTCTCGCCCGACAAAACACCCTACAAAGTTCACATGGGAGCTTATATCAATGCTAAAGGAAAGAAATCGGATTATTGCGGCTACTACATTCATCTCCAACCGGGCAATAGCCTGCTGGCAGGCGGTAGCTACTGCCCTTCATCCGAATTGCTGAAAGCCTTGCGCAAGGCGGTATATTCTAATATAGACGAATACCGTTCGATTGTGGAAGACCCCAAGTTTAAAGATTATTTTCCCCAGATCGGATACAACTTCCTGAAAACCGCCCCCAAAGGATTCCCCAAAGACTTTGAGCATATGGACTATCTGAAATGTAAAGAGTATTGTTGCGACTGTGCAGTTCCCGATAGTGTTTTCACTTCACCGAATGTGCTTGATCGTATCGAAGAAATCTCCCGCCAACTGAAACGTTTTTTGGACTTTATCAATTATAGCATCGACGAACTTAACGATTTAAACAAAACATATAACCTATGGTATTAGACACACTGGAAAATCTGGAGAAATACGCAGCGTTGAATCCGTTGCTTACACAAGCCATTACGTACTTGAGATCAATCGATCTGAACACACTTGAAGTTGGGAAAACCGTATTGAACGACGACTTGATCGTCAACGTACAGCAGACGGCGCCAAAGACGAAAGAACAAGCCAAACTGGAAACCCACTGCGCCTTTATTGATATTCAAATCCCCCTTTCGGGAGTAGAAGTAATGGGCTATACCGCGGCTAAAGATTGCAAGCCGGCCGACGCCCCGTACAACACGGAGAAAGATATTACTTTCTTTGAAGGATTGGCTGATGATTATATCACCGTGAAACCGGGAATGTTTACCCTGTTTTTCCCTCAGGACGGACATGCTCCGGGCATTACCCCGACAGGCGTGAAGAAAATCATCGTGAAAGTAAAAGCGTGAACTAAAACAACCACAACTATTATCTTAGAGAAAATGCTGAATCTGATCAAAAACGACCCCTGGCTGGATCCTTTTAAAGAAGCAATCACCGGCCGCCATCAACACGCGTTGGACAAAATTGCGGAACTGACCCATAACGGAAGGGAAACAATTGCCGAATTTGCTTCAGGCCATCTTTATTTCGGACTGCACCGTACGACTTCCGGATGGACGTTCAGGGAATGGGCGCCGAATGCCACCCGTATTTATCTGGTAGGCACGTTCAACCATTGGGAAGAAAAGGAAGAATATGCCTTGCAGCGCCTGGAAAACGGCAACTGGGAGATCAACCTCCCTGAGGGGGTCATTGGTCACGGCGATTTATATAAACTCATTGTTCACTGGAACGGCGGTCGCGGCGAACGTATTCCGGCATGGGCTACCCGCGTGGTACAAGACGAGAATACCAAAATCTTCAGCGCACAGGTATGGGCGCCCGAAAAACCATTCCGGTTCGGCAATAAGAAACCATTTAAACCGGCTACCGATCCGCTGCTTATTTACGAATGCCATATCGGCATGGCGCAGAGCGCCGAAAAGGTAGGCACCTACGCCGAGTTCCGCGAAAACATTCTTCCCCGCATAGTCAAAGCCGGATACAATTGCATCCAGATCATGGCCATCCAGGAGCACCCGTATTACGGCAGCTTCGGCTATCATGTGTCCAGCTTCTTTGCTGCTTCTTCACGCTTCGGTACCCCCGATGAGCTGAAGGAACTTATCGACGCGGCCCATGGGTTGGGCGTTGCAGTTATCATGGATATTGTTCATTCGCACGCTGTGAAAAATGAGGTGGAAGGGTTAGGCAACTTCGCCGGCGACCCGAACCAGTATTTCTATCCGGGTGGGCGCCGCGAACATCCGGCGTGGGATTCACTGTTGTTCGACTACGGCAAGAACGAAGTGCTGCATTTCCTTCTGTCAAACTGTAAATATTGGCTGGAAGAATATCATTTCGATGGATTCCGCTTCGACGGCGTAACCTCGATGCTGTATTATAGTCACGGACTTGGAGAAGCATTCATGAGCTACGGCGACTACTTCAACGGCCATCAAGATGATAATGCAATCTGCTACCTGACATTGGCCAACCAGGTGATCCATCAGGTAAAGCCGGATGCCATCACGGTTGCCGAAGAAGTATCGGGGATGCCCGGACTTGCGGTTAAATTCGAGGATGGCGGCTACGGATTCGATTACCGCATGGCGATGAACATTCCGGATTATTGGATTAAGATCATCAAAGAAAAGATAGACGAAGACTGGAAACCTTCCAGCATGTTCTGGGAAGTGACGAACCGCCGGAAAGACGAAAAAACAATCTCATACGCAGAAAGCCACGACCAGGCGCTGGTGGGCGACAAGACCATTATCTTCCGTTTCATCAATTCCGATATGTATTGGCACATGCAAAAGGGTGACGAAAACTATGTCACACACCGCGGCATTGCATTGCACAAGATGGTCCGCCTGCTCACGGCTTCTACCATCAACGGCGGTTACCTGAACTTCATGGGCAATGAGTTCGGGCATCCGGAATGGATCGACTTCCCGCGCGAAGGTAACGGCTGGTCGTATAAGTACGCCCGCCGCCAATGGGAACTTGTAGATAACAAAAAGCTGACTTTCCATTATATGGCCGATTTTGATGCCGATATGCTTAAAACGATCAAGCGTGTGCAGTCCTTCCAGGCAACACCCGTACAGGAAATCTGGCATAACGACGGCGATCAGATATTAGCCTACCGGCGTGGCGACCTTATTTTTGTATTCAACTTTAATCCGGTGAAATCGTTTACCGATTATGGTTTCCTTGTTACTGCCGGAACCTATCAGGCAGTGTTGAATACAGACAATACGGCTTATGGCGGAAACGGATTCTCGGACGACAGTTTGAAACACTCCACGACGCCCGACCCGTTGTATGCCGGGGAAAAGAAAGAATGGCTCAAGCTCTACATTCCGGCGCGTACGGCAATGGTGCTTGTCCAGCTGTCATAGGTATGGCTTAACTTTCAGGATCTTCCCGCTATACTCACCAACACTTACTTCGGTCGGTTTATACGGCAGGAAACTTATCGTTTCTTTTTTTCCGGTAAGCAGGTCGACGGCCTTGCACGCTTCCATTTGCGGAATTTGCAGGACATCGAAGGCGTGCGACGGTATATTTACGGCTACATCGGCACTTATACCGTCGAAGTTGACGATGATGAGCAGTAGCTCCTTTTGGCAACTGCGCAAGAAAGCATACTGCTTGTGTTCGTTGAACATCCAACCGTTTTCGTTGGCGTACGTCAGGTCGAAGAAATGGCCTTGGGCTATGGCTTCCTCCTTGCTGCATATATTCAGCACCTTTTGGTAGACGGCATACAGGTGCTTTTGTTTATCTGTGAGCATCTTGCCGTCAAAGGCATCGTTGTTCCGCCATTTGCGGATACTGTCCACACTCCAGTAATCAAAAATCGTTGTGCGGCCGTCGCGCCCGCTAAACCCTTCGATATCCATGCCCGGCTCGCCAAATTCCTGCCCGAAGTAGATCATCACCGGATTGGTATTCATGCAGGCGGCAACGATCAGTCCCGGAATACCTTTTACCGGATTCCCGGCGAAGAAGTCCGAAGCGATGCGTTGTTCGTCGTGGTTCTCAAGGAAGTTCAGCATTTGCTTTTCAATTCCTCCCAGGCTTTGCCAGCAGCGGGTGATGGATTTGGCGGAGTCGTATCCGCAGATGATGCTCCGCAAGGTATCATATAGCCCGACCTTATCATACAAATAATCGAACTTGCCGCGGAACAGATAGTTCCGGTATTCGGCAGGGTTGTAAACCTCGGCTATGAACAGTATGTCGGGATATCGTTCTTTCACTTGCGGGATAGCCCACTCCCAAAACTCGACCGGAACCATTTCGGCCATGTCGCAACGGAACCCGTCGATTTCCTTCGATGCCCAAAACAACAGGATGTCCAGCATCTTGTTCCATGTGCCGGGAACGGGCGAAAAGTGCGCCTGCCCGCCGTTGAAAAAATCTATGCCGTAATTGAGCTTGACGGTTTCGTACCAGTCGTTGATGTTGGGATAGGCATCAAACCGGTTGTTGCCTGTGGCCTTGGCCGGAAATTCATGGTAAGGTTCCGGCATACCGGCCCTCATGTCAAACTGTCCGTGGAATTTAGTGTCGGGGATATAATAGAAATTGTTGTACGGGCTGAATGTTTGCCCGGTATCGTCATTTGCTCCGAGCTGACAGGTTCCGTCGGGTTGCGCATCCGAGTTGTACTGCCGTGCAACATGGTTCGGCACAAAATCTACCAAGACCTTCAGTCCACAGCGGTGCGTACGGGCAACCAAGCTTTCAAACTCTTTCATGCGCCCCGCCACGTCGTCGGCAAGATCGGGGTCGACGTCATAATAGTCTTTGACGGCATAAGGCGACCCGGCTTTCCCTTTCACTACGGCGGGATGGTCGGGGCGGATATGATGTTCGCTATGATCCGTTTGGGTGGCATGTTCCATGACACCGGTATACCATATATGGGTTGCCCCGAGCTTTTTGATTTCTTCCAGCGCCTTCGTGCTGAAGCCGGAGAATTTGCCGCATCCGTTTTCCTGCAAGCTGCCGTTGTGGATGCAATGGCTGTTGTTGTTGCCGAAAAGGCGGGCCAGCACCTGGTAAATGACGATTTTATTCCCGTTGTTCATCTTGGTTGATCGCTTTTAAGCCTATAAATATATAACTTTCTCTTTGCGGCTGCTTTGGTATGCCCCTTCAATGATGCGAATCACATCCGACACGTGGCACGCATCGGTAGCCAGCGGTCTGCCCAGGCGCAGATGCTCGTAGATATTCTGATAAAAAGCATTGTAATTGCCGGGTAGGCTGGGATACTTGCCATGAAAAGGTTCGCCGTTTATTTCGGTATGAAGGATGCCCCAATTTTGTTCATCCTCTTCGCCCCAGCCCTGCTGATTGGGCATCTCACCCCTGAGCAAGGCTTCTTCCTGGCCATCCACGCCATGTTTCACGTACGATCCCAATGTGCCGTGCAGCACAAAACGGGGCTCAGGCTCACGCATCAGATAGCCGGCTTTTAATGTGACACGAAGCTGCGGGCAACGTTCCGGGCGGAGCAAGCTGATCCGGAAATAATCGTCCACATGCCCGCCGGCGCGCAGTATTGCTATATCGGCATACACAGCTTCGGGTAACCCGAACAGTTGAACAGCCTGGTCTATGAGGTGCGAACCCAGGTTGTAAGTCAATCCGCCGCCGGCCGATCCGGTTTCCTTCCACGTATCCGGCTTGATGAAATTGCGGTAACGCGAAAAAATCGATTCAAACGCTACAAGCTCGCCCAGCAATCCCTTGTCTATGATCTCTCCGACTGTAAGAAAGTCGGCATCCCACCGCCGGTTCTGGTAAACACTCAGCATCAGTCCCCTGCTTTTCGCCAAGGCGATAAGTTCTTCCGCCTGCGCATAATACATGGTGAAAGGCTTCTCCACAACCACGTGCTTCCCCGCCTCGAGTGCCATGCGGGCATACTCATAATGCGTGCTGTCGGGTGTATTGATCACGACCAGCTCTATATCCCTGTTCTCCAGCATCTCGGATACGCTGCGTGCGATAGCAGCATCGGGGTACTTCTCTTTAGACAGTGTCTTGCTGCGCTCCACAATGCAACACAGCCTAAAATGCGGATGCGTGTGAATGAAAGGGGCATGAAACACCTGCCCCGACATGCCGAACGACGCTATTCCTGTCTTTATACTTTCCATACTATTCCTTTCTCTTCTTTTATACGCGCCAGCGTTTCGTTGGCCGTATTGTATCCTTGTTCAAAAATTTCCTCCGCCTTTTCCAGCTCGCGGTTGCTGTACCCATGCAAGTTATAAGGCTCAATCAGCAAATCACAATTCTCGCGTTGCGGGAAAGAGTTCGAGCGGAACATAAAATCATACGCCCGTAAGGCGATGTTCACAATGTTCATCTTATATTCACTCGCAATCAAAGGGCTGACGTTGATAGCCACCACTCTGGCACATTCCCTCCGGATAGTAGACACGGGCAAGTTCATAAAAAGGCCGCCATCCACATAATGAACACCGTCTATACAAACCGGAGCGAACAAAACAGGCATACAGCACGATGCGGCGATACGCGGAGCAAGCTCACCCTTGCGGAAATGCACGCTTCTGCCGTGGTCGAAATCGGTAGCCGTTATGACAAGGGGGATTCTCAAGTCTTCGATATTCTTGGCCTTCAGGTTGGCTTTCAGGAAATCAATAAGCTCGCACAAATCAAACAAACCCTGCTTGGGAATAACAAGTTTAGCCAGATCCAGAAACTTTTGCCCGGAAAAAAAGTCAAGAACCCTGTAAGGCTCGTTGCCGTCGGCATAAAATGCTCCCGCCAGCACTCCCGCACTGACCCCCGAAAGAATATCCGGATTGATGTCGTGTTCCTTCAACGCCTGCATAACGCCCAAATGGGCAAATCCTTTGATAAAACCGCCGCTAAGGGCGAATCCCGTAGCGTATTTTGTTGACCGTATATCCTC
The DNA here is from genome assembly GCA_031287715.1 of Mediterranea sp. (in: CFB group bacteria). Taxonomy (GTDB): domain Bacteria; phylum Bacteroidota; class Bacteroidia; order Bacteroidales; family Bacteroidaceae; genus Bacteroides. The sequence goes on from JAITSN010000002.1 coordinate 29,227, forward strand.
GCTCATATCTTTAATTTTGCTACGAAATTAATAAATAATTCAAGTCACTATTTATAATTATACAATCAATGTTGTTTAGTTAAGCTATAACTTTTTCTTATTCGAACAATAAGCCTTTTTTGTTTTATGATTTCCGGGATTAGTTCTACGCGGGTCTTATGATTTCTTATACCTAAGCAGTATAAATACCGGGCGCTTGGCTATACTTCCAGTGTGGTGGTATTTAAGAAGGGGGTGTTGTCGAACGTAGCCTTCCAGGCTTTTCCGGTTTGTTCGTCGATTTCGCAGGGGACATAGCGTCCGTTCGTGGTGTTGTACATGAATAACGCTTCTCCTTTTTCGCCCAGGTGTCTGAATTTCACTTTTTGTATGCGTATCCTTGTGGCGCCTGCTGTGTAGTCGCGTTCCACGGTCAGTCCGAAGTCGCATTTATTGTAGAAGGCGGCCGAGCCGTTGATGTCGTACAGGTTCGGCACCGGTTCACGCAGGGCGCCCGGTTGTTTGTA
>JAITSN010000004.1 GCA_031287715.1 Mediterranea sp. (in: CFB group bacteria)
CCTTCTGGCCGCCTTATTTATAAGCCTTTCGGCTTTGTAGCGGGAGCGAGAATTGAACTCGCGACCTCATGATTATGAATCATGCGCTCTAACCGACTGAGCTATCCCGCCATCATTTCTAATTGCGGGTGCAAATATAGCGTTTTCTCCAATACGACAAAACATTTAATTTGATTTTCTATTTTAGTTCTCCTATGGGTAATTGTTTGAGAAAAGTGGACTTGAGTGGATAGCCATTAAGATAAAGAAATTGAGTAAAGCGTAGCGATTATGCTTGGATTTAGAAAAAATATCTTATATTGGCGACATAAATCAAACGAGAACAATTATGAAAAGGGAGAAAATACATTTGGAATACGTTCTGAATGCGACCTCCAAGAACATTATATGGTCGTCTATCAGTACTCCGGCGGGATTGGAAGAATGGTTTGCCGATAAAGTTCTATCGAATGATAAAGTCATCACTTTTTTTTGGAGTAAAACCGAAAGCAGGAAAGCTGAAATCATCGCTGTCCGTACATGTGCTCACATACGCCTCCATTGGTTGGACGACGAAAACGAAAAGGAATACTTTGAAATCAAGATGTTAAACAATGAATTGACCAACGACTTTGTTCTGGAAATAACCGATTTTGCCGAAGAAGATGAAGTGGAGGATCTGAAAGAACTCTGGAACTCACAAATCGAGCGCTTACGCCGAACTTTCGGGCTTTGAGCAATGAGACGGCACAACTGAAGTAGTCTGCGCTTCAAACGCAAAACGCCCTAAGTTTGGAAGAAAAGTTTTTCACTCATTCTTTTTTGTACTACTTTTGCTTTCAATTCTTATGCGCCAATGAAATGCTTCACATAAAAAAGTTAGATGTATTCATATTAAAAAGTTTCGGCATACTCTTTATCGGAACTTTTTTTATCTGTCTATTCATCTTTATGTTGCAGTTTTTATGGAGGTACGTAGACGAGCTGGTCGGAAAAGGGTTGGAGATGAGTATATTGTTCCAATTCTTCTATTATTCCGCATTGAGCTTGATCCCAATGTCTATGCCGTTGGCCATTCTTCTGGCTGCTTTGATCACTTTCGGAAACTTTGGGGAACGCTATGAGTTGCTCGCCATGAAAGCGGCGGGCATTTCCCTGCTTGAAATTATGCGCCCGCTGATTGTGTTTGTCGTTATCCTGAGCTGTGCTTCTTTCTTCTTTCAGAACGTGGTGGGGCCGCAGGCGCAGGCAAAACTATATACCATGCTCTGGTCTATGAAGCAGAAATCTCCGGAGCTGGACATCCCCGAAGGCGTGTTTTATGCTGAGATCGACGGGTATAACCTCTACGTGAAGAAAAAGAACCGGAAAACAGGGGTGCTGTACGACGTAACGATTTACGAGCTGTCGAACGGATTCGAAAACGCCCGTATCATCAGCGCCGACTCCGGCCGGCTGGAAATGACCGCCGACAAAAAGCATCTTTACCTGCACCTGTACGACGGCCACCTTTTCGAGAACCTGAAGTCGCAAAACACAAAAGCCAAGAACATCCCTTACCGTAGGGAATCGTTCCGCGAGAAACATTCGCTGATTGAGTTCGACTCGGACTTTAATATGATGGATGCCAATTTCATGAGCAATCAGTCTAACAGCAAGAACCTGAAAATGCTACAGACTTCTATCGACTCGATGACGGTGATGAGCGACAGCATCGGGCGGAAGTATTACACCGACGCCAAATCCGGAGTGTTCCAAGTAACGTTGGGCCTGTCGAAACAGGATACGGCAAAGATAGAAGCGGCCGATATTGGCAATTATAATGTCGATAGCCTTTTTAACCGCTTTACCCTTGCGCAAAAACAGAAAATCATTTCGTCGGCCGCCAGCCGGGCAGAGAACCAGCAAAGCGACTGGAACTTTAAAAGCCTGACTATCGGGACGAATGACCAGAATATCCGCAGGCACCGTACCGAATGGCACCAAAAGTTCACCCTGTCCTTATCCTGCCTTTTCTTTTTCTTCATCGGCGCTCCGTTAGGATCTATTATCCGTAAAGGAGGATTGGGGATGCCCGTTGTTATATCCGTCCTGATCTTCATTATTTATTATGTAATAAACAACATGGGATACAAGATGGCGCGCGACGGCAAATGGATTATGTTCATGGGGATGTGGCTCAGCTCGGCAGTCCTTGCTCCGCTGGGTGTGTTCCTTACTTATAAATCCAACAGGGATTCGGTGGTACTGAATGCCGACGCATACATCAATTGGTTCAAACGTGTTCTGGGTATCCGCAGTGTGCGGCATATCTTCCGTAAAGAAGTGATCATACACGATCCTGAATATGTTGTGCTATCCAAAAAGCTGGATTCGTTTACCCATGAATGTCGGACATATATGGATATGTACCAATTGACCAAGGCGCCCAATTATTATAGCTTGTGGATGAATGAAGGGGCCAATCATGATCTGGTCGAGATAAACAGTCATCTGGAAGCTCTGGTAGACGAGATGTCCAATACCAAATCGGCCAGGCTATTGAATCTCTTGAACAATTATCCAATCATACCTGTAGCTGCACATACCCGTCCGTTCCATATTTACTGGCTGAATGTACTGTGCGGGGTATTTTTCCCGATCGGATTATTCTTTTATTTCAGAATATGGATTTTCAGAATCCGGTTACAAGAAGACCTGGAGCGTGTCCTTTCAACAAATAAAGACATCCAGGTAATACTTAACGATAAATTAGATTAATTATGGAAGAAATAAAACTCAATACCATTGAAGAGGCTATTATTGATTTTAAAGAAGGAAAGTTTCTGATTGTGGTAGATGATGAAGACCGTGAAAACGAAGGCGATTTTATTATTGCTGCCGAAAAAATAACAGCCGACAATGTGAACTTTATGATCACAAACGGCCGTGGAGTGTTGTGTGCACCAATCACAGAAGAGCGTTGCGCCGAGCTGGAACTGGAGATGCAAACCACAGCCAATACATCCATTTACGAAACCCCGTTTACGGTAACCGTAGACTTGCTGCCGGGCTGTACGACCGGAGTTTCCATGCACGACCGTGCAGCGACAATCCGTGCCTTGGCCGATCCGAAAACCAAACCGACCGACTTGGGACGCCCCGGACACTTGAACCCCTTACGCGCCCGCTCCCGTGGAGTACTGCGTCGCGCCGGACATACGGAAGCCACAATCGATCTGGCACGTCTGGCGGGACTTTATCCGGCAGGAGCACTGATCGAGATCATCAATGAAGACGGCACAATGGCTCGTTTGCCGCAATTGATGGAAGTCTCAAAGAAATTCGGCATCAAAATAATCTCCATAAAAGACTTGATTGCTTACCGCTTAAATATGGAGTCTACCGTAGAAAGAGGAGTCGAAGTGGATATGCCTACCGGGTTCGGTCATTTCCGCCTGATCCCTTTCCGTCAGAAATCCAACGGATTGGAACACATCGCCCTAATAAAAGGAACGTGGGAGAAAGACGAACCGGTGCTTGTACGCGTACATTCCTCCTGTATGACCGGAGACATCTTCGGGTCGTGCCGTTGCGACTGTGGCGAACAGCTGCACAGAGCCATGCAAATGGTACAGGAAGCCGGAAAAGGCGTCATCGTGTATATGAGCCAGGAAGGGCGGGGTATCGGACTGATGAATAAGATAGCTGCTTACAAACTTCAGGAAGAGGGAATGGACACCGTAGATGCCAACCTGCATTTGGGTTTTGCCGCCGATGAACGCGACTATGGGGTAGGAGCGCAGATCCTGCGGTCGGTTGGAGTGACTAAAATGAGGCTCATATCCAACAATCCGGTGAAGCGTGTCGGGCTGGAAGCCTACGGGTTGAAGATCACAGAAAACGTGGAAATCGAGATCGTACCGAACAGGTACAACGAGCGCTACCTGAAAACAAAGAAAGAAAGGCTGGGGCATGCGCTACACATCAGCTCTCTCCAAAAGAAAAGCTGAAGGAGATACCTTCTAAATGCGGCTTATACGGCCGTCGAAGCCTCATTTAGTAATGTATATTCAATGTCGTTTAGTTAAGCTATAACTTTCTTCTTATTCAAGTAATAACACCGGGCGCTTAGCTATGCTTCCAGGTCAGCGGTATTTAAGAAGGGTGTATTGTCGAACGTAGCCTTCCAGGCCTTTCCGGTTTGTTCGTCGATTTCGCAGGGGACATAGCGTCCGTTCGTGGTGTTGTACATGAATAACGCTTCTCCTTTTCCGCCCAGGTGTCTGAATTTCACTTTTTTATGTGTATCCTTGTGGCGCCTGCATTGTAGTCGCGTTCCACGGTCAGTCCGATGTCGCATTTATTGTAGAAGGCAGCCGAACTGTTGATGTCGTACAGGTTCGGCACCGGTTCACGCAGGGCGTCCGGTTGTTTGTACATAGTAATCAAACATACGCACCAGGTCTTCCGTCCTGTCTGCGGCATCCATTCTTCCGCCGTTCCCACCCGCATCTTCGTCTGTGTTTCCCTGCTGATCTTCCGGTCGGGAAGAAACCGGTCCACCGAAGCGGAGGTGGCAGTTGCCGGATAGGAGTGCACCGGACAGGGCAGGGCGGCATCCTTTTTCTTATCCTTCTGAAACGATGCGCCGCAGTAGTGGCAAAAGGCTATGCCCTTGTCTATGTCTACACTCACCGACCGGTCTCTTTTATTCTTCCGTCTATCACGGCACAGGGGGCAGTGTGTTTTCA
>JAITSN010000014.1 GCA_031287715.1 Mediterranea sp. (in: CFB group bacteria)
AAACAAAACTCCACACCCTTACACCTGAGTAGATAAAAAAGGTAAATGGAAGGATAACCCCGGTCGGCAAGCAATACATCTCCCGGTTGCAGCTTGTCTGTATGCTTGAGTAACAGGGATTGTTCGCTCTGGCTCCAAGGCCCGATTCGGGAGTCTAACGTCAATAAGTTCAACGGGTCGTAAAGCAAGGATACCAGAGCCATAGAAATAGGAGTAGAGCCTTTTCACCCAACCAAATGTTCCCCGAACTCCTCTTTTACGCTCGGATGATTGGGCAAATGCAACCGGCTGCCATCTACCGACAATAACCGGTGACCATGCCACTTCCTATAAGGTGCATCCGAATAAAAACTTGACCATGCAACGTCGTTGATCTCTTTAAATGCCTCCGGTTTGAGCTTACTCCGGGACTGGCTTAAAGCGCCTTTGGTGACCGACCTGATGTTGTAACCGGTAGATAAAACCGTTTTGAAAAAAGAGTCCAACTCGCGCTGAAGCGATGATTTTATCCCTCTTAACAACATTACTGTCAGTGATTTGAAAGGAAGTTTACGATCTCTTGTAAATTGCCCATCCGGGCCGTCCTTGGAACGGCCGACAAATGATTTTTCATCTATTAATCCTGATTGATATGTTTGTTAATAACCCTGTTCTATAACCGCTCGCTTTTGGAGAAAGGGAAACCCCTTTGTTTATAGGACAAATTTAATGCTTTACAAGATAAATACAAAATGGTGAAAAATGTGCTTTAACAAAATCACATCAAAAGATCGAAGGGGTTTGCTTAACTAAACGATATTGAATGATAAATTGTAAATGTGATTATTGTCAATTCCAAAAAGTTTTCTTTCTTTGCAAACCAAATATAGAATAGCTATGAAAGGAATAATCCTGGCCGGCGGAAGCGCAACACGACTCTATCCGTTATCCAAAGCAATATCCAAACAAATCATGCCGGTTTATGACAAACCGATGATCTACTACCCTCTTTCCACACTGATGTTGGCAGGCATACGCGAAGTATTAGTCATCTCCACGCCCAGAGACCTGCCCATGTTTCGCGACCTGCTGGGAACGGGCGAAGAACTCGGAATGACCTTCTCCTACAAGATACAGGACGTTCCCAACGGGCTTGCGCAAGCATTTGTGCTGGGAGCAGACTTTCTGAACGGCGATACGGGATGCCTGATCCTGGGCGATAATATGTTCTACGGGCAAAACTTCTCGACCATGCTCCGGCGGGCGGCTTCCATCACCAGCGGGGCCTGTATCTTCGGCTATGGCGTGAAGGACCCGCGCGCCTACGGAGTGGTGGAATTTGACGAGACGGGAAAAGTGATCTCGCTGGAAGAAAAACCCGAAAAACCCAAAAGCAACTATGCCGTTCCGGGACTGTACTTCTATGATTCGACCGTGACGGAGAAAGCAGCTTCGCTGAAACCGTCCGCACGCGGCGAATATGAGATAACCGACCTGAACAAAATATATCTGGAAGAAGGAACGCTCAAAGTAGAACTGTTCGGCAGAGGATTCGCTTGGCTGGATACCGGCAACTGCGACAGTCTGCTGGAAGCATCCAACTTTGTGGCTACCATACAAAACCGGCAAGGGTTCTACGTGAGCTGCATCGAAGAAATCGCATGGCGCAACAGCTGGATCACTTCCGGACAACTGCTGGAGCTGGGACGGAAATTAGGCAAGACAGAATACGGAAAGTATCTGACAGAGCTGGCTAACGGAATAAAATAACATATCATAGATATATAGAATGAAAACATACCTGGTTACCGGCGCAGCCGGATTTATTGGCGCCAACTATCTGAAATATATGCTGGCCAACTATGCTGATGTCCGGATCGTAGCTCTGGATGCACTGACCTATGCGGGAAACCTTGGAACGATAGCTTCGGATATCGACGACGAACGCTGCTTCTTTGTCAAAGGCAATATTTGCGACCGTAACTTAGTGGACAGGCTCTTCGGCGAATACAAATTCGACTACATCGTAAACTTTGCAGCGGAAAGCCATGTAGACCGCAGCATAGAAGACCCGCAACTGTTCCTGATAACCAACATCCTCGGCACACAAAATCTGCTGGACGCCACACGTCGCGCCTGGGTGACGGGCCGCGACGAACACGGCTATCCGATCTGGCGGAAAGGAGTGCGGTTCCACCAAGTATCAACGGACGAAGTGTACGGTTCGTTAGAGGCGGAAGGCTTTTTCACCGAAGAAACCCCGCTTTGCCCGCATAGCCCGTACAGCGCATCCAAGACAAGCGCAGATCTGTTTGTGACGGCCTACCACGATACGTACAAAATGCCGGTGACCATCACCCGCTGCTCCAATAACTACGGCCCCTATCACTTCCCCGAAAAACTGATACCGCTCATCATCAAGAATATCCTCGAAGGGAAAAAACTGCCGGTATACGGCGACGGCAGCAACGTACGTGACTGGCTATACGTGGAAGACCACTGCAAAGCAATTGATGCAGTGGTGCGCAAAGGAACGGAAGGCGAAGTATACAACGTCGGCGGACACAACGAGAAAACCAACCTCGACATCGTGAAGCTGACCATCGCCACCGTCCACCGCCTGATGACCGAGAAACCTGAATACCGCAACGTACTGAAGAAGAAAGAAAAAGATGCCAACGGCAATATCTCCATCGGCTGGATAAACAACGACCTGATCACCTTCGTAAAAGACCGCCTGGGACACGACCGGCGCTATGCCATCGATCCGGCAAAAATAACCAAGGCATTGGGCTGGGTACCGGAAACAACCTTTGAAACAGGCATCGTGAAAACTATCGAATGGTACCTGAAACATCAGGATTGGGTGCAGGAAGTCACTTCCGGCGACTACCAGGGATATTACGAACGGATGTACGGCAAGAATTGACAATGGGCAATTGACAATTTGCCAGGAAGAATTGACAATGGACAATTAGTTGACGATGGACAATTTACCATTTATACCGGTAAATTGTCCATTGTTCATTTTGTCCATTGTCTATCATCAGTTGCTTTTCCGGCGCTTTAACCGGACGATGAGGATGAGCAGCAGGGCGGTGGCGGCAACGGCGATAAGGATGCCGTCGATGGCCTTGCTTTCTTCGTTGACGGTGTGCAGGCTTTCCTGTTTTAAGACTACGCTTTTGCTGTTCGCACTTGCCGGCTCGTGCATGAATCTCATTTGTTGGTTGTACACTTGCGCCTGTTGGCGGGATAGCTTTTGGGCTATGAACTGCTGCAGCGGGGTGTTGCCGCAAACGACTTCCGTACATGCCGTGCCGTGTTTTTCGGTATTGTAGGCATGTAGTTCGGCTGTTGTTTTGAGCTGTTCCGGCGTTGGCTTCCAGTATCCTTTGCGGGCGCTTTCGAGCATGACGGCTGTTATTACCTGGTATGCGGCGGGGTTGACGCGGTCGAAGTAGGCTTGCAGCTCCAGGTTGTTTTCGTCTGCTACGTACATGCGGTAGAGGTCGTTGTAGAGTTCTTTGTCCATTGCCGACGGGCGCATGACGTGCCAGCCGAATATGTTGCGAAATATTTTGCCGAACATTTGCGCGGTGGTGGCGTCTCCTTTCATGCGTTCCTGTACGAAGGTGGGGTTGAGGATTGTTGCGCGCGTTTCTACCGCAATGGCTTCCTTGAGATTTTGTATGCGCTTGCAGTTGCGGTTGCGGTAGTCGGCCATGCAGGCTTCGGGTTCTTTTCCAGTGAGGGTTTTGACGGCGAGGGACAATGCTCCGGTGAACTCGAATACGTGATCGAGTGAGACAGGCCCCCATGTGTTGCTTTGGCGGGGTTGGACAATGATTTCCGTTTCTTTCAGCGCGGTGGCAAACAGTTCTTTTTCTAGGGCTCCCCAGTTTTCGTCGTCTCCGTAGATGGCTCCCATGTTGTTGAGGTATCCGTTGACGAGTTCGTTTTCGCTGTCCCACTTGCCGCTGTTATCGGTGTAGGCAATCATGCCTGTGCTGTATCCGCTGTTCACCGGTCCAAACACGCGCATGGCGGCCATTTCGCGTGCGCGGCGGGGGGTCATGCCTTTGTCGATCAGTGTTTTTTCTTGCAGCAGTGTTCCTTCGGCTACGTAGTTCGGGTAGGGTTCGCCGGTTGCTTCGGAGGCCAGCTTGACGGCTTGCGTCAGGAGTTTCAGGCGCGAGCCGGCGATGTCGCGCAGTTGTCCCGAAACTTGTATGACGATGTTGATTCGTGGGCGGCCGAGTTCTCCGGAGGGTGTCAGTTTTATGTCGACGATGCGTTCCTGGCTGTCGGCAATGGGTTCTACCCCCAGCATACGGAGGGCTTGTGCAACGGTGGCTCCTTCGGAGTTGATAAATTCGCCGGCCCAGAATGTATAGCTGACTTTGCGGGGGTATTGCCCGTGTTTTTCCTTGTAGGCTTCGAGGGTGTTTTCGGCCAGTTGCACTCCTTCTTCCCAGGAGCGTTTGGTTGGTGTGGCTTCGGCGTTTATGCCGAACATATTGCGGCCGGTGGGCAGTACGTTCGGGTTCAGTACAGGGTCGCCTCCGGGGGCCGGATAGATTCTTCCGCCGTTCAGCGCACGCAGGATGGATGTTAGTTCGTTCCGCGTGGAGTGTTGCAGCAGTTTGCGGTGCATCCAGGCTTCCCGCAGTTCGGGGTTTACTTTCGCTGTGTCTTCGGGCGGATTTTGCAGCAGGGCTGTGAGTTCTTTCTTGGCTTTGGGCAGGTAGTGGTGTGCCACGAAGTTGAAGTCTTGCAGTTGTTCTGTTGTGATCTTCCCGCGTTCTTTGTCTTGCTTGGCCCGTTTATAGGCCAGCGGATCTGCACCGACTGCTATTGTTGTGGTGAGCAGATCGCGCGGGGAGTATGGTTCTCCCAGCGTATAGAAGGCTCCAGTTGTCTTTTCGTTGGCGATTTCTTCTATGAAGAGGTCCAGTTTTTCCAGCTCTTTTGCGGTGTAGGGCGTGGCGGGCAGGGAGTCAAGCTCCAGATCCCGGTGCAGCCCCAGCCCTATTACTTCCTTTTTGACTTGCAGCGCCAGTGTTTGGCTTGCTTTGTCGCCTTCGCCCAGCAGGTGGTGGATATTGTCCAGCAGCGATGTGTACCGCCGGCGCATACCACTTTCCACATAGGGAGGGGTCAGGTGGGTGATGAGTACGGCATGTGTGCGGCGTTTGGCGATGATTCCTTCGCCCACGTTTCCGGTGGTGTACAGGTAGAAGTGTGGAAGGTCGCCGACTAACACATCCGCCCAGTCGTTTTTCGACAGGGCCACGTTCTTCCCCGGCGTGTACTCCAGGTTGCCGTGTGTTCCGAAGTGGATGAGCGCATCGGCTTTGAATCCTTTCTGCATGTACAGATAAGGCGCCAAGTAGCTATGCGGCGGGGCTACCGGCATACCGTGCACCAGCTTGAAGTCGTCGTCTTCCAGCGCCGGCCGCGGTTGGGGGTATAGAAGTACGTTCCCGAACCGGATGCAGGCTATGGCGATTTGTTTTTCGCCTGTCTCACCTGTTCCGACCAGCAGTTCTCCCGGCGCTTCTCCGTAGCGGTCGATCACTTCCTGGTATTTGTGTGGTGCAAGCACTTCGTGCGCCCATTCTTCGTATTGCGTACGGGTGATCCACAGGGGTTGGGCCTTGCTTAAAAACTCTTCCTGGGCGCCTTTGGCATAAGATCCCAAGACTAATCCGTCCCGGTTTATGCGTTGCCTGAATCCGTTTAGGGTGGCAGGCAGCCCCGTCAGGTCGTAGCCTTCGGCTTTCAGCCGGTTCAGTACGTTGTAGAGGGATGGGATGACTTCCATTCCGCTGGCCAGCAGCGCGTCTTTTCCCGGGGTTCTGAAATAGCATACCGCTATCCGCTTGTCTTTGTTGGGTTTGTCGGCCAGGCCGGTATACTTCTTGATGTGCCGGACGAAGTGGTTCATCCGTTCTTCTTCGGGGGTATACAGGTAATAGCCGCTATGGTGGGGGTTTTGTGTTGCAATGGCCAGTGGATACATGGCACCGTCGATCTCGGGCACGAGCACGCGCCCGTTCAGCGTGCCTCCGCTAACGGGCTGCATAGGGTCGAGCCATTCTTCTGTTGATTGTATTAGGGGATAAGGGCAGAAAAGCAGGATGTTTTCACGGTTCAGCCAGTCTATAAAGGTGTCGTTTCCCAGCCGCCCCATCGGATAGTAGACGATGGCGTCCGGGTTCAGGTCGCGTATCATGTCCGTACGTTTATCGGGGCTTGCTATGGGGTATATATTGAAGCCTTCGCGGGTGAGGCGTGCAATGAGCGTGTCTACATGGGCGCGGTTGCCTTCCATCGGGAAGTTAACGCCGGAGATGAGCGCTATGTTTTTCCCGCCTTCGTGATACAGTTTTGCTTCTTTCAGGTAATGGGTCAGCGCTTCCTTTGTCTCAAAGTATTTGCCGTATTCTCTGTGATAGTAGTGGTTATTGGGCAAGATGACCGGTTCGCCGAAAGATTCTTCCGGTATCTTGTGGGGGGTGGCCATATGGCGCAGGTAGCGCAGCGCGTTCCTGTAGTTTCTCAGATTAGCGTTGTTAAAGTAGTCCATCAGTCGTTCGTGGGGTTCTGCCTGCATGTTGAAGTTGTATGTGGAAAGCGTATTCCGCGAGGCGATAGTAAATATGGGTATTCCTTTCTTTGCGGTGCGTTCCAGCGCTGCCGTCTGTTCTTCGGAGAAGTGTAGTCCTCTGGCGTAGATAGCGACAGCGTCATATCCATCAAAAGAAGTAACTTCTTCAGTCGGCAGACAGGTTACTCGGATATGACGGCTGTCGTTATTTAATGTTATATCGGCCGCTTGCATGGACCGGGTGTTTACAACGAGTATACGGGTGGGGAAAAACCAGTAAGTGTATCCTGCAATAAGTAATGCAATAAGTATCAGAATACCAAGGGCGGAAACCCCCAGTATTCTTTTTGTTGTGCGTGCCATCTTTTCTATTCTTTAGCGTATCTTTTCTTCTTTTCGGTAATATCCTGCATCTTGTGATGCAGGATAAAGCGGATGTGGTCGATAAAGATTTCCTGTATCTGGGGGATTTCTCCCATTCCTTCCATCCGTACGTCGACGTTGAAGCCTTCTTTCTCCAGGCATTCCTTCCATTCGCCGGCGATGTCGTTCCGGGCATGGTCGCCTGCCACAAACATCATCGGAGCTAACGTTACGTGCTTGGCTTTCGCGGCTTTCAGCCGGGCCAATACCGTATCATAAGTGGGATACCCTTCTATCGTTCCTACATGGATATTCTTTGCTCCGTTTGCCTTGAAGATGTAATCTATCATGGCATATGTTGCCGTAGCCGGGGTGTATGTTCCATGCCCAACGAGTACCAGGTTGCCTTTTTCCGGTTTCCGGGATTCGAAAACGGATGCCACTTTCTCCATATCTCCGGTCGTATAGAGTAGCGGGGTACCTACGCGTATTTCTTTAAAGAAAGGGGCGACGGCGGCAACGTCTTTGCGAAGCGATTCCATTTCTATTCCCTCCAAGATGTGGGTACCCTGTACCACAACATGGGTATATCCTTCTCCGCAAAGTTTGAGCAATGCTTCCAGCGGGTTCGGTTTTACCAATCCGCGCTTTTTGAGTTTGCGGATGATGATGCGCGAGGAATAGGCTTCGCGTACTTCCATTTGCGGGAAAGCGGCTTTTGCCTTGGCGTTGATGGCGTCAATGGTTACGGCGCGAGTCTCGTCATAGCTTGTCCCGAAGTGTACCATAAGCAAGGCGGCTTTATCGCCTTGCTCCATGGTTGATAACAAATCGGAAGCTATGAAATTTCCCTCTCCGTTTGCATAACAGCAAACGGAGAATAGATAAAGAATAAGAAAGATGTATTTTTTCATCCTATTACTTTAAACGCATGGCCAAACTGACATATATGGTACGCCCCGGAGAAAGATGGGAGTAATTCACTCCGCTTGGGCGATTATCTACGCGGTTGAGAATGTTGTTTATACCCAACCCCGGTTCGAATACAAAATGACGGGAACCGTCAAACGTATATTTGGTATTCAAATTCCAGACGCCATACCCTGGCGCATCTCCGTAGGCATGTCCCGGATGTTGGCGTTTGCTTTGGAAGCGGGCATTCAAGTTGATATTGATGCGACTGTCGGTCAAATTATACACATAGTTGCCGGCCATTGTTCCGGTATGGCGTACGGAACGGTTGGTCGGCGCCCATGCTCCTTCAGCATCTTTGCCCTGTGCCAAGGCGTAAGCATAGTTGCCGCTAAGACTGAATCCGGCACCCAAATTGGCGGCGGCATTGACGTTGAAACCTCTAACCAACCCCCTTTCCAGGTTGCGGTTTATTTTGTAGGTGGTCAGTGCATTGAGTTCATTGTCGGTCAAATCAAAATCGGCCTTCGCTTTATCTTTCATGGCCTTCGCTTCGTTGGCATCGATGCTGGAGAACTTGATGTTTTTGGCATTGATCATATCGTCAATGTAATTCAGGTATCCTGTTACGCTGAGGTTGATGTTTTTGGTTGTATATTCCAGGTTCAACGAGAAGTAATTGTTCGTTTCCGGTTTCAGGTCTGTATTAGGTACGCTTAACGTTGAGCTTCCCGCCTGGTAATAGTACATCTCATATAATCCCGGTGCGCGGAATCCTCCGGAATACGTTCCGCGAATGTTGAAATCGCCGGTTGAGTACATGAATGTTACCTTGGGAGACAAACGTCCCTTGGCTGTTTCGTGATAATCGTAGCGGAGGCCGCCAATCGCCGTAAGGCAATCCCACAGTTTTATTTCATGCTGTCCGTAGGCCGATGTTGTATAGGCCGATTTATCGACATTCGCACTTGGCCGGTCGAGACTTTCGTTGCGGTAATTCAAACCCAAAACCGTTGTACTGTTATCCGTAAAGCGGAAGATCCCTTTTACGTCGGCTTCATTGAGTTTTTGATTTTTTGTCTTGGTATAATCGCCTGTTTTGTTCGTTTTGGTATCCCGGATGTATTTGTACTTCTGGTTGTAGTTGTCGTTCGTTAAATCGAGACTGACCGACGAGCGGTTGTTGAACTTATACCTCCCGCCAATGCCAACGTTGTACGATTCGTAATGAAGATCATAGTTCGTTCCTCCGGCAATGCCGTCTTGTGTTCCCGGCCGGTCAGTCAATCGCCAGTAATACCCTCCACTTGCATAAAGCGAAAGTTTGTCACTCGGTGCAAATGTGAACTTTTGGTTAACCACATTAGAATGAAAGCCATTAAACGCCCTGTTTAATGTTCCTTGCGTTTCGAGCGTCGTTGCACTCTTGTATGCAAGCGAATTTAGCTGCCAGCCATCAGACTGATCGTGTTTATAGGACGTATAAGATCCGAATTTACCTCTATTAATATCCACGTTTACAGACTGGGAAAACTGCCCGAACTCTTCGTAGCGGGTGTCGCTTGACACGCGAAGGATCTCTTTCGGCTCATCGGTAATAATATTGATTACCCCCGCCATGGCATCCGACCCGTAAAGGGACGACGCCGCTCCGTTTAAGATCTCGATTCGCTTAACGCGGTTCATGTCAATACGGGACAGGTCAATGTTGTCGCTTGTATCTCCGATCAATTTTTTTCCGTTGACCAGTATCAGGACGTATTTATTGGATAGCCCGTTCATTATCAGGTAAGATCCCATTGAGTTGGTCGAGAACGAAAGAGAGGGTGCCATCATAGTCATCGCCTGTTGAAAGTCGGTGATACCGGCCTTTTTAAGATCGCTCGAAGTAATTACTTCTACCGGCGCAGGGGTGTTTTTAAGCCGTTGGTGCGTTCCTGTACCTGTCACTACAACCGGATTCAGATTAACGCTAAGATCACTCTTTTCTTTTTCGTTGCTGTTTTGCGCAAGCGCACCGAAAACCACATATCCTCCCATAAGGATGGACATTAAACATCTTTTTTTCATTGATAAATAAATAATGAAGTTAATAAATTACCGTCCTGGCCCCGGGGCGGCTTTATTCTCTGTTTGCCTGGCAGGTTTCCTGACTTACCCTCTGGAGAGACTACCTTCCCGTTCGCATTTTAATTGAACAGTGGTTTAAGAATTGTCTTCCTTTTTGTTTCTTTCCGGAGAAAAAAACGGGGTTCACAGTAGCGGGCACTGTTCCGGATTCTAACCGGATTCCCTTTTATGCAACAAGCAGAATGCCCGTTGCATCACCAAAACGCGACAAAGATAGGAATTAGTTTTAAACCGACACCGGTTTGGTGAAAAAAAGATAAAAGAGGATCGCTGTGTCGCTGAAGGCAAACAGTAAATTGTAAACTGTAAACTGTAAATGGCAAACAGTAAACTGTAAATGATAAATTGTAAATGGCTATACTTTCTTGTTCTGCCAGTTTGCTTTTTTGAGGTAGGCATAGCTGCCGATCAAGAGCAGGGTGTAGTAGACGATTTCGGTGGTGAAGCAGATTTCTACCGGCGGTCTGAGGCCTATCCCGATTACTAGAAGGTATGCGACGTAGAAGACGAGCGTGCCTGATTCCAGCATGAGGGCGGCGCGCGTGTTGCCGGTGCCGGATATACTGTTGAAGGCTACGTTGCCGATGGAGGCGATGAGCATGGCGGCGCAAATGACGTGTACGGAGGGGATGCAGCTGCTGATCAGGCTTGCGTCTTTGGTGTAAACGGACAGAACTATGCTTGGGAACAGAGCTATGAGTCCGGCGAGGCCTGCCATGACGAGGAAGTCCATCCGGGCGATCTTTTTGACTAAGGCCATCACGTGTTGCGCTTTTCCTGCTCCGATGGTGTTGCTTACCAAGCTGTTGGCGGTGGTGGCGAGTGCGCTGACCGGTATGTACAGCAGAACGTATATACTGCGTACGATGTTGGCGATGGCCAGCTCGCGTTGTCCCAGGCGTTCTACGACCATGAAGAAGACAAAGAATGTAGACATGGACAGGAAGTATTGCAGCATCGTGAAGCAGGATATTCCGAGGATGCGTATCAGCAGGGTTGCATCGAATGTGTAAAGCTTGTTAAGCCCATATTTCTTCAGGTCTACGGTGAGGAAGGTGTAGATCAGGAAGAACAGTATAGAGCCGGCTTCGGCTATGACTGATGCTATTGCTGCGCCTTTGATGCCCATTTCCGGGAAGCCGAATTTCCCGAAGATCAGGAGGTAATCCAGCACTACGTTTGTCAGGGCCATCACAATGGCGTTGATGGTGAGTACTTTGGTTCGGGTGATGCCGATATAGAATGCGCGGAACATGGCGCTTGCAAAGGAGAAGAAGAAGCCGAACATGCGCCAGTTGATAAATTGCATGGTGGCGTCGTAGATCGCGTCTGACGAAACGATTACGCGCATGATGTTTCCCCCGAATGTTTTGGTAAGCCCGAAGAACAGTATGGCTAAGGCCAGCAGAAAGATGCATCCCTGTATCATGACCGGGCCTACGTCGCGGTATTGCTGTTCGCCATTCCGTCGGGCGATGACGATTTGCGACCCGACGCTGAATCCAAAGGCGATCGTATAGATACAAACATAGAATAGCCCGCCCATGGCGGAGGCGCCCAAGACAACTTCGCTCACATGCCCGAGGAAGGCTGTGTCGGTTACGTTGATAATATTTTGCGCTAAAAGGCTCAGGAGTATCGGGTAGCTGATACTCCAGATATGTTTATTGCTATACATGGTGTTTGGATTGGCAAGGGCTGCTGCAAGGAGTTGCTTTTCAGCTGTTCATGCTCATCAGGAATTCGTCATTGTCTTTGGTCTTTTCCAGGCGGTCTTTTACGAAGCCCATAGCTTCGACGGGGTTCATGTCCGACAGGTATTTGCGCAGGATCCACATGCGGTCGAGTGTTTGCTTGTCCAGCAACAAATCGTCGCGGCGTGTGCTTGATGCAACGATATTGACAGCGGGGAATATGCGTTTGTTGGACAGGTTGCGGTCGAGTTGGAGTTCCATGTTGCCTGTGCCTTTAAATTCTTCAAAGATGACTTCGTCCATCTTGGAACCGGTGTCGATCAAGGCCGTGGCAAGTATGGTCAGCGAGCCTCCGTTTTCGATGTTGCGTGCGGCGCCAAAGAAGCGTTTGGGCTTGTGCAGTGCGTTGGCGTCTACACCGCCCGAAAGTACTTTGCCCGAGGCGGGAGAGACGGTGTTGTATGCACGGGCCAGGCGTGTGATCGAGTCGAGGAAGATAACGACATCGTGCCCACATTCTACCAGCCTTTTGGCTTTTTCGAGTACGATACCTGCGATCTTGACGTGGCGCTCTGCCGGTTCGTCGAACGTTGATGCGATGACTTCGGCATTGACGCTGCGGGCCATATCGGTAACTTCTTCGGGGCGTTCGTCTATCAGCAGCATGATCATGTATACTTCGGGATGGTTTACGGCGATGGCGTTTGCTATATCTTTCATCAGCAGTGTTTTGCCGGTCTTTGGTTGCGCCACGATCAAGCCGCGCTGTCCTTTGCCGATGGGGGCGAACAAGTCCACTACACGTGCCGACAGCGAATCGCTGTAGCCTTTGCACAGATTGAACTTCTGGTCGGGGAAGAGCGGTGTGAGGTGGTCGAAGGGAACGCGGTCGCGGACAAATACGGGATCGCGTCCGTTGATCTTTGATACTTTGACTAACGGGAAGTATTTTTCTCCTTCTTTTGGCGGGCGGATGATTCCTTCTACTACGTCGCCGGTCTTCAATCCAAACAGTTTGCTTTGTGATTGGGAGACGTAGATGTCGTCGGGTGAAGCCAGATAGTTGTAATCGGATGAGCGGAGGAAGCCGTAGCCGTCTTGCATGATTTCCAGTACACCTATTCCGGAGAGGATGTTATCAAATTCGTATATTTTTTCACGCTCTGCCGTTTTACGTTCCTGAACAGGTGCGTTTTCCGTCTCATAGTGGTTGTTCTGGACAGGCATGTTTTTGGGTAGCGGGCGTTGGTTGTTCCGGTTGTTGTTGTCGTTGGGTTGCTGCTGATTGGGCGTGTACGGGCGTTGGGTTTTAGCCTGCGGCTTATCTTGCGGTTTATCTTGCAGCTTTACCGGTTCTACTTTGGTGGCTTCAAACTTGCCCAGCAGTTCAATGGGGAGTTCAAACTTCTCAACCGGAAGGTCTTCAATCGGAATAAAGTCATCAATGACAGTTAAAGCTACTGATTCTTTTTCGGCTTTCTTTTCCGGTGTTTCTACTTCTTTCTTTTCTTTTTGTTTTTCTTCCGGTGCGGCGATTTTTTCTTCGGCGGTTTTCCGGCCGCGCGTCGTTTTTTTCTTTGGCGTTTGTTTTTCTTTGGCGTTTGTGGTTTCTGCAGCCGGTCTGTCTTCGATATTTTCTTCTTGTTCTTTCTTAACCGTCTTGGTTACAGGGGTTTTCGTCATGTTTTCTGTTTTTGTAATTTCGCCGTTCTTGGAAGCGGTATATACTTTATCGCCTTCTTTCTTTACGCTCACACGTGACCGTTTTTTCTTCTCTTCTTTTTCTTCTTCCTTAATTTTATCCGCAGCCGCTTTCCTGGTTGCTCCGGCAATTGCTTGTTCATCAAGGATCTTGTAGACGAGTTCTTCTTTTTTGTATAAATCTGTTTTTTTGATACCCAATTCTTGGGCGATAGCTTGTAACTCCGACAAGTTTTTGTCGTTTAACTGAATAATGTTATACATGTGTATAGTTAGTTTAATATTAATTTCTTCATTTGTTAGCTTCTGTTTACACACAGACAATAGCATAGCCCAATCCGATAAAAAGGTTATCTACGCTGAATAAATGTTTTATTTGTAAAATTAGGAATACACCTTTTAGAGAAAATACGATTTTTATATGTTTGATGGGAAATCCTCGCCGGATTCACGTTGCAAAGGTAATAACAAATTCCAATTTGAAAACAAAAACACGTTTTTTATCCAAATTGACAATGGACCATCCCTTCATTTACCATTTACCATTTACCATTCAATGTCGTTTAGTTAAGCTATAACTTTTTCTTGTTCAAGTAATAAGCCTTTTTTGTTTTATGATTTTGCAGGTCTTGTTCATTAGCTCATCAAAGGAGCTTAACGCGTTTTTGAAGTCTTTTTTGATAAAGATTCCCACAGCGATGTTATAAAACAGGGCTAAAGCGGACGTCCGTTCTTTGTCCAACAGGAAGGCCGGTCTGCATATGGAGCAGCTTGATTCAATAGCCGTCTTCCATGGCTTTGTCTACAAACCGCTCAAAAGCTCTTTTGTTTTTTCCTTCTTTCTTCTTTTCTTTTTCATCTTCTTGATTAGTAGTAGTTATTAATAGGCTGGATTCCGGCTGGGCTTTCGGCTGGATTTCCGCTTTTAA
>JAITSN010000017.1 GCA_031287715.1 Mediterranea sp. (in: CFB group bacteria)
TTCTCTATCTTATGAGTTTCAGAAGTAGATTCAGCGCTTCATGAACCGTGTTTTCTATATTTGCGGCTCTACCCCTGTCTTTTTCCAGCTTCAATGTAATGTGTTCATTTTTATATGCCGCGGCTATCCAAATTGTGCCTGCGGGCTTGGCCGGCGTTCCGCCGCCAGGGCCTGCGATGCCGGATGTCGCTACGGCACATGTTGTTTTTAGCGTATTCATCGCACTTTTTGCCATTTCGATCACGGTTTCACGGCTAACGGCTCCATATTGTTCCAACGTATCCGGAGAAACCTTGAGCAGACCTGTTTTGACCTCGTTGTCATAAGCAATTATGCTGCCTTTATAATATCCGGAGCTTCCAGGAATGGAGGTGATCCGCGCTGCGATATTCCCTCCGGTACAACTTTCGGCGGTGGAAAGGGTTAAATTCTTCTCTTTAAGAATATGTCCAATGGTTTCTTCGGTCTTCATTTGTTATAGGGTAACCCTGGAATATGCAGGGAGATCAATTGAACAAAAATCTTTATTTAAATATTTAAAATAGCCGGTTATGGCTACCATGGCTGCGTTATCGGTGGTATATCCGAATTTGGGAATAAATATTTTCCAGCCGTACTTTTCCGCATGTTCGCGAAATGTGTTCCGAAGCCCTGTATTTGCCGATACTCCGCCGGCAACGGCAATTTGATCGATCTTGTATTGCCTGGCTGCTTTACGGAGTTTGTCCATCAGGATCTCTACTACGGTTGCTTCCAAAGATGCTGCCAGATCTTCTTTGTGATGCTCGATGAAATCAGGATCTTCTTTTATCCGGTCTCTTAAAAAATACAGGAATGAGGTTTTCAGGCCACTGAAGCTGTAATCCAACCCCAGAACATGGGGTTTACTGAATGCGTAGGCATTAGGGTTTCCCTGACGAGCCAGCTTGTCGATGACCGGCCCTCCGGGGTAGTCTAATCCCATCACTTTTGAACATTTGTCAATGGCTTCTCCGGCAGCATCGTCAATTGTTTGCCCCAAAACTTCCATTTCATCGTACGACTTAACCAAAATGATTTGGGAATTACCTCCGGAAACCAACAGGCAAAGAAAAGGGAATTCCGGTGGCTTCGCGTTTTCGTCTTTTTCTTTTATAAAATGTGCCAATACATGGGCTTTCAAATGGTTAACATCTATCAGGGGGATGTTTAACGCCCGTGCAAACCCTTTGGCAAAAGACACACCAACCAGCAAGGATCCCATTAAGCCCGGGCCACGCGTAAAAGCTACGGCGCTAATTTCGTTCTTACTCACGTCGGCTTGTTTCAGGGCTTCGTGAACAACCGGTACGATGTTTTGCTGGTGGGCTCTTGATGCAAGTTCGGGCACAACTCCGCCGTATGATTCATGAACGGTTTGCCCTGCTACTATGTTTGATAGCAGAATGTCGTCTTTGATAATTGCCGCCGAAGTATCATCGCAAGATGATTCGATTCCAAGGATAATTGTACTCATTTTTTTATATTTAACGGAGCAAAAGTAGTGATAAAGTCGGCCGATAACATTATATTTTATATTTTTGTCCGTGAAACAATACCAAACAAACCTATTAAAAAGTTTAAAAAAGTAGTGTGTTACGTACTCGGAATTATACTTGGAGTATATTTTGGGGTCGTTATGTTGTTGAATATACCTTATATTCAGCAGAGGATTACATTGTTCGCAGCCCGCGAACTCTCGGAGCTGTTAGAAACAGAAGTCAGCATCGGGAAAATCAACATGGGGCTTCTCAACCGGATAATTATTGATGACCTGTTATTGAACGACCGGTCGGGAAAGGAAATGCTAAAGGTATCCCGCCTTTCTGCCAAGTTTAATGTTTTTCTCCTGCTTAAAGGCCAGGTTTCCATAAATAGTATTCAGCTTTTTGGTTTTAATATTGCTTTAAACAGGCCGTCGCCTGATGCTGATCCGAACTTTAAGTTCCTGATGGATGTATTTAACCCTAAAGACCGTGTTCGGAAAGAAACAAACCTTGATTTACGTATAAATTCCCTCTTGATCCGGTATGGCAAACTGGCTTATGATGTATTGTCGGAAGATGAAACACCGGACAGATTTAATCCCAACCACATCAAACTCTCTAATATTACGGGCAGCATCTCTCTGAAAGCATTGAGCAGCGACTCTATTAACGCTCAGATAAAACGTTTAAGCGTAGAAGAGCAGTCGGGGTTGGAATTGAAAAAGTTAAGTTTGAAATTATTGGGAAATGAACGGCAAATGTCTATTGAGAATTTCGAAGTAGATCTGCCCGGGACGTCATTAAGGATGGATACAATCAGGATGCACTATGACAGCCTGGAATCTTTTAATAACTTCATCACCGATGTGCGGTTTTCTTTTAAGATGCTTCCGTCCAGTGTGACATTGCAGGATATTTCGCCTTTTGTTCCTGCTTTAGCCCATTTTAAGGAGAAAATAGATTTGGAGCTGGATGCAAACGGCGTAATCAATCAGTTAAATGTTCCACGCTTGATTGTCAGCACAGGCAATCATTTACGGATCAGAGGGGATGTTGCTTTCAGGGATTTGTCCGAACCATCCGACGCATTTATTTTCGGAAACCTTTCCCATCTATCGATAAATAAGGAAGGAGTGGATTTTATAGTCCGGAATTTAAGTGATAATTATAAGGAGACCCCCAAGGTACTGAAGAACCTGGGAGATATTTCTTTCCGTGGAGAAATCTCCGGTTATTTCACCGATCTTGTAACCTACGGTACTTTCCGGACAAAATTAGGCGATTTGAGCGTCGATGTTAAGCTAACTTCAGATAAATCAAAAGAGTTATTTTCATATTCGGGCCGGCTTAAAACCGATGAATTTGAGTTTGGGCAATGGCTGGAGTTCGATAAATGGGGAAAAGTTTCATTTAATCTTGATATGGCCAGTAGTTTCCGGAAGAATCACGGCGATCCTGTTGTTGTAATGAAAGGGTTGGTTTCATCATTGGAATACAGTAATTACGCATACAAGAATATCACATTGGATGGCGAATACAGGTCAGGTGGATTTAACGGTAAGATAGCGTTGGATGATACGAATGGTTCTGTTCTGCTGAACGGTAGTTTTAACCTAAGCGAAGAGATCCCGACTTTTAATTTTCTTGCCAGCATTAAAAATGTCCGCCCCCACAATTTGAATCTGACCTCCAAGCATAAAGATCTGGCCTTTTCACTGGCGATTAGCGCCAACTTTGCCGGAAAAAGCATTGATGATATAATTGGTTCGATTGATGTAGACAGTTTGAAGTTCAACACGCCCGAACGGAGTTATCATGTAGATAATATAAGAATTTTGGCCACCCGCGAATACGAAAAGAATAAATTGACGCTCCGGTCCGAATTCTTGAGCGCTGTTATAGAGGGCAACTATTCTTACCGTACTCTTCCTCATAGTATAACAAATATGGTAAAAAGGTATCTTCCTTCCCTGTTTGTATCCGAAAAAACGGTCACAACAACGATGAATAGCCTGAATTTTGATATACATATTTATAATTCGGAGATTTTGTCGACGGCTTTTGATATTCCGCTAACGATATACACCCACTCTACATGCAAAGGATACCTGAATGAGCAAACAAACCGTATGCGTGTTGAAGGGTATTTCCCCCGTTTCAGCTATGGCGATACTTTTATAGAATCGGGCATGGTGCTTTTAGAAAACCCGTCGGATCATTTAAAAGGACGTATACGGTTCAGTAATTACAGAAACCAAGGCGCCATAAATATTTCCTTGGATGCTCAAGCAGGGAATGATGTTTTAACTGCCCAATTGAATTGGGGAAACAGTGTAACGACCACCTACAGCGGACATATTTCAACCGAAACAAACTTTCTCCGGTCGGAAGACGGGAGAAACTCATTAAAGACGGTGATCGGCATAAAACCTACCCAAGTGATCCTGAATGATACGGTCTGGAAGATCCACCCTTCACAGATTGTAGCCGATTCGGAGAAAATACATATTGATAATTTCTTCTTCGGCCATACAGACCAGTATTTACGGATTAACGGATATGCCTCCCGCCAACCTGCGGATACGGTAAAAGTTGACTTGAAAGAAATCAATATCAGTTATGTCTTTGATGTGGTCAATCTGAAATCCGTAGACTTTAAGGGTTCTGCATCGGGTGTTGCATACGCCAGCGGATTATTGAAGGCTCCTGTTATGAATGCCCGTTTATTTGTCCGTGACTTTAGTTTTAATGATGGAGTATTCGGCGATATGGATATTTATGGCGAGTGGAAGCCCAAAGAGGAAGGTATTTACATTGATGCCGACGTCCGCGAAAAAGATATGGCTTCGGTCAATGTTAATGGTTATATTTATCCTTTACGGCCTAAAAGCGGTCTCGATCTTAATATAGTCTCCCAGAATGCCAATATAAAGTTTCTGGAATTTTATATCAAAAGCATCCTGTCTGATATTGAAGGGCGTACAAGTGGCCGGATCCGCCTTTACGGCCCTTTCAGCGCCTTGAATTTAGAAGGAAGCGCCAGGATGGATGCCAGCTTTAAAGTGAATACGCTTAATACCTATTTTATATTAGGAGACAGCGTGCATTTCATACCGGAAAGAATATCAGTACAGAATGCTTTGATATCCGACCTCGAAGGGCGCCTCGGAAGAGTAACGGGTCGCATACAGCATAAGCATTTTAAGGATATGGCATACCGCTTGGAGATGAGTGTTTCAAATATGCTGGTTATGAATACGAGGGAAGATGCCGATATGCCGTTTTATGGTAAGGTGTATGCTACCGGCAATGCCACTCTTTCCGGTAGCGACCAGGGATTACGCGTTGACGCCGCAGTAACTACGAATAGAAACACCAGCTTTGCGTATACTATATCTTCTTCGGCTTCGGCAGCGAATAATCAGTTTATAAAATTTATAGATAAAACGCCGAACGTAAACCTACAGGATTCAATGCAAATGGCATCAGCATTTGAATTGGCCCGGAAACGCCAGGAGAATGAGCTGGAGCTTGATGTCCGTTTGAATATCCAGGTAGATGTAACACCTGATGCAGTAATGAAGATCATCATGGATCCGGCATCCGACGATAACATCTCGGCAAGAGGATACGGAAACATACGTACGGAGTTCTACAATAAAGGTGATGTGAAAATGTTTGGTAACTATGATATTACCCAAGGAGTATATCAATTTAGCCTGCAAGAAGTCATCCGGAAGAATTTCCAGTTAAAGGAAGGCGGAAGCGTTCAATTTAGCGGCGACCCATACGATGCGGTAATGGATATACAGGCTGTGTATTCGGTAAACTCCGCTTCATTGTCGGATCTGGTGCCGGAAGACATCCTTTCGGACCGGACGATAAACCGGAACGTGAAGGTAAACTGTTTGATGAATCTTAGCGGATCCCTGTTCAAGCCTATGGTAAAACTGGGTATTGATTTGCCGAACGTTTCCAATGAAACCGAGAATCTGGTACGCAACTACATCAGAACAGACGAAGACATCAATATGCAGATACTTTATTTGTTGGCTATAGGCAAGTTCTATACGCCTAATGACGTTGCATCGACCACCCAGAACACCAACAATACGATGAGTTCCTTGCTCTCGTCTACCCTGTCCGGTCAATTAAACCGTATATTGTCTCAGTTCATAGACGATAATAACTGGATGATTGGTACGAATGTGAGTACCGGCGAAAAAGGCTGGTCGGAGATGGAATTCGAGACCATGCTTTCAGGGCAGTTGCTGAATAACCGTTTGTTGATCAATGGCAATTTCGGCTACAGGGAAAACCCCTTGGCCAATACCAACTTTGTTGGCGACTTTGAAGCGGAATGGCTGCTGACCCGGGCAGGCGACATACGTTTGAAAGCGTATAACAAAACCAACGACCAGTATTATACCCGCAGTAATCTGACAACACAAGGCATCGGTATAATCTACCACAAAGACTTTGATATTTGGAAGAACCTGCTCTTTTGGAGGCGAAGCGGTAAGGCTCAGGCAACAAAACCTTCTTCCGAACCAATGGATAGTACGGTCATGGAGAAAAATAAACTCCGGACAGATACCTTATCTTCCGGAGTTCCTAATAATTCTATCCCAATTGAGTATAAACAGCCTTAGTATGCTCTTGCAAAAACCACCCGCTGAGCCGACGGTTTTCCTGTAACCATACACGCGCCGGGGGTTTTATCTCCTTCCAATGGAATACAGCGGATTGTGGCCTTTGTTTCTTCTTTGATTTTCTCTTCCGTTTCAACCGTTCCGTCCCAATGCGCCAGGATAAACCCGCCATCTTCGATTTTTTCTTTGAATTCATCATAAGAATCAACGGCTATCGTTTTTGAGTTGCGAAGATCAAGCGCTTTCCGATAGATATTTTGCTGTATTTCTTTCAGCAGGTTCTGTACGTACGCTTCAATCACGTCGCAAGAAACGGTTTCTTTTTCTAAGGTATCGCGACGCATAACTTCCATTGTGTTATTTTCCAGATCACGTCCTCCCATGACAAGGCGGACGGGAACTCCTTTCAGTTCATAATCTGCAAATTTGAATCCGGGACGTTTGTTGTCCGTATTGTCATAGTTGACCGAGATGCCCAACGCTTTCAGCCGGCCGGCTATGCCAGCCACCTTTTCGTTGATTTGCGCCAACTGCCCGTCGTTCTTGTAAATAGGCACAATAACAACCTGTATCGGCGCCAGTGACGGCGGAAGAACCAGCCCGTTGTCGTCCGAATGGGTCATGATAAGCGCACCCATTAAACGTGTGGATACCCCCCATGAGGTAGCCCATACATACTCCAACTTATTTTCTTTGTTTACAAACTGCACATCGAACGCCTTGGCGAAATTCTGTCCCAGGAAATGCGACGTGCCGCTTTGCAGCGCTTTGCCGTCTTGCATCATGGCTTCTATCGTGTAGGTTTCAAGCGCACCGGCAAAGCGTTCGTTTGCACTCTTTATACCTTTAACAACAGGCACAGCCATGTGTTTTTCCGCAAACTCGGCATATACGTTCAACATCCTGATGGCTTCTTCTTCCGCCTCTTCTTTTGTTGCATGCGCTGTGTGGCCTTCCTGCCACAGGACCTCCGCTGTCCGCAGGAATAAACGCGTGCGCATTTCCCAACGCATAACGTTTGCCCACTGGTTTACCAAGATCGGCAAATCACGGTATGAATTGATCCAGTTCCTGTATGTATTCCAAATGATCGTTTCCGATGTCGGGCGGATAATAAGTTCCTCCTCCAATCGGGCTTCCGGGTCTACCACCACCCCTTTCCCGTCCGGGTCGTTTTTCAAACGGTGATGGGTCACTACGGCACATTCTTTAGCAAAGCCTTCCACATGTTCGGCTTCACGGCTTAGAAATGACTTGGGGATCAACAACGGGAAATAAGCATTTACGTGGCCGGTCTCCTTAAACATATCATCCAGTTGGCGCTGCATCTTCTCCCAAATAGCATACCCGTAAGGCTTGATAACCATACAGCCGCGTACAGCCGACTGCTCTGCAAGATCGGCTTTAATCACCAAGTCGTTATACCACTGCGAATAGTTTTCGCTGCGTTTGGTGAGGTCTTTTAATTCTTTTGCCATTTCAACTACATTTAAAAGATACAATACAGGTAAAAACCAAGAAAGACATCCGTCTGGATGCCTTCTTTATTACTTTAAACCGTCGGGGTACCAGGATTCGAACCTGGGACCCCCTGCTCCCAAAGCAGGTGCGCTAACCGGACTGCGCTACACCCCGAAGTCATAAGGAGGTTATTCTCCCCAAAAGCGGTGCAAATATATGCGGTATTTCCTTAAAAAAAAAGAATGCAGCTAAATATCTTCCGTAAACCGAAGCGTTTCGACCTTTTCCAGACGGGATCGCAGCTTGGGCATCAAAGATTTACGGATCCGCAGCACCATGCTGCAATCCGTATCGTATGACTGGCTCAGTATTTCGGGTTCCTCTTCCTTCACAATCCGCATGACGTCGTTCATGATAGGATATTCAAACATGAACGCAATATCTTCGTCGACTGTTTTTTCGATGACCTTTGCCTGGCCGATAGCTTCGGCGGCGGCGGCCCTATAGGCAGCGATCAGTCCGCTGGTGCCCAATTTGATGCCGCCGAAATAACGGACAACTACAATCAGGACATCCGTCAGCATGTTTGAGTTTATCTGTCCCAAAATAGGCTTACCGGCGGTTCCCGACGGCTCCCCGTTGTCGTTCGCCCGGAAATCCTTGCGTTCGGCTCCCAACATGTACGCATAGCATACGTGCCTGGCATCATAATACTTCTTTTGGTAAAAATCAAGGTGCGCTTTGATTTCGTCGGTTGTGCATACAGGCAGCGCCACGGCGATAAACTTGCTCCGCTTCTCCGTATATACCGCTTCAGCCTGTTCGGATAGGGTCAGGTAAGTATCTTCTGTCATTCGGAATACGTTTGTGCAAAGATAACATCAATTGCAAATGTCCAAGCTCCGGCCTCAATAAAGTTTCTGCGAATGCCGTAACCAAACCGGCAGCTTTGTTTTCTTCGTCATCATAAGCAACCAGGTTTAACCGCCACATCCGAGCGCTCGTATGTCATCAAAAAAAATGCGAAGCCTCACAGAAGCCTTAGAATGGCATTTCGAAAAAATATATCGTATTATCATTTGCTTAATCCTAATAGAATGAATATATTTGTATAAACCTAAACTACACAAAGGATGGGAAACACCATATTACGCATTTGGAATTTTTACGCAGAAGGATTCCGCAGTATGACGCTGGGGCGCACGCTCTGGCTTATTATCTTCCTGAAACTCTTTATCATGTTTGCCGTACTGAAGGTTTTTTTCTTTCCGGATTTCCTAAGCTCCCGCTCCGAAGGAAGTACGAAAGAGGAATTTGTGGCCACAGAATTGCTGGAGCGCCCGGATATTCTTGTAAACAACAACCGTTAACCATTTAATGATAATAATTATGATAGAAAGTATTGACACTTCGCTAATTGACTGGTCGAGGGCGCAGTTTGCCCTGACGGCCATGTATCACTGGGTTTTTGTTCCCCTCACGTTGGGGCTGGCCATGATTATGGGCATAATGGAAACCCTGTATTATAAAACGGGGGATGAGTTTTGGAAGAAAACAGCCATGTTCTGGATGAAGCTCTTCGGGATTAATTTTGCTGTTGGTGTTGCCACCGGAATCATTCTCGAATTTGAATTCGGAACCAACTGGAGCAATTATTCCTGGTTCGTGGGCGACATCTTTGGCGCTCCTTTGGCCATCGAAGGTATCTTGGCATTCTTTATGGAGGCCACCTTCGTTGCCGTTATGTTCTTCGGATGGAACAAGGTCGGCAAGGGCTTTCACTTAGCTTCGACGTGGCTAACCGGCTTGGGGGCGACCATCTCGGCATGGTGGATCTTAGTTGCCAATGCCTGGATGCAGTATCCTGTCGGCATGGCGTTTAATCCGGATACGGTGCGCAACGAGATGGTGGATTTCTGGGCTATCGCGACATCTCCCGTGGCCGTCAACAAATTCTTCCACTCGATTCTTTCCGGCTGGGTGCTTGGCGCCGCTTTCGTGGTCGGGGTGGGCTGCTGGTTCCTGCTCAAGGGTCGGGAAAAGAGGTTTGCGCTGGCCAGCATCAAGATTGCCGCCGTTTTCGGTCTGGTGGCCGCTGTCTGTTCGGCGTGGACGGGCGACAGTTCCGGGCACGACATCGCTAAGGTTCAGCCGATGAAGCTGGCTGCGGTAGAAGGTTTGTACGAAGGCACCGAAGGCGCTGGGCTGGTTGCTGCGGGCGTGTTGAACCCACAGAAGGAAGCGTACGACGATGGAGCGGATCCGTTCCTTTTCCGCGTTGAAGTGCCTAAGTTGTTGTCGTTTCTGGCAAAGCGCGACCTCAACGCATTTGTCCCCGGCATCAAAGACATCATAGAGGGGGGATATGCGTTGCCGGACGGCACACCGGCGCTATCGGCCGAAGAGAAAATACACAGGGGGAAGACGGCTATTGCCGCCTTGTCGGCCTACCGTTCGGCAAAGAAAGCGGGCAATGACGCCGAAGCGGCAACGGCATACGGCGCGCTCATGGAGAACGTTGCCTACTTTGGATACGGATACATCAAAGATCCGCACGATTTGGTTCCCAACGTCCCCCTCAACTTCTACGCCTTCCGTATCATGGTGATGCTGGGCGCGTATTTCATCCTGTTCTTTGCCGTCCTCCTGTTCTTTGTCTGTAAAAAAGAGCTGGCAAGCATGAAATGGGTGCATTGGATTGCCTTGCTGACCATCCCTCTGGCCTATGTAGCCGGACAGGCGGGGTGGATCGTGGCAGAGTGCGGCCGCCAGCCCTGGGCCATACAGGACATGCTTCCGGTGGGGGCTGCGGTGTCCCGTCTCCAGACGGGTTCCGTGCAGACTACTTTCTTTATCTTCCTGGGATTGTTTACCGTGATGCTGGTGGCAGAGATCGGCATCATGCTCCGCGAAATACGGAAAGGACCTCAGTAATCATCAAACATTCATCATTTAATATTCAAAAACATGTCATACGAACTCTTACAACACTATTGGTGGCTGGTCGTATCCCTGTTGGGTGCGATCCTGGTCTTCCTGCTCTTTGTACAAGGGGGTAACTCCTTGTTGTTCTCGCTGCCCGAGACCGGCGAGCAACAAAAAATGATGGTAAATTCCACCGGCCGCAAATGGGAGTTTACATTTACTACGCTGGTCACCTTCGGCGGGGCTTTCTTCGCTTCGTTTCCCCTTTTCTACAGTACGAGTTTCGGCGGTGCATACTGGCTGTGGATGATCATCCTCTTCAGTTTTGTCTTGCAAGCCGTGGGCTACGAATTTCAAAGCAAAGCCGGCAACGTGCTGGGAAAGAAAACCTGCCTGAGGTTCCTGGTTGTCAATGGAGTGGTCGGCCCGGTTCTTTTGGGCGGAGCGGTGGCCACCTTCTTTACCGGTTCAAACTTTCTGGTAGACAAGGAAAACATAACAGACCGGCTCATGCCTGTGATCAGCAGCTGGGACAACCAATGGCACGGGCTGGACGCTTTGGCCGATGTCTGGAATGTGGTTCTCGGCCTGGCTGTATTCTTTCTGGCCAGGATTCTCGGGCTTTTGTATTTCCTGAATAACATCGACGACAAAGGACTGAACAGCCGGTCGCGGAAAGCACTCTCCGTAAACACCCTTTTGTTTCTGGTGTTTTTCCTTGCATTCGTTATCCGTACGCTGCTGGCCGATGGGTTTGCCGTCGATCCCGTTACGGCGGAAGTGTTCATGGAAAAGTATAAATACCTTGCCAACTTTATCGAAATGCCGGCGGTGCTGGGGCTATTCCTCCTCGGAGTGGCGCTGGTTTTGTTCGGTACAGGCCGAAGCATCTTTAAGGCGGGCTTCACCAAAGGCATCTGGTATGCCGGCTTCGGAACCGTCTTCACCGTTCTGGCGCTGTTGCTTTGCGCCGGATACAACCATACGGCCTACTACCCTTCCATTGCGGACACCCAAAGCTCGCTGACCATTGCCAACAGCTGCTCCAGCGAGTTTACATTACGGACGATGGCCTACGTCTCTATCCTGGTGCCGTTTGTAATCGTCTATATCTGCTATGCCTGGAGGAGCATCGACCGCAAAAAGATAGACGCCCGGGAAATGAACGGAGACGGGCACCTCTATTAAATTTTTGCTATATTTGTCTCCGTTACCAACACAAGGGTTTATGATTGTAAACGAACGCCACTGCCGCCACGAACATCTCGTCGGCATTGCCAAACAGATGATGACGGCCGCCCGTACAGCCCCCAAAGGAAAGGGGGTTGATCTTATCGAAGCGGCCGTCATCACCGGAGAAGAGATCAAACACCTGTCGGATAAGATGATCGCAATGGTAGAAGAACACGGCATGAAGTTCTTCCTCCGGGATGCAGACAGTATCCTAAAGGCCGAGTGCCTCGTCTTGCTGGGCACCCGCAAGAAAGAACAAGGGCTGAACTGTGGCCATTGCGGATGCCCGACCTGCGCATCCCGCGCGCCGGAAACACCCTGCGCCCTCAACGCCATCGACCTGGGAATCGCCATAGGCTCGGCGTGTGCCACAGCAGCCGACCTGCGGGTAGACACCCGCGTCATGTTCTCTGCCGGACTGGCCGCCCAACGGCTGGACTGGCTCGACGGATGCACAATGGTTATGGCAATCCCCGTCAGCGCATCGTCAAAAAACCCGTTCTTCGACCGCCAACCCAAAGAAGAAAACAAGTAATGCGAATGAATGCAGAGACACGCCCGCCCTTCCTGCCGGCCGAATGGCACCCGCAAAGCGGCGTCCAATTAACATGGCCGCACGCCCGAACGGACTGGGCATACATGCTACCGGAAGCCGAAGAATGTTTCGTACGGATAGCCCGCGAGATCGCGAGGCGGGAACTCCTGCTGATCGTGACCCCCGACCCGCAGGCCATAAAAGCCGCCATACACTCGCGTATAAACATGGGAAACGTGCGCTTCCTGGTATGTGAAACAAACGACACCTGGGCGCGCGACCACGGAGCCATCACCCGCATAGACGGCGACACCGCCACCCTGCTCGACTTCACCTTCAACGGCTGGGGATTGAAATTCGCCGCCGGCAAAGACAACCTGATCACCCGCCAGGCCGTAGAAGCGCGAGCGCTAAACGGACGGTACGAAAACCGGCTGGACTTCGTGCTCGAAGGCGGCTCCATCGAAAGCGACGGCATGGGCACGCTCCTCACAACATCGGCCTGCCTGCTCTCGCCCAACCGCAACGCAGCCATGAACAAGGCCGCGATCGAAGCATACCTGAAATCAACCCTCCACCTGCAACAGATACTCTGGCTCGACCACGGCTACCTCGCGGGAGACGATACGGATAGCCACATTGACACCCTGGCGCGCTTCTGCTCCACGGACACCATCGCCTACGTCAAATGCAACGATGCAGACGACGAACACCACGGGCCACTGGCGAAAATGGAAGAACAACTGCAATCCTTCCTAACCCCCTCGGGGAAACCCTACCGGCTGCTACCCCTGCCCCTGCCCGCCGAAATCTGCGAAGACGACCAACGCCTGCCCGCCACCTATGCCAATTTCCTAATCATCAACGGAGCAATACTGTATCCCACATACGGCCAATCGGCCAATGACAGGGAAGCCGGATCGGTCCTTCGCCGGGCCTTCCCCAACCATGAGGTTGTCGGGATTGACTGCCGCCCGTTGATCAAACAACACGGCTCGCTCCACTGCGTAACCATGCAATACCCCACACACGTCATTAAATAAAAGAAGAATGAAAAAGATAACCGTCGGCCTCATCCAACAAGTCGGTCACCAAGACATCCGCGCCAACTTAGAAGCATTGGCAAACAACATAGAAACATGCGCCCGGAAAGGAGTGCAGCTCATTGCCCTTCAAGAACTCCACAACACCCGCTACTTCTGTCAAACGGAAAACACCGCCCTCTTCGACCTGGCAGAAACAATCCCCGGCCCCTCAACCCGCTTCTACTCGGAACTCGCAGCCAAACACAACGCCGTCCTGGTTGCCTCACTCTTCGAAAAACGCGCCCCGGGACTCTACCACAACACCGCCGTAGTGTTTGATGCCGACGGCAGCATAGCCGGCAAATACCGCAAAATGCACATCCCCGACGACCCGGCCTACTACGAAAAATTCTACTTCACACCCGGCGACACCGGCTTTGAACCCATCCCAACCTCGCTCGGAAAACTCGGCGTACTGGTTTGCTGGGACCAGTGGTACCCCGAAGCAGCACGACTGATGACGCTCAAAGGAGCGCAAATCCTCGTCTACCCCACAGCCATCGGATGGGAAAATACCGACACCGACGACGAGAAAGCCCGCCAGCTCAACGCCTGGATCATCGCCCAACGTGCGCACGCCGTTGCCAACGGCCTTCCCGTCATCTCAACCAACCGTGTCGGCCACGAACCGGACCCGTCCGGCCAAACCGGCGGCATACAATTCTGGGGAAACAGCTTCGTTGCCGGCCCGCAAGGGGAACTCCTCGCACAAGCCGGAAACAAAAAACCGGAAAACCTCATCGTAGAAATAGACCTCGAACGCTCCGAACAAGTACGCCGCTGGTGGCCCTTCCTCAGAGACCGACGGATCGACCACTACGACGAAATAACCAAACGGTTTATCGACTAAGGCCGGCACAGATCAATTGTCCATTGTCAATTGTTCGGGCGTTCCCCCCTTGCGGGGGTCGGGCCATCCGCTGCACTTCGTTTCGCTCATGGTCTTAAATTGGAAAAAGACATTGGGCAAATCAATGTCGTTTAGTTAAGCTATAACTTTTTCTTATTCAAGCAATAAGCCTTTTTTGTTTTATGATTTTGCAGGTTTTATTCATTAGCTCATCAAAGGAGCTTAACACATTTTTGAAGTCTTTTTTGATAAAGATTCCCACAGCGATGTTATAAAACAGGGCTAAAGCGGACGTCCGTTCTTTGTCCAACAGGAAGGCCGGTCTGCATATGGAACAGCTTGATCCAATAGCCGTCTTCCATGGCTTTGCCTACAAATCGCTCAAAAGCTCTTTTGTTTTTTCCTTCTTTCTTCTTTTCTTTTTCATCTTCTTGATTAGTAGTAGTTATTAATAGGCTGGATTCCGGCTGGGCTTTCGGCTGGATTTCCGCTTTTAA
>JAITSN010000047.1 GCA_031287715.1 Mediterranea sp. (in: CFB group bacteria)
TTTTGAACATGGCATCCCTCCTGTTTTCCATGGTCCGGAAGAGCAATATCTTCAGGTGGCTCGCAGCTTCGGCATCCCACTTTCCACCTACAGCCAAATCCACTAATTTCTCACAATAAATGGAATCCGGTATCAGTGTCAGATTCTTTAAGGCTTCCACATGTTTTAATGCATCGTAATACATTGTCTCGTCGTTTTTCCTGCGAGGATAAGGATATCGATACGTCAGTATGTATTCCATCCATGTACTTGGAAAAGCATTAAAGAAATCCTGTTGTCTTTTCAACGCGTTTGGATTTTTAGTCAACGCCTGATATGCAGCTTCTAATTTAGCTACATCCACGGGATAACATTGGGCTTGCATAAGAATTGTCGCAAATAAGGCAATCAAGGAGAATGATATTCTTTTTTTCATAGTTATACTGTTTTAGATTGAGAAATAGATTGTTGCATTTCCATCACCATATTGATTAAGGAAATTCCTAAAAAGTTCCATCATACCACTATCACCGCTAATAGCAGATTCTCCTGTCCCGCTGTTATATGTTCCTGAAGTTCCTATCAAAAGACATCCTGTCGTGTTTGCTCCAGTTGTTCCAGTATGAATTTTTATGTCACTTCTTCCATCCACTCCTGTTATTTCAAAATACCCACTTTTCTCATGCCATGTGCTTGGAACCACATTATAAGTTCCGTAACGGATTGCCGTGTTTGAACCGGACACATCGCACTGGTCGTAATCCACTCTAGGTTCCAAGCACATACCCGAAAGGGAGGCGATTGCATTTCCGTTATCATCGTAGGCTGTTACCAGAAAATAACTCATCGTAGAGCTATCCCCGTAAAAACATCGGTTAACCGATATGGCAACTCGACTGCCTCCCAAAACCTTTTCCGGATATTCTACAATCCGAAGTTCTTTTCTCATTGACTCAATGTCAGTCTTTCTTAATGTTTTCATGGTCTTTTATTTTTTAGTTAGTAAATAAATTCGAGACTTGCTTTCCTATAAGCAATATCTTTCGTTGGTAAAAAAGAGTTTTAGTATGTACAACCAAATTTTTCTTTTACGATTTCATTGTAATCGTGATAAAGATCGCTCATAAAACGAATTTTCCGGGAATCGTATATCCACATCTATTTTGTTAATCCTCAACATCTCGTTCCAGAAATGAACGCCATACGTTTTTTCTGTAAAATCAATCAGTATGTCATTGAATAACAAATAATAATAATAGTATGGCACAGGGCAAAACACATGCGGAGCATGAACGTAAACATTGTGTTCACGATACTTTTCAAAATAAGAGTTGAACAAGTCCGGCCCCATTATTCCCCATGTGGAACCATCCAATGAACCGGAGTTTCTGACAAACCGCAGGCAATAGCTTATGATGTCCGAATGTGGCGGCACTTTTATGGCATTGGTGTTGACTTTTCTGAATGTGCCTCCAGCATGTTCACTGGAAAAAACATAATCACTGTCGAAATCGAACGCTTTCAGACATAACTGATCGGCATCCACCCACCAACCTCCCTTTTCGTACAGCAACTCATATCTGAACCAGTCGGAAAAACAGGCCAGCGTTCCCCTGCTGTCTAAGAAAACTTTTTCATTTGCAATAATCTCTTTTGCATCCTTGATAACCGTACCTGTCGGCGCGTTAATATCAGGATTATAAGTGTATAAATGAAATTCGTGTCCATTGTCGAGAAAGGACTTTATACACAGCCGTTGGAGGCTTTTCAGCGTTCCTTTTACCCAAAGGCTTTGAATGATTCTATTTGATTTCAACATAAAATGTAATATTTGTTTTTTTAATGAAATTCTTAAGAATTGTGTAACCGGAATCGTTTCCACTTAATAATACTTGCCTTTCATCTTATCATGACCTTTATCTGTGATCTTCAGCAGCTTCGTCAATCGCATAAACCTGTTGATAAATGTTTCGTTTGGATAGAGATCCTTTCCCAGGATGCAGGGACGTTTGGTCAATGCTTCACTTCTATGGATGAATATCGCACTTTCCATCAGGCTGGGCGGTATGGCAAAAAGATAGTTATTGTTTGTATCATAATATCCCATGCGACGCATGAAAAGAGGATAACGGGGCAGGCTTTCCGCCGGCAGATAGAAACAATCTCCCGGAATCCGTCCCAACAGATCCTCGAAACTGTTCTTGACCGGTTCCGACAAGCTGGATACTGCCAGAGAATGGCCTTTGTTGTTAAGGACTTCTCCCTTTCCTGCAAAAATACCGATACAGCAATAATCTTCTCCGAAAGCCTTTTTGGCCAGTGTTCCAAATGAAGGCTTGGGATCATCCGGTGAAATGTATTTTGCATGGTCTAAATGGGTGTAAACCGTGACCGTAGCCTGCCTGTCCCGACACAAAAGGGTATACAGGAACCTTAAATTATCGAACATGATCGAATCCCGCATCTCAAAGAAAGCATTATCCAACAACGTATTTGCCTGTTGTCCTATGTGGAGGCAATGCTCTATGATTCGGGATTCTGTTGGGCCTGTATGGCTTTCAAAGAACCGGTTTGCATAAAGGTATTTCATTGCGGAGTAATCGGGGACTGAATTTCCTCC
Organism: Mediterranea sp. (in: CFB group bacteria); assembly: GCA_031287715.1. Lineage (GTDB taxonomy): Bacteria > Bacteroidota > Bacteroidia > Bacteroidales > Bacteroidaceae > Bacteroides. The sequence goes on from JAITSN010000047.1 coordinate 2,600, forward strand.
CCGTGCCAACAGATCACATAGTGTGTCCATTTCCAGGCAGGAGCCGGTGCGGTTGAGCGGCAAAAAATATTCGCACAAGTCAAGATTCCTGTTACGGGAAGCGTATTCAAAATCCGTGCCGAGCACCCAGACCTTTTCATCGTTTTCCGCATTGTATTTTTTGACCCAGGCAAAGAAGTCGAACATTTCATCCGAAAAAAGGGCATAGTCGAAAAGTTCCTTTATGTTATCCGGTTCAAAGGCCTCATCCCCTTGTGCAAAACGGTTGACGTAGAGCATTTTCTGCAAAGGGAGTTCCAGCAAAACCAGCTTGCACCGTTCGTATTCAATCCTGTATTTCATCAGCTCGATAGCTAACTTGTTTATGGATTGGCTGCCATGGATAGCCTCTCCCAACGCAACAATCTTCCTGTTACGCAATGAGGCGATGCCGGAACCGGCAGCAGGGTCATTCCACGGCAAAGGCACAATGTCCTCTTGCGAAAGGTGTATGCTGTCAGCATAGTTGGCCACCGGGTAAGCGGACAAGTCTTTGCCGCCCATTGTCAGTTCAAGCCTGTCTATCCACAGGAATTGTTCTTTTTTATCCAGATAATAATGACGCTGTCTATTCTCTCCTTTGACGCGGATGCTCAGATGCAGCATGACAACGTCTTTGACGCCAATCGACTTCTTGGACGTATGCCACCCATCAAGAACGCTGACCGGCACGGTGTCCTGGCAGATGATATTGTCCTTTCCGTCTGTTCCCATAAGGATCAAGTCCAGCGCTTCCAAATGACTGCTTTTGCAGGTGAACGACACGGACAGACTGTCATTACCGGTTCCGGGGAAAAGAATGGTTTGTTGCAGTGTACATTTTAAAGGGGAATAAAGAGACATATAATCCACCTGTTCTATTTTCAAAGGATGCTTCCCCCTGAAAACGAGGGAAGTATCAGTGGAGACATTGACAAGAGGTTCCTGAGATACGCTCCATTCCGGTATTACCTTTTCATTCTTATTGATAGAGAAGCCAAAGTTGTAGGTAAACGGCATCGTTTTTTGCGCCAGTATGAGTGGGCAGACAGATATAAGTCCAATTAACAAGGCAAATTTATTCTTCATAAACATTAAATTATAGGTTAATAAATAAGTGCTTTTCCATAGTTGCACCTTTTGGGGCAAATATAATGATGTTTTTTATATTTGACAACAGCTACCGTGCGGCCAGGTTCTCCATGCGGTGTATTTTAGAATGATAAAGAGAGGATTTATAAAGGTAGCTACCGAGGCGTTGCCTTTGTAGCTACCAAGACCATGCCTTTGTAGCTACCGAGTCAACGCCTTTGTAACTGTTTGATAAACAGAAGGATGTAGATTCTTTAATATTAACATTGAAATCGGATGAATGATGCCGTTTTGGAAGAAAGCAGTTGGTAAAAAAACGAGTCGAAACCGAACTTATTCGGCGGACATATTCGTAGCAGGTGTACGGGTCGCTTGCACTACCATTGCCTCTGCCTGTTACCTTATATCTTATTGAGGATATGCCAAAACAATTGGAACGTATCGTTGGGATGGACCAATTTCTCTTGTTCAAGAGTTGTCATATCCTCGTACAATTTCAGCAAGATCTGATTGTTCTCCCTGCTTCTCAATAAATAATCAAGTATCTCTTTTTTGACAATTACCGTTTGTTCCAACATCGCTTCTTTCTTAGTAGCCGTGATTTGCGTTGATGACACTCTGTAATTCAACAAGAATTGAGGTTCAATATAAAAATGTCCGCCCGCTTTAGCTATTTCAGTCCACAGTTTGTAATCTTCCGCCAACGGATATTCCTGGTATCGCAGATTATGTTTTTGCAAAAACGATTTCCTCATCATGATGGAGGGATGCGCAAAAATATTAGCTTGTAACATCTGCAGCATGGGATTTTTTACAAAACCGTCTCCCTGCTTGTTGACCGGGAGCGGACAATCGTTGTCCGCGAAAGGTTTTATCCAAGTGGAGCATAATGTTATTTCCGGATAGCGTATCATTCTCTTGTGCTGTATTCTCAAACGTTCGCTATGCATAATGTCGTCTGCATCCATTCTGGCAATAAATATGCCTCTGGCCAGAGATAACCCTTCGTTAAGCGATCCGACAAAGTCCGGTCGACGTTTCACCAGACGGATTCGGCTGTCTGAATATGACAGGATCACATCTACGGTATTATCCGTTGAACCGTCATCCATAATCAGAAACTCAAAGTCTTCAAAGGATTGTTGCAACACACTGTCAATGGCATCTTTTATGTATTTTCCCCCGTTTCTTACGGGCATCAGTACAGTTATTTCAGGCATAATTTTAGATTATTTGATTGTAAAAGTTCAACGTATTCCTTATCATCAAATCCAGAGTGAAACAGTTTTCATAGCATTTCCTTACATTCTCTCCCAAGTGTTTTCTCAATTCCTTGTCTTCTATCAGCCTGATGACATGGTTGGCGAAAATAGCCTTGTCCATTTCAATCCCGAAATCAGGATCAAAGACTAATGGGACAAATAAGACCGTTCCGCCTTGTTCGAACATCTCAGCCAACGCATCTACTTTTGAGACAATCATCGGCAATCCATACATTGCCATCTCAATGGCCACGTAACTACACTGCTCGTGCAGAGAAGGTATCACGCCAAATGAGCATGTAGCATATAATGCCTTCAATTCTTCGTAAGATATCTGGCCTTTGTAATCAATGTTCAAGCCGGCGTAATCATTCTTTATTTGGTTCATTAGTTTCTTAGAGCAGCTTCCGGCTATGATCAATTTAAAATCATATCCTTTTTCATTCACCTTCTTCAACACATCCAGTAGTTCAAAAGTCCCTTTGTCTTTACTGATTTTCCCGACATAAAGTATTTCAGCTTCTTCTTTGTCTTCCCTTTGTAAAGGGTATAAAGGAACAAATTCCAATCCGTTATGAATAATGTTTATCTTTCCGCCATCCACCTGATGTATATTCACGAGATAGTCTTTGGCAGCTTCCGACAAGCAAATGATGTTGTCGAACTGACTATATGGGAGAGTTGATTTCTCCTTTTCTTTAAATGCTTCAAAATCTCTCTCTTCATATAGTCTGTATAGCTCATTAAACTGTATTTTGTCTTCATTCAGTTTATACTTCCAAGGTAGGCAATGCAGATGCAGTACCGCTTTCCCACCAAATCTGTTTTTCAATCCCATTGCCAGATTGGACAAAAACAAGTTGTGGCATTGAAAAACAGGGCTGGATATGTTCTCGAAATATGAAGCCAGCAGTTCCAAGATTATTTCTGTGTACTTGTCTTTCCAAAATGCATTGTCCGTAAACAGCAGTTTCTGATTTTGCGGCAATGGCACGACGGCAAACAATTCTCCTTTGTCATTGATCTCCATTCTGGAGAAAACCGTCTTTATATTAGATGCCAAATACACGCGGTGTATTTTTATATGATCACATTCACGGCTGGACCGTATCCCCGTCTTATACATGTCCAGATACCGGTCTACTCCCGTATGATAATTGTGATACAGGATGTGAAGTTGTACTATGTTTATATGCTTTTCCATAATAGGATCAATGAAACAGCCAGGATATATGTTCCGGAAAGTTTTCTTGTCCAAGCTGGTCCCTGTAGATGAAAAGCAAGGCAAGGCGGCTTATTCCTTCGCGAATACCGATACTGAATGCCGGCATCCGGAATATGTTGTTGTAGATCTTTTCTTCAAATGCGATACTGTCTTCATCTGTCAAAGTATCGAACAGGGAATTTGCCATTTCCCTGTAATCCAGGGCATGGTTCAAGGCATATAATTTATACAGGCTGAATATGAGATTTGTCTTTTTCCGGAAGTCAAATGCAGGAATGACAATGTTTCGCATGCACATTCCCAATATTTTATCATTGTCTTCCTGAATATCCTTTTTATCACGCAACATCCCATAAATATGTACTTGGACGGGATATGACGGATATTCGCAAATGGCATCCTTTTCATCAAGTTTGTCCTGGATTTCTTTTATTAATCCTACAAACTTGTCAGCATAAACAGCCTTGACCGGAGCAAAATTACAGACGGCCAATAACGATGCCGCGTATTCATGAAAATAGGGGGCGATATTCAAACTTGTATGGCTGCAAAAATTTTCTAATGTACGGCATATGTTGTCCGTTACCGTGTTCAAGCATTTGTCATACTCTTCTTTATGCAGATAGTCGGCCAGCGTGCTTATAAACAACAAATCGCCTGTATATCTGGCAGATTCCTGCTCCTTATACTCACAAGACATGATTCCGTTGACAATTTCCGTATGACTGTCGCCATATAATTCCATATAATCCGCATCCAGAAATCTGTTTTTTATCAGGTAATGAACTACGTAAGCTATTCCTGCCCTGCCGGTGGCGAAGTCATTTCCGGAACCATTGTATGCCAATACTTCACACAACAGATTGAAAGCATGGTTCTCTATCGTTTCGTCCTTGCAATATCTGCCCACTTCAAACAAGGTCAACGCAATTCCTGCCTTGCCATGCATAAGTCCGGCGGACTCTATGGTGTAGGCGTTGAGTAATAGAGAATCAATAATCTTTCTCTTCATGCTTTCCTTCTATATAGAATATCCCGTTGTGTCTTTTGTACAAGTTGGACGGATAAAACTCCTGCATTATATGTTGGAATCCCTTGAAGCGAGACAAGACTAACCTGTCGAAATCCTTGGTCATGGGAATGTATATGCTTCCGCATCCTTGAGAGCTTAAGAAATGCTCCATACTCCCCTCGGGTGGAAGGAGTAACGACTTCTTCGTCCTGTTGTAATGGGCATCACCGGCAACCGCCCCACCCTTATCCGTCAATACAAGCAAGGACGTGTAATCTTCTTTGTACAAGTCTTTCAAGTAATTGCCCAGAGGACGGCAGGGTACTGCGGGATAAGTTGATAATATGTTTAAGTGGACGGCATGGCCATAAACAGTTGTTTTGGTATTCTTGCCAAAGTTATCTATGAGAAAGCGTGTGTTTTCGAACATGGTGGAGTCCCGCTTGATATTTCTGGAAGTAAGCTCATCTCCGATCCGGTTTGACAGATTGAGAAGATGTACAATGTATCTGTAAGTCCCGGCGGTCAACAGTTCTTGCAATCTGTCTTTCTTTTCCGACAGGTAGAGAATCGGTTTTTCCCGGTCTTCTCCTCTCAGCAAAACTGCGATCCGATCTATTTCGGAGGATTGCAATGTCAGGTTTAAATGGGTGAGGTAATTGGAAAGCCTGGTTGCTGTGTCCCTATAAGTCTCGTTCAGGTTCAGGTCTATTCCGAAAATCCGGATCCGGTCTTTTCCTTTCTTGCCTGCATTGTACGCCCGCAATTGGTCCAACAGATGCGCAAAGTGATGGGTTTCTTTCAGGTAAAGGTCTGTGGTATCTAATAAGAAACTTGGGTCTTGTATATATTTGTCATAAGCAAGAAATCTATCCGCACTGCTTTCAAACAAGACTAACTTGCGGTTATGAAGTTCCGCCTGTTTCAAGATAAATTGATAGGCAAAGTCTCTGATGGCGCTATTCTCATGTACGGATTCGCCTATCCCGACAATCTGACCGAAATCCATCCCTATGCTTTTCTCGACAGGAACCGTCTTTGGTTTTTTTGCCGGCAGTGAAAGCGGAGGCAATTCACGTACTGCAAAGCTGTCTATGGGAAGTCTGCCTATTGTGAGATCCAGCTTGGAAAATGAAATTTGCGCACTTGTGTCTTTCTGTCCTTCCGCATATATCCGGATGTCCAGCAGCTCAACCCCGTCTAAGGGTATGCTTGCATGTGCGGAGGACAGGGCATTATCGGGACTGCATCGGATCGTATCGAAGAAAAGCACTTCCTCCCCGGCACTTATTCCGCTCAAGAGAAGGAGGAAGTGGTCTATACATTCCGTTTTGCACTCAAAAGTTATTTCTCCGGTTTCTTCTTGATGCAGGGGCAGTAGTATCCGTTGGTCCAATTCGGCTCTTAACCTGTCTACAAACAGGTGTCCTTTAGGGTACAGCAACGTAAACAAAAAACGATCTCCTTTTTTCTCCTGCACGGAGAATGGCAACAGGAACAGGCTATACGCCGCATTTACGCGCCACGGGAATAAGGCGGTGGAGTCTGTCATGTGGAAATGCAGGTCATACTCCTTTGTATAGGTGCGTTCTCTGTTTTGACCGAAGCAAAGTACACCGGCAAGCAAAAACAAGAAAATGACAGAATGCCTTTGGATAAGACTGGCCGGCAAAAGGAAGCAGTCTTTCCGGTGAGTGTTCTTTTTAGTTTCCATAGTACTGTTTTTTGAGTTAGTAAAGTTTTGTATATGCAACAAACCTTTCTTTTGCTTCCGTTGTCAGTTATTTAAGGACAGCAGCGGAAAGCCTGCACATTGTCCATTGTCAATGTGCGGGCAGTTTTTTATAAAGACTGATGTGCGATCTCCCAGCCGATCATTACTTTTTTGCGCGACGGTCCCCACATGTATCCGCCAAGGATGCCTGTGGATTGTATTACGCGGTGGCATGGAACGAGCAAGGATACAGGGTTTTGCCCGATGGCAGTGCCGACGGGCCGGCTGGCTTTCGGGTTTCCGATGTACTGGGCGATGTTTCCGTAGGTTGTCAGGCTTCCCATGGGTATTTTCAATAGGGCTTCCCATACGCTTAGTTGGAATGTGGTGCCTTTGACGTGCAGCTTTATTTCTTCAGGTGCGGGCCGGTCTTTTGTGAACAGGCTGAGGACGTCTTGCTGTATCCGGTCGGTGGTATTTGTGTACCGGGCTTTGGGGAATATGCTTTTCAGTATGTTCAGCACGTGCGTTTCGTCGTCAACAAAGGCGATATAGCACAGGCCTTTGGGGGTTGAGGCGAGCAGGGCTGTTCCAAACGGGCTGTCCGTGAAACAGTAGTTGATGGCCAGGTTTTTGCTGCTGTTTTTGCACTCGTCCGGGGTCATGCTTTCGATCTTTATGGATGGGCTATTCGCCGGTCTGGCCGTGTTGTACAGCACGGTTTCGCTTTCGCGCAGAATATGCCTGGCATATCCGGTGCTTATGTATTGCATGAATTGCTCGTGGCTTACTCCCGCCCATTCGACAAACAGTTGCCGGAAGTCGGGCAGGCTCAGGTTTACGTGGGCGGCGACTTCATCCAGCGTGGGTTGTTTGCTGAGTCCATCGATGTATTCGATAGCGCATCTGATGCGGTCGAAATTTGTTGTTTGCAGGGTGTTCATTGTGGTATTTTATAACGTTAATATTTCTCTTGGTTTCTCAATTCTTCGGCTACGACCTCCAGCTCCGCATACCATGCTTCGCCGAATTTGCGGATGAGCGGTTCTTTCAGGAATTTATAGACGGGCAGGTTTTCTTGCCGGCCAAGGGTGGTTGCGGCGTGGCAGATGTTCCATTTATGGTAATTGACGGCTTTGTAGGGGCCATAGTCGCCCACGCGGATAGGGTACAGGTGGCAGGAAACGGGTTTGTAGAAGTCTACTTTGCCGGCACGGTAGGCTTTTTCTATGGAGCAATGGCAGTATCCTTTTTCGTCGTAGACGGTGAATACGCAGTCTTTTCCATCTACAATGGAGGTCACCAGGTCGCCGTCGCGGTCTTTGTAGCATACCCCTTGCTTTTCGATCACGGCCCGGGCTTGGGGCGAAAGGTCGTTCCAGACAACCGGAAGAACTTTCTGCAATTGTTCGAGTTCTTCTTTTTCCACCGGTGCTCCGGCATCGCCTTCGATGCAACATTTTCCCCGGCAAGCGTGGAGGTTGCAGCGGAACTTTTCGGCAAACACGTCCAGCGCTACGATTACATCTCCTATCTGTACCATTGTTGCGTTGGGGGTTAGTGGCTGCCCAGGAGTACTTTTCCCGTCATTTCCTTGGGGATTTCAAGTTCCATGATCTTCAGGATGGTGGGGGCAACGTCGGCCAGGCGGCCGTTTCCGATCCGGGCGTTTTTGTTTCGGGTTACGTAGATGCAGGGCACGGGGTTGAGGGAGTGGGCGGTGTTGGGTGTTCCGTCTTCGTTCACTGCATTGTCGGCGTTGCCGTGGTCGGCGATGATCAGGGCTTCGTAGCCGTGTGCCTTTGCTGCTTCGATAGTTTCTTTCACGCAGGCGTCGACGGCTGTAACGGCTTTTGCGATGGCTTCGTAAACGCCGGTGTGGCCTACCATATCGCCGTTGGCGTAGTTTACAACGATGTAGTCGTACTTGCCGGTGTTGATTGCTTCGACCAGTTTGTCTTTTACTTCGTAGGCGCTCATTTCGGGTTTCAGGTCGTAGGTGGCTACTTTGGGTGAGGGAACGAGTATGCGGTCTTCGCCTTCGTATGGTGTTTCGCGGCCGCCGTTGAAGAAGAAGGTTACGTGGGCGTATTTTTCGGTCTCGGCAATGTGGAGTTGTGTTTTGCCTTGTGAGGCCAGGTATTCGCCCAGCGTATTGTTTACGTTGTCTTTATCGAAGAGGACATGCACGCCTTTGAACGATGCGTCGTAGGGGGTCATGCAATAGAATTGCAGGTTGGGAACGGTGTACATTCCGGCTTCGGGCATGTCTTGTTGGGTGAGTACTACGGTCAGTTCTTTGGCGCGGTCGTTGCGGTAGTTGAAGAAGATAACGGCGTCGCCTTCTTTGATGGTTCCGTCGACGCCGGCATTGACGATCGGTTTGATAAATTCGTCGGTCACGCCTTCGTCATACGATTCTTGTATGGCTTGCACCATATGGGTGGCTTTCTTGCCTGTGCCGTTCACCAAAAGATCGTATGCTTCTTTTACGCGTTCCCAGCGTTTGTCGCGATCCATGGCATAGTAGCGGCCGATGATTGAGGCGATCTTGCCTGCGCTTTTCTTTGTGTGGGCATCGAGTTGTTCGATGAAGCCTTTGCCGCTTTTGGGGTCGGTATCGCGGCCGTCCATGAAGCAATGGATGTATGCGTTGTCGATGCCATACTCGCGGGCGATGTCGCAAAGTTTGTACAGATGGTCTAAGGAGCTGTGCACCCCGCCGTCGGAGGCAAGGCCCATGAAGTGGATGTTTTTGCCTGTTTTCTTGGCATACGAATAGGCTGCTATGATCGCGGGATTCTCCGTTATGCTGTTGTTGCGGCAGGCCAGGTTGATTTTCACCAAGTCTTGGTAAACCACGCGTCCGGCGCCGATGTTGAGGTGGCCTACTTCGGAGTTCCCCATTTGTCCGTCGGGTAGGCCTACGTTTTCGCCACTTGCCTGTAGTTGCGAGTGGGGGTATGTTTCCAGCAAGTAGTCCCAATAAGGTGTGGGGGTATTGAAGATGACGTCTGCTTTTCCGTGGTTACCGATTCCCCATCCGTCTAAAATCATCAAAAGAGCTTTCATATTAATGTATATAAGTGTTTAGTTTATGAATTATGATATTGTCGGATGCGAAGGTACGAAAAAAGGGCAAACCGGCTAACCCAACAGGTTAAACGTCAGGCGGTGGTAGGGCGAGATGCCGTGTTCAGCTATGAATTGGCGGTGCTTTACCGTTGGGTAGCCTTTGTTTTTGTTCCAGTTGTAAGCGGGAAATTCGTTGTGGAGTTGAACCATATAGTCGTCCCTGTATGTTTTTGCCAGCACGGAGGCGGCGGCTATGGAGAGGTATTTTCCATCTCCTTTGACGATTGTGGTGTGGGGTATGTTGCCGTATTTATTGAACCGGTTGCCGTCGATCAGCAAGTGTTCGGGAGGTATGTGCAGCCGGTCGATGGCGCGGTGCATGGCCAGGAAGGATGCGTTCAGGATGTTGATCTTGTCGATCTCTTCGGGGGTGGCTATCCCTACGGCCCATGCCAGGGCTTGTTGTTGAATGATCCCCCGCAGGTGGTAGCGTTGCGCTGCGGACAGTTGCTTGGAGTCGTTCAGCATCCCGTTCCGGAAGTCTTTGGGAAGTATTACGGCTGCCGCATAGACGGATCCGGCCAAACAGCCGCGTCCGGCCTCGTCGCAGCCGGCTTCTATCAGGTTCTCGTGCAGCCAGGGAAGAAGGGGGGATGATTGATGGGTTGAAGTTATTCCCATTATGCAAGTTGCTTTGGTTATACTTTAGGCAGACAGCCGGCGGGTTGGTTGGCCTCCCGCCGGCTCTCCGTCCGGTTGCGGTCAGTCAAATATGCTCCAGGCTACGGTAAGCCCGGCCATCACAATGGCTACCATGCTCATCAGTTTAATGAGGATGTTCAGGCTCGGGCCGGAGGTGTCTTTGAAGGGGTCGCCAACCGTGTCGCCCACCACGTTTGCCTTGTGGACTTCGCCGCCTTTGCCTCCGAAGTTGCCTTCTTCGACATATTTCTTGGCGTTGTCCCACGCACCGCCGGCGTTTGCCATGAAGATGGCCAGTACGAACCCGCTGCTCAATCCGCCAATCAGTAGTCCCACAACGCCGGTCACACCAAATACAACACCGGTGAGGATTGGGGCGACGATGGCAATCAGCGAGGGGATGACCATTTCGCGTTGCGCACCTATGGTCGATATTTGCACGCAGCGTTCGTAGTCGGGTTCGGTATTTCCGGCCAGGATGCCTTTGATTTCGCGGAACTGCCGGCGCACTTCGTCTACCATCTTGCCGGCGGCGCGGCCCACCGCGTTCATCGTCAGGCCACAGAACAGGAAGGCCATCATGGAACCGATGAAGATGCCCGAAAGCACTTTCGGGTTCATCAGCGTAACGTCGTAATAGGTCATGAAGTCAACAAACGAGGCGTCGGCCAAGGCTATCTCCCTGCCGCCGGGTAAGGCAAGTGTATCCGTACCCATGCGGCCCAGCCCGATCCGTATCTCTTCCACATAAGAAGCCAGTAGCGCCAGGCCCGTCAGGGCGGCCGAACCGATGGCGAAGCCCTTGCCTGTGGCCGCCGTTGTGTTGCCCAGCGAATCGAGGGCGTCCGTGCGTTTGCGTACTTCCGCTCCCAGGGCCGACATTTCGGCGTTGCCGCCGGCATTGTCGGCAATCGGGCCGTAAGCATCTGTGGCCAAGGTGATGCCCAGCGTAGAAAGCATCCCCACGGCAGCGATGCCAATGCCATACAGCCCCATTCCGACGTTGTTGAAATCGAACCCGGAGGCAAACAGGAAGGAGGCGATGATGCCCGCCACTACCGCCAGGACAGGGATGGCTGTAGACAACATTCCCAGCCCGATGCCGGAGATAATCACCGTTGCCGGGCCTGTTTTTCCGCTCGCGCTCAAGCGTTGCGTGGGCCGGTAGGATTGCGACGTATAATATTCCGTCGAACGCCCGATGACAAGCCCCACGGCAAGCCCCGCAACCACCGCGCAGGATATGCCCAGCCAATTGTCTAATTGCAGCAGCCAGAGAGCCGGAAAGGTTGCCGCAACAATCAACACCGAGCTTAGGTTTGTGCCGAAGCCCAGCGCGCCCAGCAAGTCTTTCATCGTTGCGTTCTCTTTCGTCCGTACGGAAAAGATGCCGATAACAGACAGCAGGATGCCGATAGCGGCAATGAGCATCGGGGCGATCACGGCTTTGAACTGCATTTCCGTATTGCCGGAATGAATGAAAGCCGCCGCACCCAAGGCAGCGGTCGCCAGTATGGAGCCGCAATAGGACTCATACAGGTCGGCGCCCATTCCGGCCACATCACCCACATTGTCGCCCACGTTATCGGCTATGGTTGCCGGGTTTCTCGGGTCGTCTTCGGGGATTCCCGCCTCCACTTTGCCAACAAGGTCGGCACCCACATCGGCGGCTTTCGTGTAAATCCCGCCTCCCACACGGGCAAACAGCGCCTGCGTGCTGGCTCCCATACCGAAGGTCAGCATCGTTGTTGTGATAATGCAAAGTTTGTGCGTTGGGGTAAGCACATCTGCTGGAATCGCGGCGTTCAGCAGCAGATACCAGAAGGAAATGTCGAGAAGCCCCAGGCCTACCACCACAAGCCCCATCACAGCGCCGCTACGGAAGGCGATGCGCAGGCCGGCGTTCAGCGAGTGCCGGGCGGCGTTTGCCGTGCGGGCCGATGCGGCGGTTGCCGTTTTCATTCCCAGAAAGCCCGACAGGCCGGAGAAAAAACCTCCCGTCAGGAAAGCAACAGGCACCCAAGGGTTCTGTACATCGAACCCGTAGGCCATAATAAAGAAGAGAGTCGCCAGCCCCAGAAACACCAGGGCCACCACCTTGTACTGCTGCTTTAGATAGGACATGGCCCCCTTGCGAACGGCAGCGGCGATTTTTGCCATTTGCGGAGTGCCTTCGCTCGTTTTTATCATCTGCTTATAGAAGTAATAAGCAAAGCCGAGCGCTAAAACAGAAGCTACAGGAACAAGCCAAAAAAGTAAATGATCCATAGTAAATATAAATAAAAAGAGTAATGCTCCAAAGGTATGTATTCCCGTTGAAAAAACAACGCCGGCCGGCTATTTTCCGGCGGAAGGGTAATGAACGCTAATCTTTTTACTGAATGATTTCTTCCAGAACAGCATAATTGGTCTGGTTTTAATGTTAATATTAAAGAATCCCTATCTCTCTGTTTATTAAGTGGTTACATTGACGTTGACTCGGTGCCTACCTTGACCATGTAAAGGTGCCTACCTTTAGGTGGTCGAGGTAGGCACCTTTACATGGTCAAGGTAGGCACCGAGTCGAATCCTTTCTTTTAGCACGAAAAAGAAAAGGCCATCTCAAAACAAATTCGAGATGGCCTTCCGCTACTTTTTTTACTGGGTTGCCCTATTCGCCCGGATGAATTGCCTCAGAAGGACAAATATCCGCACATGTGCCACAGTCGGTACATACATCGGGATTGATTGAATAAATATCACCTTCGGAAATTGCTTCTACCGGACATTCGTCGATACAAGAACCGCAAGCAATACAATCATCTGTAATTACGTAAGCCATTTTTCTTAAATTTTAATCGTTAGTACTTAAAAGTTCTGCTGCAAATGTAAGAGTTCTGCGGTAATATGTATTCCGGTTCGCTTAAAACAGCTTTAATTTGTAACTCTTCTAAATAGCTCTTGATCCGGTTCCAACCCTTTAAACGGTATCCGGTAACGGCTTTTTTGTTAATTTTGCCATTCAAATTGATTAACGATAGACGCCCATGCCTTTAAATTTACCCGATAAACTCCCGGCGATAGAACTTCTCAAGGAAGAAAACATCTTTGTGATCGACAACTCCCGCGCTACGCAACAGGACATCCGCCCGCTGCGGATTGTGATCCTCAACCTGATGCCGCTAAAGATCACGACGGAAACAGACCTGATCCGCCTGCTGTCGAACACCCCGCTACAGCTGGAAATATCGTTCATGAAGATCGGAAACCACACGTCGAAGAACACCCCCATAGAACATATGCAGGCGTTCTATACCGATTTCGAAAACATGCGCAACGGGAAGTACGACGGCATGATCATCACCGGGGCGCCTGTTGAGCAAATAGAATATGAAGAGGTGACATACTGGAAGGAGATGATGGAGATCTTCAACTGGTCGCGCACGCACGTAACATCCACGCTTTACATCTGCTGGGCGGCATTTGCCGGACTGTACCACCATTACGGCATCCCCAAGTATCCGCTGGACAAGAAGATGTTCGGTGTGTTCGAGCACGTTGCCCTCGATCCGCTTTCGTCTATCTTCCGCGGGTTCGACGATGTGTTTTATGCACCGCATAGCCGCCATACCGAGATACGCAAGGAAGACATACTCAGGAATCCGGAGCTGGCATTGCTTTCCGAATCGGAAGAAGCCGGCGTTTACTTGGTCATGGCCCGCGGAGGCCGGGAATTCTTTGTGACGGGGCACTCGGAGTATTCGCCCTTGACGCTGGATGTTGAGTACCGCCGCGACCTTGACAAGGGATTGCCGATTGAAGTTCCGCGAAACTACTATAAAGCCGGTGATCCGGACAAAGAACCGCTGGTGCGCTGGCGCGGACATGCCAACCTGCTGTTCTCGAACTGGCTGAACTACTACATCTATCAGGAAACACCGTATAACATCGAGGAGATCGGATGACCGGCCGGCGGAAGATCGAATTGCTGGCTCCCGCCAGAGACCTGGAGTGCGGAATCGCTGCGGTAGATCATGGCGCCGACGCCGTTTACATCGGTGCGCCCAAGTTCGGCGCCCGCTCGGCGGCGGCAAACACCATTGGCGACATTGCCGCGCTGGTAGAATATGCCCACCTGTACAACGTTCGCATCTACGCCGCCATCAATACCATCCTGAAAGAAGAAGAGCTGGATGAGGCCGGAACGCTGATTCGGGAACTGTATCAAGCGGGAGTGGATGCACTGATCATACAGGATATGGGGATCCTGGAACTGGACCTCCCGCCCATACCCCTGCACGCCAGCACGCAAACAAACAACCGCACACCCGAACAAGTGAAATTCCTGGCAGACGCCGGACTGAAGCAGGTTGTCCTGGCAAGGGAACTTTCCCTTTCCGAAATACGCCGGATACACGAAGCGACCCCCGTGTCGTTGGAAGTCTTTGTGCACGGTGCGCTGTGTGTGAGCTACAGCGGGCAATGCTACATCAGCCAGGCCTGCTTCGGGCGGAGCGCCAACCGCGGCGAATGTGCGCAATGTTGCCGCCTGCCTTTCACCCTGCTGGACGCAGAAGGAACGGTCATCGCGAAAGACAAACACCTGCTCTCCCTCAAAGACCTTAACCGGAGCGAAGAGCTGGAGCTTCTGCTGGACGCGGGAGTATCGTCCCTCAAAATCGAAGGGCGCCTGAAAGATGCCGCATACGTAAAGAATGTAACCGCCGCCTACCGCCGGAAATTAGATGCGCTGTTTGTTTGCCGCCCCGAATACGCCGCCGCCTCCTCGGGCAAGTGCCGGTATGCGTTTACCCCGCAGTTGGACAAGAGTTTCAGCCGCGGCTTCACCTCCTATTTCCTGAAAGGGCGCAACGCCGGCATCCATTCGTTCGACACGCCCAAATCGCTGGGCGAAGAAATGGGGCGCATAAAGGAAATACGCGGCCGGTCGTTCACCGTGGCCGGAGTAAAACCGTTCAACCCCGGCGACGGCGTTTGCTTCATCAACGAACAGGGATGCCTGCAAGGCTTCCGCATCAATCGCGTAGAAGAAAACAGGCTATATCCGCAGGAGATGCCCCGCCTGAAACCGAATACCATCCTGTACCGCAATTTCGATCAGGAATTCGAACGCGCGCTCTCCCGCAAACCGGCCGAAAGAAAGATCGGCCTATCCGTCTGCCTCGCCGGAAACGATGCGGGTTTCTCCCTTACACTGACCGACGAAGACGGCAACACCGTTACGCTGACGCAACCCTGCGGAAAAGAACGGGCGCAAACCCCGCAAACCGACTATATAAAAACGCAACTTGCCAAACTCGGGAATACCCCTTTCGAAGCCAAGCAGATCGTTGCGCTTACCGGTCATTGGTTCCTGCCCGCATCCGCCCTTGCCGCCCTTCGCCGGAAAGCCGTGGAAAAACTGATCGAAGTCCGGAAAAACGCCTACCGCCGAGAGACCGCAACCCACAAACCCACAACCCACAGCTATCCCCAAACAACACTGACCTACTTGGCCAATGTGGCCAACTCAAAAGCAGCATCTTTCTATCGCCGCCACGGCGTGAACCGCATAGAACAGGCCTACGAAAACGAAAAGACGGCGGGCGCCGCGCTGATGTTTTGCAAGCACTGCCTGAAATACAGCATGGGCTGGTGCGCCGTGCACCAAAATGCCCACCCGCCCTACCGCGAACCGTTCTACCTGCTGGCGGCGGGCGGCGGGCGCTTCCGCCTCTCTTTCGACTGCAAGAATTGTTTAATGAAAGTTTATGCCGAATGAAAAAACTCGCCCCATTATTCCTGCTACTGGCCATCGGACTGGTGTCGTGCCACCATCCCCGCCCCCGAACCGTTTCGCATCCCGTTGTACACAAGAACGCAAACCTGGAACTGTATGCAGATTCGGTAACCCTGGAGCTGCTACCCATAAAAGGCACCTATGTGTCCCTATATAAGGGCGCGCAAGTCGTTGTGGCCGAGTTTGCCATCCACGCCGGAGACAGCGTAGATTCCGTGTGGGTGAAAGTCGCCCATAGCCAGGACGTCCAAGGCTGGCTGCGGGAAGGCGAGCTGACCGCCGCCTTCGTCCCCATCAACGACATATCCCAATTCATCCATCTGTTCAGCAACCTATACATGGCCTGTTTTGTTGCCGTCGTAGCACTCTTTATTGCCGTATACCTGTTTCGCACATCCCGAAGGAAACAAATCCGGATGGTCGGCCTCAACGACATCGACAGCATCTACCCGCTTCTGCTTTGCCTGCTGATAGCCGTTGCCGCCACGCTTTACGAGTCGGTGCAACTCTTTGACCGGCAAACCTGGCAAGAATACTTCTTCAACCCCACCCTTTCGCCCCTCGAAGCGTCGGGCACACTCTCTGCATTCCTGCTCAGCCTGTGGCTGATCGTTCTTGTCACTCTGGCCGCCTTCGACGACATATTCAGCCAGCTGCCCTCGCCGTCCGAAGCCTTCTTCTACGTCCTGGGCCTGCTGTCGGCCTGCATCTTCTGTTACTTCTTCTTTATCCTCACCACGCGATACTACGTCGGCTACCTGTTTCTGGCAGTAACCGTCCTGCTGTTCTTACAAAAAGCCTGGAAAATGAATACCTGCCGCTACCGTTGCGGCTGCTGCGGAGGAAAACTCAAAACCAAAGGCCTGTGCCCGCACTGCGGAGCGGTGAACGGCTGAGAACATGCATGAACCATCAACATAACCCATCAACAGCCATGCTACCCCATCAACGAAGAGAGAAGATCCTGGAGCTGATCCGTGAAGACGGACACGCCAAAGTCATCAGCCTGAGCCGCATCTTCAAAGTAACCGAAGTAACGATCCGCCAAGACCTCGAACGCTTAGAAAAGGAAGGGCTGATCAAACGGGACCACGGAGGCGCCGTCCTGCCGGACATAGACACCGGAGTGAAGAACATCACGCTTCAAAACCGGAAGAACATGCCCGAAAAAACAGCGATAGCTCGAAAAGCTGTTTCATTTATAAAGAACGGTGACACGATCATCCTCGACTCAGGCTCCACCACAACCGAAATAGCCAAGCTCCTCGTTGACTTCCAAAACATAACCGTTATCACCAATGCACTGAATATCGCACTCATTCTGGGCGCCCATCCCAATATCAACCTTGTGGTGACAGGCGGCGAGTTTAAAGCGCCCACGCTGTCTTTGACCGGACAAAAGGCCGCCGATTTCTTCCACAACCTGAATGTCGATAAGCTCTTCCTGGCCACGGCCGGCATAACCTTGAAGTCCGGGCTGACCTACCCCAGCATCAGCGACATCTGCGTCAAGCGGGCCATGATCGAATCCGCCAACGAAGTCTACTTAGTCGCCGACTCGACAAAGATCGGTATCAACTCGTTTGCCAGCTTAGGTGCGCTCTCATTGATCACCCTGCTCATCACCGACTCAAAAATACCTGAAGATGATGAAGCAATGTTGAAAAACAACGATATAGCCTACGTCCTTGCCGAATAATTCCATACGAGATAACCACTTAACTAACTATAAGGTATCGGACAATCTTATAGGTTACACTATAACTAACGGATACGCAGTAATAATTCTGCGACTATATTACACCGTCAGTGGGTTACTGGATTTATTTTGATACACTTGCGAAAGCCGTAGCCCGCACAATTCTGATCAGAAAGTCTGCTAAAGTATATTTGAATATGAAGATAACGGATTCTTCTTTTAAGCAGCGAATAAATGCTGGACGCAACGGACAGAGAAACCGTGGGCGCGATTGTGGCTGTACGACGGATACATGGTCGTCGCGCCGAAGGTTAGATAGTATGCATTGGCGCCTATAACGACACAAGCCCACGCGTGACCGTAAGTATCCATGCCGGTGAGTGCACCGGATGTAGCATAACGGTAGCCCGTAGCAGGATAGAAAGTAACCACTTAATTAACCATAAGATTGTCCTCAACCTTAAATCTTTCAAAGAACGCTTATATCTAAGCAGTGTAAATGCTGGACGCAACGGACGGAGAAACTGTGGGCGCGATAGCTGCTGCTCGTCGGGTACACGATCGACAAGTAGAAGCCCAGATAGTGGGCAAGGACGCCTGTAAGAGCGCAACTCCATGCGTAACCGCGAGAACCCGTGTTGGTGAACGTACCGGAAGCAGAGTCACGGTAGCCCGAAGCAGGATAAAGAGTAACCACTCAATTAACTATAAGAAAGGTATCGGACAATCTTACAGGTTATATGCTATAACTAACGGATACGCAGTATTATTCATATATATATTCTGCGACTATATTATACCGTCAGTGGGTTACTGGATTTACTTTGATACACTTGCGAAAGCCGTAGCCCGCGCAATTCCGATCAATAAGTCTGCCTTAAATATAATAATGCGAAGATAATGGATTCTTCATTTAAACAGGTAATAAATGCTGGACGCAACGGACGGGGAAACCATAGGCGCGACTATTGCTTTCCGTCGGGTTCATGGCCGTCGACCAGAAGCCCAGAAAGACGGCATTGACACCTGAGCGGGCACAGCTATATGCGTAACCGCTAGAACCCGTATAGGCGAATGCACCGGACGCAGGCTCACGCAAGCCCGAAGCAGGATAAAAAGTAACCACTTAATTAACCATAAGATTGTCCTCAACTTTAAATCTTTCAAAGAGCGCTTATACCTAATAAGCAGTGTAAATGCTGGACGCAACGGACGGGGAGACCAAGGGCGCGAGCGTTGCTGCCCGTCGGGTACACAAGCGCCGAGGAGAAACCCAGATAGTAGGCATTGACGCCTGTGACGGCACTACTCCACCAGTCTCCGAAAGAACTCGTGCCATCGATCGCACCTGAAGTGTGCACACGGAAGCCCGAAGCAGGATAAAAAGTAACCGCTCTCTAACTATAAGGTATCGGATAATCTTATAGATCACACACTATAACTAACGGATACGCAGCAATAGTTCTGCGACCATATTACACCGTCAGTGGTTACTGGATTTACTTTGATACACTTGCGAGAGCCGTAGCCCGCGCAATTCCGATCAATAAGTCTGCCTTAAATATAATTAATGCGAAGATAACGAATTCTTCTTTTAAGCAGATAATAAATGCTGGACGCACCGGATAGGGCAGGGCGGCATCCTCTTTTTTCTTATTCTTCTGGAACGATACGCCGCAGTAGTGGCAAAAGGCTATGCCCTTGTCTATGTCCACGCTCACCGACCGGTCTCTTTTATTCTTCCGTCTATCACGGCACAGGGGGCAGTGTGTTTTCATTTTGCCGCTTCTGCGGCCGTTCAAATCCAGTCTTTCCATAAAAGTAAAAATTAGCAG
>JAITSN010000052.1 GCA_031287715.1 Mediterranea sp. (in: CFB group bacteria)
ATGGTAAATGTTTGGGCGTTGCCTGCGGCCCAGGCCATCCGCTGCAAGTCCTCGCTTCGCTGCACTTCGTTCCGCTCCACTCCGGGCTTTCCGCTGCTGTCCTTAACGCGGCTGCGCCATATTCCCTACTACCTTGATCTCCTGTTTTCTTTATAGAAGAGATAATTATTCCTTTAAAAACCTCATTTGAAGCCTCATCCCACGGCGGGACGGTCTTCAAAACTCCACCGAATGGTTTTCCTAATACGGAGAGCGTAAAAAAAGATAGCCGAAATGTAAGTATACCGGGCTTGGCGCTTACTATTTTTATGAAAGCAAAAAAAAGATGCAATTTGTTTTGATTTTCATCTTTTAAAAAACATATCTTTGTATCCAACGAATCAACATAGATCGTATAATATCAAAAAAAATAAAGCCATGGCAAAAAAACTCATTCGGAGCTTCAGTTTTCAAGATTTGAACCTTTCGGATCATTTTGAATTTTCGCATGCCATCTTTGAATATGCGTTGCCTCCCGCTTTGGCACAAAGCCTTGGACTATTCAGACCATACAACGACGCCAAAGATTCGTACGACAAAGAAGTCGTTATCCTCAAATGCAATCCGGCAATGCTCAAAACCGAAGAGCTGGCAGAAGTCGTCACCAAGGCCCGCCGGAAAATGATCCTGCTCAAAGACCTGATCAGAGATAAGCAGGCCGATGCCACCGGCGAAGATCTCAGGAAAACAAGGAGGCTGAGAAACGTGACGCTTCCCTACCTGAAAGAGCTATCTCATGACACACAGACGACCATTGCCGCCAACGGTATAGAAGTGACCGACGTCCTGTGTGCGCCCTCCAACCTGCCGCTACTGATACAGTTCGGACTCAAAGAGGTCGTAGACGATATTGCCGCACTGGCACACGAAGCCGGCAAAATACTGCATGAACGTGGCGAGGAAAAAGCATTCAAAAAAGCGATGGACAATGCAATTAAAATCCGCCGGCTGCTCGAAAGACAATTCCGTTTCCTGTTCTATACCGCCATTCCGGTGCACTACTTAGATGTCACCGGCGCCTTGGCCGAAACCTTTAAACAGGCCATCATGGATATTAACGGAACGCTGGACAGCTTCCGCCACCTCACCGATAGCGACAGTAGCGACTGGGGCGGCAACGATAATCCCGAAAATAACGAAGACAACGGCAACGAAGAAGGCTGAGGTAACGAATTGACAATGGATAATGGATAATTAATAATAATTGGTAATTAGTAATTAGTAAAGATCGCCCCCCTGTGTACTTCATTTCAAGTGAAGATGCGCAGGGGGTTTTCATTTACCATTTACCATTTACCACTTACCATTTAATACCACTTACCATTTACCATTTAATACCACTTACCACTTACCACTTACCATTTACCATTTACCATTTAATACCACTTACCATTTAATACCATTTACCACTTACCATTTAATACCATTTATCATTTACGCCGGTATTAAATGGTAAATGGTAAATGGTAAGTGGTAAATGGTAAATGGTATCATATTCTGTCTGCTTCGACGTATCCGTTCATCACGGCATAGATGGTGAGGCCGGAGACGGATTTGATGCCGAGTTTTTCGGTGATGTTTTTGCGGTGGGTGATGACGGTGGTCAGACTGATGTTCAGCTTGTCGGCGATTTCTTTGTTGATGTATCCTTTGCTGACTAAGACGAGTACTTCGATTTCCCGCGCGGACAGGTCGCTGTCTTCCGTCGGGAAGGGTAGGGGGGTGCTTCCGGAGAAGAGTGCGGCCAGCTCTGTTTTTATTTTTTTCTCGGGCAGGAGGGTGTTGAGTATGTGGTTGCCTGGCGGGAGTGCTGTTTTGCCGGCGCCGTGCATGAGGATGACTGTTTTTTCTTTCCGTGGGAGGAAGAAGGCGTTGTACAGGACGTAGGTTTGCGAGGAGACGAAGTACCAGGCGTACATGTCGGGGGTGTCGTCGGCCAGGGCGCCGAAATCGGGGAATATGCGGATGATGGGCGCGGGGCAGACGTCTTTGAGGAGTTCTCTCAGTCCTGCGGCGGCCAGGGTGTCGGGGGTGATGACGGCAATCTCGACGGGTTCCGGTCGGCGCCCGCTCATTCCCGGGCTTCCTTTCCGCCGGCACTTGGTGTTTCTTTTCCGTCGGCACTCTGTTTTTCTTTTTTGCCGGTGCTTCGTGTTTCTTTTCTGCCGGCGCGGCGGACGAGGCTCTGTGCTACGGCTTCGGCGCATCGTTCACCGTCTATGGCTGCGGAGGCGATCCCTCCGGCGTATCCGGCGCCTTCGCCGCAGGGGAAGAGTCCTTTCAGGGTGATGTGTTGCAGTGTTTCGGGGTCGCGCGGGATTCGCAGGGGTGCTGAGGTGCGCGTTTCCACGCCGATTATGACGGCTTGGTTGGTGAGGAAGCCGAGGTTGTCTTTTCCGAACTGTTTCAGGGCTTCGGTCAGGTGTTTGGTGATGTTTTTCGGCATCCATTCGTGCAGGGGCGATGATATGATGCCGGGGCTGTACGAACTTCGGGGGAGGTCGGCGCTTTGTTTCCGGCGGACGAAGTCGAACATGCGTTGCGCCGGCGCGGTCTGGGTCATTCCTCCTTGTTGCCAGCAGGTTTTTTCGAGTTCTTCCTGAAAGTCCATCATGGCGAGCGGATGGTCGGCGGCGATGTCTCCCGGGCGGACTTGGACTACCATTCCTGCGTTGCTCCAGCGTGTTCCTCTGTTTGAGGGCGACATGCCGTTGACGACGAGTTGTCCGGGGGCGCTGGCTGCTGGGACGATGCATCCGCCGGGGCACATGCAGAAGCTGTAGACGCCTCTGCCTTCGACTTGTGTCACGAAGCTGTATTCGGCGGCGGGGAGGTAGAGGCCGCGGCCGTTTTTGTTGTGGTATTGTATTTGGTCGATCAGTTCGACCGGGTGTTCGAGGCGGACGCCAACGGCTATGCCTTTTGCTTCTATGGCTATGCGGTGGTCGGCCAGCCAGCGGTAGACGTCGCGGGCGGAATGGCCGGTGGCGAGGATGACGGGGCCGTTCAGCGTCTGGCCGGTGGCGGTTTTGATGCCTTCGACTTTTTTGTTCCGGATGATGAGGGCGTCCATGCGTGTTCCGAAGTGGACTTCTCCTCCGCAGGCGATGATGGTGTTCCGCATGTGTTCGATCACGCGCGGCAGCTTGTCCGTACCGATGTGCGGGTGGGCGTCGGACAGGATGTGCGTGGGGGCACCGTGTTGGCAAAGTACGCTCAGTATTTTGTCTACGTTTCCGCGTTTCTTGCTACGGGTGTATAGCTTGCCGTCTGAGCAGGCGCCGGCTCCTCCTTCTCCGAAGCAGTAGTTTGATTCGGGGTTTATCCGGTGTTCACGGCTGATCAGCGCGAGGTCTTTTTTGCGTTCGTGGATGTTCTTGCCGCGTTCGACAACGACAGGGCGGAGGCCCAGCTCGATGAGGCGCAGTGCAGCGAAGAGTCCGCCGGGGCCGGCTCCGACAATGATGACTTGGGGTTTGCCTTCGACGTTCTTGTAATCAACCGGTTGGTATTCGTCTTCGGTCGGCGCTTCGTGCAGATAGACGCGGACGTTCAGGTCGATGATTACGGTGCGTTGCCGTGCGTCGATGCTGCGTCTGAGCAGGCGTATGGCTGTTATGTCTCCGGGGGCGATTCCTTTTTCAAGGGAGATGGCTTGTCTGATGGCTTGTTCGCTGGCTGCCTGTTCGGGCAAGACGCACAGCTGATATTCTTTTATCATGGGCTTTTAAAGAACGATTCGACGAATACTGCTTTGAAAGTTTGTATTCTTGAAGTTGATGAGTAATCCTATATGTTTTTTGCTTAGTTTCAGGTAGGTCACGATCTGGGCTGTGTGGGACGGGAGTATTTGGTTGACGCTTTTGATCTCAAGGATGATCTTGTCTTCGATTAAAATGTCAATCTTGTATCCTGCCGTATTTAATGCTTGCCCCATATATATAATAGGAAGCTCTTTCTGCCTCTCGTAGTTTATGTTTTCTTTTTCAAGCTCGTAACACAGGCAGGTCTCGTAGGCGCTTTCGAGCAGTCCGGCGCCCAATTCGGCGTGAACGCTGCGTGCACATTCGATGACTTTGGAGGCTAATTCGTTTGTTGCTTCGTCTACACGTACCATTATTCTATTATCTAAGGGTTAAATTTGATTGGTTTGCCTGCTTGTGTACTGATGTGTCAGCCGAACATCACCCGGAAGGCTTCTTCCACTTTCCTCACCGGGATGAGTTCGATCTTTGGTTTCATGGTGTCTATGCCTTGCATATTGTATTTGGGCATGACGAATTGTTTGAATCCGAGCTTTTCGGCTTCGCCGATGCGCTGTTCGATCCGGTTGACCGGCCGTATTTCTCCTGACAGCCCGATTTCTCCGGCCATGCAAACGCCGGATTCGATGGCCACGTCCATGTTGGATGAGAGGATGGCGCTGATCACGGCCAGGTCTATCGCGGGGTCGTTGACTTTCAGGCCTCCGGCGATATTGAGGAATACGTCTTTCTGCGCCAGCTTGAAGCCTACTCTTTTTTCGAGGACGGCCAGCAGCATGTTCATCCGCCGTATATCGAAACCTGTTGACGAACGTTGCGGGTTGCCGTATACTGCGGAGCCAACCAGGGCCTGGGTTTCGATCAGGAACGGCCGTACGCCTTCTATGGCGGAGGCGATGGCTACTCCGCTCATGCCTTCAAGGTCTTGCGAAAGCAATAGTTCGGACGGATTGCTCACTTGGCGCAACCCGTCCTTGCGCATCTCGTATATGCCTAATTCGGAGGTGCTTCCGAAACGGTTTTTGATGCTGCGCAATATGCGATACATATAATGCTGGTCGCCCTCGAACTGTAGAACGGTGTCTACGATATGCTCCAGCACTTTTGGTCCTGCGATGCTGCCTTCCTTATTAATATGTCCGATGAGCAGAACGGGGATATGTGTTTCTTTGGCAAAACGCAGAATGGAGGCGGAACATTCGCGTACTTGCGAGATGCTTCCGGGCGACGACTCGATACATTCCGTCGAAATGGTTTGTATGGAATCGATGATGACCAGATCCGGCTGCGTATTCTTGATGTGAACATAGATCTGCTCCAGCGATGTTTCGCAAAGGATCAGGCAATCGGTCGGCACGCTGCTCAACCGCTCGGCGCGCAGCTTGAGCTGGCGGGCGCTCTCTTCACCCGATATGTAGAGGATGCGCTTCTCGGGCATGTGCAGTATGGTTTGCAGAACGAGGGTGGACTTGCCGATGCCTGGCTCGCCGCCGATCAGTACCAGCGAGCCGGGAACCAATCCTCCTCCCAGCACACGGTTCAACTCCTCGTCGTGCATGTCGATGCGGGGTTCGTCGCCGGCTTCAATTTCATTAAGCGTAAGGGGTTTGGCTTTTGGCACTTCCATTCCGGATACCGGGTGTTTATTGGAGGCTTCTTTCCGTATGATCTCTTCTATGTATGTATTCCATTCTCCACACGATGGACATTTGCCAACCCACTTGGACGAATCTTGCCCGCAAATTCTGCATACAAATACGGTTTTCTCTTTGGCCATTCTATATCCTGGTAGGTTTTAAATGCAAATATAAAAATAATTATCGCCCTTAGCCTGCTTCCGGATAATTTATGCTATGGAATATATTGCTATTTATTTTGTTATTATTATATATTGCTTATATTTGTCAAGTTCTACTTAATTCTTGCAATTAGATAAATGTTTAGCCTTTTTTGATCGCATGATGGCTCTGTTGTGTCACGCAAAAAAGGTGGATGTTGTTCTATGAAGAATACAACTACAATGTATTGATGTTCCGAAAGTGAACGTATCCGGCAGGAGGCCGGAAGACGGCGGGCATTTTCGGTAGCGTTTGCCTAAACGTGATGGCATCAACAGATATCTCACAAAGTATAGTGGTCATAGTTGCCGCTTGATTGGCTGTATCGCAGATGTGTGCGGCAGTTTGAAACGGTAGCTTATGCAATGCTTTAGTGTTATGCTGTTCAACAGCATGATGATAATTATCCATATTGTAAAGATAATACGACCGAAAAATGAAAAAAGTATTTTTAATTCAATTTATGGAGAGATTGATTGAGGAGCTTATTCACATGCAACGTGACGGCACGGCTCATGTTTACCTGAGTACGCTGAACCGGATCAGAAGTTTTATGGAAGGGAAGGATATGACTTTCTGCCAGCTGACTTCCGAGTGGCTGATGAGGTTTGAGAAAAGGCTTCTTGCGGATCAACTGACGTGGAACACCATATCCACTTATATGCGAACGTTGCGGTCTGTGTACAATCAGGCTGTGGAATGTGATGCGGCTCCGTATGTACCGCGCTTGTTCAGTAGGGTATATACAGGGGTGGACGGCAAAACGAAGCGTGCCGTCAGACCGGAAACCATGCGTAAGTTAATGATGGAAAACTCTGCGCTGGATCCGAAACTGGCTTTTAGCCGCGACATCTTTGTGTTGCTGTTCCTGTTCAGGGGAATGTCGTTTGTAGACCTGGCCTACTTACGCCGCTGTGACTTACAGGGGAATATAATCACCTATCGCCGCCATAAAACGGGGCGAAGGCTTACTGTTGCCGTGGAAAAGGAAGCCATGGAGATCATCCGGCGCAATGAAAATACGGATCCGGAATCTCCTTTTCTTTTCCCGATAATCAAGCAGCCGGGCAGGAAGGAATACAGGCAGTATACCAATATGCTGCGTTCTTTAAACTACGGACTGTTGCAGATTGCACGTACATTGAAGCTGAAAGAGCCTATCAGTACGTATGTCGCCCGCCACACGTGGGCAACCACGGCGATCCGGCAGAATTTTAATCCAAGTCTGATCTGTGACGCTATGGGGCACTCATCCGTGAAAGTCACAGAGACTTATTTTAAATCGTTCAGAGACGAAGACATAAACCGGATGAATCGAAAGGTTGTAGCGTTTATTCGCTCTGACGAAGACTGAAATGCATGAAATGATTAGTGGTACTAAATTGTTGAGAATGAGAGAGGAAAAGCATAGTTACTTTGTAAGTAACAGGAGTTGGATATCCGCTGCAAAGGTAAATATGTTTTTGAATCTGCGCAATATAAACCCAACTTTTTTATGCTAAGGGTTAAAAAATACTGTTAGTACCATGAAATCAGGTCAAACCATATAAAAGAACCAACGTTACCCGTGTTTCTCAAAGATGCGGGATAAACCCCCATTTGCCTTACTCGGCCTGTTCTCCCGATGCCGAAAGCCTTCGTCATGCGGCATACATTGTTGTATTCCCAGGGCTACGATAGCAGATAAATAATGCTTTTGCAGATAAATTGTTTGTTGTGGGTAGGTGTAGTGATGAGTCCTGTTACTTACAAAGTAACGGAAAACGAAGGAGATATAGTGGCTAACACTTTATCTAATGTGTAAGTAGAGAGAACAATTTTTATGAGTATTAAAACAAATGATTTTATGAGAAAAAAAAGTTTTTATTTGTGGTCGCTATTAGTGGTAATGTTGACTATGACAGCGTGCTCTTCAGATCCTAAAGAAGATCTGTCTGCTAAAACCGGAACGTTTGAACTGAATTTTACTTTTGAAGGTACAAGCGTAGACAGCCGTGCTTCTACTGCTATTCCCGAAACAAGCTGGAAAAGTATCAAGCAGATACAATTTTTCTTGTACGACGTCAATAACAAAGTAGTCTTTTCTTCAATCGTTGTTCCAGGCACCGGTGATACCAGTTCAAAGACGTATACGTATACGACTATTCCCGTTGGCGACTATACGCTTGTGGCTGTAGCTAATGCCAAGAATAATTCGGATAGCATAACGACTTATATTTCTTCGGCGGAACAAACCTGGACCGAAGGTAATGTGTTCAATATGGACATAAAAGACTTGTCTATCAAACATAAGCCCGGACAATGGAGCCCCGCTATAACCGGTAAGCCCGAAACAAAGGCCGTTGTGGATAAGCTTAAGCCGTACAGTGAACCGTCGGAAGTATTCATGGGCTATGCTGCCAATGTTAAGATCAATACGACCGCTATCCATAAGTCAAGCGTGTCTTTGAAACGCGAAGTATCACTGATGCGTGTACGTCTTGACCAGAAAACCCATACGGAAGCTGCGAACGTGGATTTCGCCAACAACACGGCGTCGGTTCTGCTTTACTGTATTCCTGACCAAATGGGTATCGGATACAACGACCTTGGAGGTATCGGCACTACTTCAACGGTAGCCAATTCACTTTCCGTAACCGGTGCTTTTTCTAATCAGAATGTCAATAGCGCTTATTTGGATGGAAATTACAGCTTGTGGAAAGACATTATTGTATTCCCGAACAACGGCGGCCGTGTAAACAACGCCCATACGACTGCCGTCGCCGACGATTCCAGAAAATACTTTGTCGTTCTTTGCGGTATAACCAAAGCCGGCCACTACTTTTCAGGTAGTACTACGGAAGCTCCTGTAGGTGTCCCCGTGTTCTGGTACGGTCAGATTAAGGAAGTGTTTACCCCGAATGTGATTCGTGAAGTTAACCTGATCCTTAAAACAGGCGGCTCGCCGACTCCTCCTGCAACAGTTGTAGAATATGGCGGATTGGAAGTTGTTGTTAGCGAACCGGAAGACTGGAGCTCTAACATTGTGGTTTCAACCATAAGCATGTAAGCTGGTTAGGATAAAACCTATAATTTCCGGGTCGGCCGGGTAGATAGTAATATTTACCCGACCGGCCGGAAAATGAAGTAATAAAATAGATTGAAGCATGAGAAAACAATGGCTTCTCTTGGTGTTTTTTGCTACTTGTACGATTCTCCTGTTGTACACGGCATGTACTTATGACTACTTTGAGGATGAATCGAACTATGTGGTTTATGTTCCTGAAGTAAAAGATAAGACCGTGGCTGATTGCAGGGTAATGATATACGATAAATCGGGATTGCTGGTAGGCGATAAATCTACTACGGCTTCGAAGCATGATCCGAGACTCAATATGGGGCTGTTTGCTTTCCGTCTTCCGGTAGGCGAATATAAAGTATATTGTTATGCAAATACGGATAGCATATTGTTTTCCGGTGCAAATACGTACGAGACCTCTGCCTTTAGCTTGCCCGGCAATAGTACGGAAGGAGTCTATTCGCAACCATCGGATGTTTTTTATGATAGGCTTGAACATACGGTTGAACATCCGGGCGCTTTACATTCCGACACCGCTGTTATCGAACGATATGTGGGACATATTACCGTGCGGTTTAAGAATTTCCCGTATGATCTGGCCGATCTTTCCGGTATAGATATGGTTGCAGAAGGGATCGCTTCCAGGCAGTATTTGAAACACGATACACTGACGTCGCGTATCGGGGATGGAGATGTCATGAAGCATACGAATGATCTAAGTTCCATTTCTCTTTCGGGAGGGATATTAGAGGTCGATCATCGTTATTTTCCTTCGCTGGAAAACAGCCGTATGGCACTGCATTTTACATTTACCGATTCGGGAAGAAATGCCATCACGGAAATGACGGTTGCTGTTTCCGATCCGGATACAAATATTCCTGTTCGCCTGTATCGTGGTAAACGCATCATCATCGAAGTAGACCGGTACTATGTTACTACAGTTCAGCTTGTCGGTTGGGATGAAGATATTGAGAGCGGCGAAGACATAGGTGTGTGGTAAAACAAAAAAGAGAAGAATGAAAAGAAAGATAGTCATAAAATATATGTTAGGTGTGGTCGTTTTGAGTATGCTTACCACCACAGCCTCAGCCCAAAGTGTAAAGATCAACGCGCCCCTGTGTCTGACCGGTTCTCCCAATATCGGTTTTGAATATACGTTGACTCGCCAGTTGACACTAAATGCGGATGTGTTTTGGATGCCCTATATGTTTAAGAAAGGCGAAGAAGTGTTTCGCGTACTGGAAGGTGCCTTAGAGGTACGCCATTATTTTAATCCCAACAATTTCTACACCAATGATTCTTGGGACGGATTCTATGTCGGCTCGTATGCTATGTATGGCAACTTTAATATCGGGCTGATAAAGAATAATGATAAAGCCTCAAGTATTCGTCGCAGAGGTTGGGGCGTTTCCGGAGGTATTTCCGGAGGATATAAATTCGCTATAGGAACCCGTTTGGCGCTGGATATTAATTTAGGATTGGGATACGCCCACTTTCAATACGATAAATATCCGTTAGGCGGTGCGTTTGTGAAATATCCTTTGGAGTTGAAAAATACAAAGAAATGGATAGGGCCAACGAGATTCGGGGTGTATCTTGTTTACAATATTTTCCGTTGATGTAAACCGACAAAAAGTTGTTCGTTATGACAAAGATGAAAAAACAAATTCTCCTGTTCGCTGCTGCTTTTCTGTTCCTGCTGTCGGGAAGTATTCCCGCTATCGCTCAGAAACGAAAAGTTAGCCAGATTGAGAGACGGGCAGACCGGAACTTTATCAAGCAGAAGTTTGATAAGGCGATGGCACAGTATGAAACGGCTGTTACGCGCGAGGCAAATGACCGGAACAAGGCTTCGATACATTTGAAGACCGCGCGTTTATATTTCATGTTGCGTAATTACGCTAACGCATCCGCTCACTATGGAAAAGCGTTGGCGTTGCATCATGATCTATTCTCGGTGGACGATTTGTGTAGCTATGTGGACGCACTTCGTTTCCATGGGGAAAATAAAAAGGCGGAAGCTATTTGCTTGGATAATGCGTATAAGGACATTTATAGTCGTTACCAGCGTTATCAGAATATGCTGGATGCCCTTGCTATGCGACATTCCATTATCGAAAACCCTGAATCTGTGGCTAAAAAACTCTCACTGAATACACCGAAATCGGAGTTTTGGGTGGGCTATTATGACGGAAATCCGTTCTATGCCATGAGTGTTAGTAATTTTAATGATCCCGGGAAACTGTTTTTCCATCGCACACACTATTATCCGCTGGATGAAACAGGCGAGGAGGGCGCCAAGCCGCAGAAATCTCCGCGTTATAATGACTATTTCCGCCATATCCCTATCGATTTGCAAAATGGACCTGTGTCTTTCTCCCCTGATATGCGGATGATGGTAGCCACGATGCTGGAATATCAGAGGACAAAGGCCAGTGTCGATGTGGCCAGTAAGAGCGAACGTCCTTTCCGGACGAAGCTGCTTTACTCAACATTGAGCAGTAAAGGGAACCGGTTTTCCAAATATAAGATCTTGTTTAATCAGGAACCGGGTTATTCCTATGCCCATCCGTATCTGTTCAATGACGGTAAATCGTTGTTGTTCGTATCCGATAAACCGGGTGGTCATGGAGGATTCGACCTTTATATGACTCATTTTGACGAAGAAACGCAAACGTGGGATGCACCCATTAACCTGGGTCCCCGCGTGAATACGGAAGGCGATGAAATTTGTCCGGTTCTTTTTGAAGACCGTCTGATCTTCTCGTCTAACGGCTTGCCGGGGTTCGGGGGATACGACCTGTTTAGTACATTCTTTGAAAAGGACGGATCCAGGCTTCCGGAGAACGCGACCCATTTCCCCTATCCGGTAAACTCCGTGTTTAACGACTATTTTATGCATCCGCTGGATTTGCAAACGGCTTATTTCGTTTCCGATCGTGACCTGTCGACCCGCGATGACATATACTATTTGCGTGCGCTTAAAGAATGGGGGTCGGATGAGGGCAAGCCTTATTATGGAATGAGCGAAGAAGCCGCTGTTATGGGCGGACACCTTCTGCTAAGCGGCCTGACGGAAACCGCCGTACCCGAATCGGTTGAACTTGGAGAGCATACTCCTAAAGGATTATTGCTTACCGTCTACTTCGATTTTAATTCTTCCGCGCTGACTCCCGAGTCTGTTCGGCGTCTGATGGGTTTCATCAATGAAACGGACGCTTCACAATTGAAAGAGTTGACATTCAGCGGTTATGCGGACGAGGTTGGCGGAGACAACTACAATTACGCCTTGTCGGAACGCAGGGCCCGTGCTGTTGCCGATTTCTTGCGCAATAACGGAGTGTCCAGCTCATTTACCGTGATAGGACACGGAAGCCTCAAACTCTCGCCGGAAGAAG
The DNA here is from genome assembly GCA_031287715.1 of Mediterranea sp. (in: CFB group bacteria). Classification (GTDB taxonomy): domain Bacteria; phylum Bacteroidota; class Bacteroidia; order Bacteroidales; family Bacteroidaceae; genus Bacteroides. Next base: position 12,098 of record JAITSN010000052.1, read on the forward strand.
TGGATGAGGAAGTTTCCGGATTCCCATGGTCGGAAGGAAAGATTGACTGGACTCGCATAAACCGTCGCGCCCGTCGTGTCGAAATATATAATAATAAGTAGGAAATATAAAATACAAACCACTTATGAAAAAGATAATAATTCATAGAGCTTTGGCGTTGTTCGTGTTGGGTTTCATAGCCTCTGTGCAGGTTTCTTCCCAATACATGCCTGTGGTATTCGATAAGAAATACGGAGAAAATTACAGGGTAGAGCATGTGTGTTCGTTGATTGGCGATGAAGTAGCCATGATAGGCAAGGAAGGTCAGAATCTGAATCTGACTTGGATAGACCGTGAAGGAAGTGTTGTGTTCTCTTTGCCGTTGACCGGATTTACTTCCGTCAATCAATTAACCGTACTGGAGGATAACCGCGTATTGATCGTCGGTCGGTCGGCTGTAGTAAATAAACAGAAAGACAAGAAAGACATTACCCTTTGCGGCCGCGCCGTGATTGCAGATCGCTCCGGCAGTATAGCGACTAATATTTATGCGGGTGAGCAGGGTAGCGAGTTCCTGAAAGGCGCTTTGCTGAAGAGCGGCGCTTTGGTGCTGGCCGGTACCGAGCCTAAAAGTTCGGGTCGGCAAGGCATGGTGCTGAAGGTTGATTATACCGGAAAAGTATTGTATCGGTACCATCATGCGGAAAGTGGTTATTGTGCGCATTTTGAAGTGTTGGGTAATACGGTGGAGTATGTGTGTGCCGCTTTTTCTGCAGAGAGAGAGACGGAAAAAGCGGCCATCGTCCGCTTGGATGATAAAGGCAAACCTTATTATGTGACAGCTATACCGGCTTCCCTTTTCCGCGTATCGGCCTTGTGCGCCAATATCAATGACGGTTCCGTGATTCTGACCGGCAACTCGCCGGTTGATGGCGGAGTGGTATATAAAGTTCGCCCCGAAGGTGATATCGTATTTGGTAAAACGATAATCCCCGCAGCCGAAAACCTATCCATGAACCACCTGAAAGTGGCTCGCAACGGCAATATCCTGTTGGGAGGCACCGGTAACAGGGGATATTACGCCCTGTTGCGCAACGACGGCACTTCCTTGCATACAGGTATAGTGGACGGGATGGTTTCAGGAGTCGGCATGAATGTCAATACCGGTGAATCCGTAGTGACGACTTACGACCCGAACGTTCGCCGCGGTTCGTTCGTCCGCATATTGCCTAACGGAAAGGCCGAGTTTACCCGTACCATTGAAGGTCGCTTCGACCACATCAACGTTTCCGGCAATGGAGAAGTGCTGCTTCTTTCCTCATCGGAGGGGCGTGTCAGCATGTATTCCGCCATGGGAAACAGGGAGTTTGACCGGTTCATTACCAACAACCGGCTGACCATGTACCGCAAGGCGCTTACCGCTGCATCGGGTGAAGTGCTCTTCCTGGGTGGAAATAGCCGCTTGGTGAAACTCGGACACGGATTGTATGTGTCTGACGTGAAGATCACCAAACCGGTGAACGGAACGGCTACGGCTGTATTTACCGTGACGCTGACGGGCTACGCAACGACAAAGGAAGGCTCTCCGGTACCCGTAAGCGTAGATTATGCATCGCATGACCTGTCTGCCACGACCACAGACCATTATACTCCGGTAAACGGCAGGCTGTCGTTTGCTCCGTCGCGCGGTGCGGCCGATCGTTATTTGATCAAACAGGATATTGAGGTTCCCATAAAAGCGAACAACTATGTTGAAGGCATTAAAGAGTTTGAACTTCGTCTTTCCGGAGCCAAACAGAGCTATCTGGTGAAGCCGGTGGGCAAAGCTGTGATTGAAGACCAGCAGACCTTGGTGAAACTTATACGGACGGAAAACGGTACGGAAGGCTTGATGGATATTGTGTACGAGTTGGGCTTATTCAAAACAGACGGCACTCCGCTGACCAACGCCACCGGATCCAATATTATCATAGACGGCATCTACGGAGAAGGCACTGCCGACGCGCTCGACTTCGATATGGGGCTTACCCCCCGCGCCATATTTGCCAATGGCAGCCGGCGGACTACATTCAGCGTCAAAACACTGGAGGACATCCGTTACGAATTGCCTAAAACGGTGGTTGTGAACTTCAACAAGATATATAGCCTCAGCAGCTCCAATGTTGGTTTTAACGGAGAAGTGCTGAGTTGCAACGGTAGCGTTGTCGACCAGCCGGCTACGGTGGCCATTGCCTCGCTTGGTGACCACCGGGTGAACAACAATGCGTTGTCGGTATTCTTCACCATTTCGTTGCTCCGCGCTTCGGATGGCGCCTTGCAGACAAACGTAACCGGTAACGATATTGTGGTGAATTGCTCCGTGCTGCCCGAAACAAGCGCCAAAGAAGGCAAAGACTTTGTATTTACCAATATCCACGACCTGCGTATCAGCGGCGATGGCAACCATAGCTCTGCCAATGTGAACGGGATTGTACTGTACAGTATGGATACACAGGAAAAACAAGTTAAACTGAAAATTAAATCGGTGAACCATCCGGCTCAGGCGCAGCCAATCGCTGTTTCCGATACGGAAGGTACTGCCGGGTTTACAATACGGAAATAGACGGCTGTCTACTTCCGGTAGTAGCGAAGTGTTGTAATAAAAAGAAATTTATGTTGAAACGTATATTTTTCGGATTAACCGGCTGTACAATGTTTGTAGTGTGTTGCATCCCGCTTTTATTGTCGTGCAATAAAGCAGAGGAGTTGCTGCCTGCCAAGAACCTTGTGACGTTTAAGCTCATGCTGCCCGGCGATGAAGAACAGGACTTGCTGCCTGTTTCACGGTCGGGGGTGGAAATAGGCGGCACCGAAGACGAGACCGGAATCAGGACGTTGCGGTTTCTCATATACAACAATACGGGTGCGATTGAAGCATACAAATGTATTGAGATAAGAGATGACTGGACAAGCCCTGATGCCATGTGGAATGTGGCCGATAAATCGTTGAACATGCTGGTAACCGTCGGCGAAAAGAAAATCTATTGCATCGCCAATTGGGACATTACACCTACCGAAGAGATGCCCCGGATTGACGAAACAACAGCTCCCACCGTGGCGGAGCTGTTGCAAAAGGTACGTGTGCACCGGAATGTTACGCCGGCTAACCCTCCGGTAATGACAGGCTTTATAACCGAAAAGATAGATAACATCAAGCAGAACTTCAAGATACAGTTGAAACGCCAGGTTGCCCGGGTGGAACTTAGCTCGAAAATATCGGAAGATCTCTCTCTCTTGGGAGCGAACGTCTCGATAACCGGAGTCATGTTTGCAAACCTGCCTACGCACGCCTATGTCTTTCCGCAAACTTCGCTTTCCAGCCCGACACCAAATGAGGTGTGGGATCAGACAGCGTTTGTGGGAGACACGCTGGCCTTGACCAAAGACGCGGCAATGTACGGAACAACCTATTATATTCCGGAATATGCGCCGGGCAACAAACCTGCGGCCACCGTGATGATTGTGAGGACCAACTACAACGGCAAGACCGTTTACTACAGCGTGGTGCTTGACCCTTCGGTATCAAAAGCACATCCCCATAAGGCCTATGTGATAGAACGCAACCATACCTACCTGTACAACCTGACATTGTTTGGTATAGGTGCTGCGACGAATACCGCAAGAAACGCCAAAACACGGGTAGATGATACACAGATGAACGATACAGTGATAACTTACGAGCTGGAAATTAAATGAACTTAAAAAGGATCGAAAAAGATATGATACACTATATAGCAAGGAAGACGCGCCTGGCTAAAATATTGATGGGAGTACTGTCCGTATCCGCATGTCTGATACAGTCATGCACGGACGATACGGACAAGGCTTCTGTCGAACATAATTTTTCGCTGGAGTTTTCTACCAGGGCGGGAGAAAAAACGCCGGACTTAGTGCCCCACATGCGGTTGTTTACATCTTACAGCGGTGCTCCGAACGACAATATCTTCTATCAGGAAGTACTCAATGTTACGCGCAGCGCCAATAAACTGTCGGCAAGCATAGAAGCCGGAACGTGGAACCTGACCTTAGTTTCGTCGAATACAGACGTCCCGCTCATTGCGCCCGCCGGAAATGTCGGGATGCAAAACCTCCCGATGTACAAGTACCAACCCACGGTGACCGGAGGCAAAAGCTCCGACGCTCCCGAGATCTTTTTCCAGAACAAAAAGACCCCCCTGATCTCCCAGAACGTTATGAACACGATGAACGTACAGCTGGACCGCACCGTGGCCAAAGTTGAGCTGATCGTGCGCAGAACCACGTCGAACTTCAAGAAGACCGGATCGCATAGAATCCTGCTGCACAATATTCCGTCTACCGTGACCTACAACGGAGGGCTTTATCCCAATCCGGTACGCCCCGATACGCTTCCGGCACCCTTGCAGGCGCCGATCCAACTGGAAAGCACAAGCAACGGCTACCTGAAAGGAACCCAAACTATAGAATTTATCATACCGGCCCACCAAGGTGCGGACTTTTTGAACGACACCCCGGTAGACACCACCAAGCAGAAAATGAACGTCACCGTAGAGCTGGAACGGCTAAACGGCGGCCGCTTTGTTAAGCAGGCAGTGATTCCGTATGTAGCCAAGTGCAACAAGATACTGCGGGTGTATATCGACGTGAACGACGGGGTCATGTTCAAAACGGAATTCCTGCCGTGGGAACGTGTGGCCGTGGATGCGGAACTTGGCCAAGGCTACCGCAACTGGCTCTACGTGAAGAAAGGCGAAACCGGAAACGGATTGTCGTGGAGCGACCCCTTGCCCGACATCAATACGGCCATCGATAAAGCCAAAACACTGATGGCAAAAAAGAAAACAGTTCACGGCATCTTGGTTGCCGGAGGCCCATCCCTGGTTTATGACGAAGCATTCGACATACCCGCCAATATCAAAATCTATGGCGGATGGGAAGGCGTGCCCAATACGGAACTCGACCCCAACGACCCCAAAGCACCCCATACCTCAACCGACCGCAAGCTGCAAACCTGCAAAGCACACATCAACGCAGGAACCGGAAACATCTGGCTCCTGAACGAACAAGCCGTACTGGATGGCTTTATCCTATCCGGAACCGGCAAAGAAAACACGGCGGCACTACTTACCGTATGGGCTTCGACAGCGTGGATCAATGCCATTGAAATCAAAAACCAGACCCTGAAAGCGAGCAGCGCGCTGGTACTCTCCAACGGAATGGGCACAAACATCCTGGTGAGCGACAACTCGGCGGGCATATCGGTCACAGGAAGAGCCAAGCTGATCAACGCCACCATCGTCAATAACCAGGCGGCATCACTCTTCAACGCCACCGTTCTCAATACCATATACTGGGGAAATGCCGGAGCAGTAACGGCGTCGGGAACAATCATGCACAGCGCCTTCCAGGAACCCGTTCCGGCAGGAACATCCATGAGCGACATCTACCCGCTACACGCTACCGACAATACCGCGTGGTTTACCGAAGACAACACCGTTCCCGGACCACACTTCAATACGACCGAAACCCCCGACGCACCCAAATACTTTGCCGGAACCAACCAGCCCGACCGCGCGCCGATGCTGGGACGGGGCGACCAGATCTCGTTCGACGGCTATACAACAGCCATACCCGCCACAGCAAAGAAAGACATCAACGGCCAGCCGAGGCACCACGAAGGAACCGACATCGGATGCTTCGAAGACAGCAAAAACCCCGGATTCAAACTGGAGTGGAACATGACGGCGCTATACATCTCGCCCAAGAAGAACATAGAAAGCGAGCACCCCGTGATCCTCTTCAAAAACATGGTAGGAGCACACGTCAAATGGGAAGCAACGATTGTACAAGCATCCCAGTACACAATGGATCAAACCACCGCATCGGGCGAAGGAAACACCGAGTATATGGGGATGTTCAAGCTGACGACCACCGCCGTCAACAGTTCGAACACCCCGTATGAACGCGGATTAATCCGCATGTCGGGAAACGTGGGAGTATACCTGCCGTCAAAAGAACTCAAAGTATACCAAACCCCCGGAGTATCCAGGGTATGGGACGAAGGATACGTGGGATCATTCCACCGCTGGAACGAAACGAAAGAACGGTGTATACAAGGCTCAAACGGCGGAAACTGGACCGCACAGATCATCCGTGGAGTCGACTGGATAAAATTAGATACAAACCCTCGCGGCTATAACAACGGAGACGTTGTTGAAACTCCCGGAGGATCGGTCTCAGGAACAGGCGACATCATATTCAGGGTAGGAGTAAAGAGCCAACTGGCATCTCTTACGACACCGCCGCGATACGGCCTGATCATCATCCACCGCTCGGGAGGCATAGCCCTCTTCTTTGTAAGGCAAGGAGAACAGCCCGACTATCTCTACCGGAAAACCGACGAACGCAATGTAAATTCGAGCGATAAGGGACGCGACCTGGCAGAGAAGGTCTCCCCCTACAACCTGACCGACCCGCAAGGACGGACAGCATCGACCGATCTCGGACGGTACGGCGGCGATTTTGTTCACTACCCAAGCCAGAACGGATACTTTTTCCAATGGAACAGAACCATGTCCTACTACCCGATCGGAATCATAAAGCATGTACCGCCCACAACCAATGAAACCTATTGGAATGACATCCGCGATGCGTGTCCAAGAGGATACCATACCCCCAGAGAGCCGCAGTTTGTACAAAGCATCTACCGCAACAAAGCAGTCGGAGCCATAGGCCAGGATAATTCCACCTTTGTTTACGGGCGACTGGCCGACGGGTTCTTCGACAAGTATGCCAAGAAGGGCGAGAAACAAATCACTGCGGCGTCAACAAACCACTTGATCAGCGACAAACAGGCGGCATCCTATGGCTTGCTGATCTATAATGAAACCAACAACGCCTCCGTGTTTTTCCCGATAGCAGGATACCGTGAATCCAATAACAGCCGGATTGTCTATAATGATCATGCCTGGTACTGGATGGCAACCCCCAGAAACACCTTCACGGAAGCATGGCATACCCATTGGACTACAAACCACATCGGAATGAGCTGTACGGTGATGGAGCGGAGAGATGCCGGCAACGTACGCTGCTTCAAGGATAATAATTGAAAGAACACTTCCCGCGGAGGCGGGAAGATAAAGATAAACTCCACTATATATGAAACTTCTGCCCGCCATGGGCAGATGGTTGTCGTGTTAGCATAGCGAGCATCCATGATGTGAATCACGATGTCTCCAAAGTTGTTTTGTTGCTCCCCGGGATGGCCAAGCGAGGTTTATCCCGGGGTTTTGCATATCCAATTGACAATGGACAATGGACAATGAATACCACCGCAGGCAAATAGCAAATAGCAAATCGTAAATAGCAAATCAATGTCGTTTAGTTAAGCTATAACTTTTTCTTATTCAAGTAATAAGTCTTTTTTGTTTTATGATTTCCGGGATTCGTTCTACCGTGCCTAATGATTTCGCAGGTCTTATTCATTAGTTCATCAAATGATCTTAACGCATTCTTAAAGTCTTTTTTGATAAAGATTCCCACAGCGATGTCATAAAATAGGACTAAAGCGGATGTGAACTGCCGCCCGGTAAAGGCGGCTTTTACTTTATTGTTATTTCACCGGACAGATGCAACAAAACCGGCGCAATATCAACCGTGATTAGAGCGCAGCGGCAACCTTGCGTATTTGGGCAAGGCGTTTGATCAATTTACTGTCCTTTTGTGCAACCTGCAGGTTGTAATCCGTCTGCATACCGACCAGCAAATAGGCCGGTACGCCGAGTGCTGCTTCCATAAACAAGGCAAAATCGGTAGTTACCGGACGTCTGCCGTTCAATATTTCATTAAACGCCGTATAGGGCAGCCCCAATTGCTCCGCAACCGTCTTTTGTGTGAGATGGCGGTATTTCAACTCATCTTTCAATAATTCGCCAGGATGGTAGGGGCGGTACGATTTCAATTCGTCTGCTGTTATTTTTTCCATATTTATTTATAATGGTTCGTTATGTCTGTTAATGCACAAATTTCAATTTCAAGCAAATTATTCGGATTGAGTATTTCGCGAAATTCAAGGCGGTATTGATCATTGATACGCATGGAAGAAATCCCTTTTTTGTCGCCTTTCAACTTTTCATAATTCAAAGACTTGATTAAAAACAAATCCTCCATTCGCGCCACCCTTTGTAAGGCCTTGACAGCCTTTAAATAACCATTGATTACCTGCGGCTGGTAACGGCGGTTTTTGTCCGTAGTCTTGCCTGTTTCATATAGCTCGCGCAAATATTCTTTCTCGAATTCTACTTTCATACTTGATATTCATCAGTACAAATGTAATACATGTTTTGATATTCACAAAAAAAGTGAATTGCTTTTCAATCCCAAATTGATAGTATAACCACCCCCGCATAACCTTTAATACCCGTTTACCCCATTACCAATCTCAAAATAGGAGTCTCCTACTGTAAACAGACCTTTGAGTTCCCATGTATTTTCGTACGAAATGCGGGCATAAACATAGACAGTTTCGCCTACGCCCATATACGTCATCTCTCCGGGTGTGTTGCAGTCAACATTTGCCGCAGGGAAATTGTCCATACCGTTCCACATGATAACCACTTCACCGCCATACCCGGACAACACATATGCCGGCCATCTATCTAATGGAATAATTTGGTCTGCTGCCCCGAACGTGAGTACAACCTCCGCGGTATGAGTCAAAGCATTGCGTAAAGTAAATACTGTCCTATCCGCGGGTTTCCCTTCCTGTGTCACATCACACGTAGCCGTCAGCCCTCCCTGTGCCGTGCTGACAGCCACATGCGCGGTGACGCAGAGAGGATTCCTATCAGCTCTCGCATTTGGATATTTAGTCACTTTAGCACGCCCCCTGTAAGCCTTTGATCTAAAAACATCTACTTTTTTTGTAGAAACGAGAATCGTTATTACCTTTGTCGATGTGTTTAGGAAACGAACATGGAGATAAAATTTGATAAGGCGTATTTGCGGGAACTGTACGAAACAGGTGCGACAACAGACAAAAAGCATCGTTTTCAGCCGCAAGTAATATTAAAATACCAAAAGACAGTCATCGCATTGGAATCCGTCTCATGCGTTGAAGATCTTTTTAAGTACAACGGTTTACGGTATGAAGTTTTGCATGGCGACAAAGAGGGGCTGGAATCTGTCCGCGTAAACAACCAATACCGTATTGAGTTCAAAACAACCAAAGTGGTTTCCGAGACGGTCGTAACGATATGTAATATTATAAATTTGTCGAATCACTATAAATAAAATGGCTATGGGTAACTATGTTTGCGCCCGCCCTGTCCATCCGGGCGAAGTCTTAAAAGACGAAATTGAATACCGCGGTATTTCACAAGTCAAACTTGCCGCGCAAATGGGAATATCTTATAAAGAATTAAACCACATATTAAATGAACGCCGACCGGTCACCATTCAAACGGCAATGCTGTTTGAAGCGGCTTTAGGGGTTCCGGCCTACTCGCTTATCAATATTCAAACAGAATACAATATACAATTAGCGAGCCGGGACAAAGCATTTTCCGAACGCCTTGCCCAAATACGCAAGGTTGTCGCTGCGCTTTGACTACAGGTCTAAAAAAGTGGGCAATTTCATGCCGCACCCCGATATTTATAACTTTACCATTTAAAATCATCCTGTTTTAGCAAATTTGCATAATTGATAATTAGTTATTATATTGTGCTATTAGAAAAGATCATGCAGATATTTGGTAAATAAGGAAATAGAACAATTCATCGCCAAGCACGCTATTACTAAAAGTGCGCTTGAAAATTGGATATGGTTGAGGTTTCCGAGTGGAAGAGCCATAATGATGTAAAACAAACATTTCCCTCTGCCGATTACGTAGGCAATGCGAAATATGTTTTTAATATAAAAGGTAATGGATTTCGTATTGTTGCAGTTGTTGTGTTTGTTGCCGGAACTGTTACGATACGATTTATCGGCACACATGAAGACTATAACAGAATTAACTGTAAAACAATTTAACATGGTAGTTATGATAGATTTGAAAAACATAAAAAAAATAGAAACAGAGAAACAATATGAAGCTGTTCGTATCCGTGTGAATGAATTAATTGTTGAAGCAAGCGAAAAAGGGTTGCTTGAGTCGGATTATGATAATGAATACACCCGCGAAATTGGACGTTTGTCTTACTTGGGCGCTATGTACGAAAACGACTACATCCAATTCAAGCATCTTAAAATCCGTAAGAAATCACCTTTAATAAAAAGCATTGAAGATGAAATGTTTAGCCGTAATATTAAACAAAAGGAATTGGCGGATATGCTTGGCATCAATGAGCCGACGCTTTCTCAAATTATGCGGCAAAAAAGGTCAATATCTATGCGTATGGCAAAAAAACTTCATAAATCACTCAATATTGACCCTAAATTGATAATAGAATACGCATAAACCGTCTGCGTGTTGCGTATAGCTTTCAGGCAAATTTACTGATTATAGACAACGATAAAGCCGCCTTTACCGGGCGGCTTTTATATTATATAAGCTCACAGAATTAATTATAGCATAACCACCTCCGGATAACGTTTAATACACGTTTACCCCATTACCAATTTCAAAATAGGAGTCTCCTACAGTAAACAGATCTTTGATCTCCCATGTACTTTCGTACGACACGCGGGCTGCCGTGCTGACAGCCACATGCGCGGTGACGCAGAGAGGATTCCTATCAGCTCTCGCATTTGGATATTTAGTTACTTTAGCACGCCCCCTGTAAGCCTTTGATCTAAAAAACATCTACTTTTTTGTAGAAACGAGAATCGTTATTACTTTTGTCGATGTGTTTAGGAAACGAACATGGAGATAAAATTTGATAAGGCGTATTTGTGGGAACTGTACGAAACAGGTGCGACAACAGACAAAAAGCATCGTTTTCAGCCGGATATTGTAACGAGGTATCAAGCACGTATAAGAACCCTTGAGAGGACTTCCAAGACAGAAGATTTA
>JAITSN010000101.1 GCA_031287715.1 Mediterranea sp. (in: CFB group bacteria)
TTCAATAGGTTATCCAAAGCCGTTTATTCATCAGCAATCTCTAACTAATCTCCATATTTATCGCCTTTTTGAACCTGAACGGATTAGCCACATAATAGTAACAGTTGGTAGCTCCTCCGGTAGTAACGACAATGGAACCATACCCGAAGATGCGTCCTAAAACATCCTGTGTTACCTGAATGCCCTCGCATTTTGCCAAGACCAGTTCGACTGTCCGACGGCTGATTACTCCTGTTTTGATGATTACCCGCCTGTTTGTAACGGCATAGATTGAACCAACCTTTACAAATACACGCTGTACAAGCGAAACCAATCCTAAAAATAACAGGGTTATTCCCAAATAGTGCGTTATCCCGACATCATCAAAATAGCACATAAACCCGATACCCAGTAATATGGCAGGTTGCAGGAAAAGGAAGATATCTTCTTCTTTGCCGCGCGCAAGCAGTTTTTCGTTGGCTTCACTTGCCAGCGTTGCGATGTCGTCTACGATCGCTTTCAGTCCGAATTGCGTCAGTAGTGGCAGGATTGCGGCGGTGCGCAATGCATTGGCCATTTCTATGCCGTTGGCAGCAAGGGCCGACTGCGTATCATGCGTTGCATTTTTCAGATAGGGATGCGTCACGTTTTCCAGTAACTTTGCATTTCTGAGTTGTTCGTCCCCTGCATCGGCCACTGTCTCCTTGAGTGCGCTTCTGAACAGGAGCATTTTCCGGCGGGTTTTGGCAATGGTTTCCACCAATTCTTCTGTTTGCGGCATCGTCGGATTGCGCTGGAAGGCGTCCGCCAATTTATCAAAACAGGCTCTCGTATCGCTGTAGAACGTATTTATTCCAAGTGTCTGCGCCAGGGCGGGCGTGAGCACGTTTATAGAGATAAGGTAGGCCAAGTCGAAAAAACTGGAGGTATTCAACATATGAAACTTGAATGATCGAATAACTTTTTTTGCCATAATATTTAAGCTGTTTAATTACTTCCGTAAATGTAGACATCAATATTTTTATATCCTAATGTTTTAATAAAAAGCTATTGTTTTTTTCAAAGCATCGTCTAAAGGTTAGGCAAGAGCTTATACAAAATTTAAGCGCTTGCCAAAGGTTAGGCAAGGGCTTATACAAAATTTAAGCGCTTGCCAAAGATTAGGTAAGGGCTTATACAAAATTTAAGCACTTGCCAAAGATTAGGCAATGGCTTATACAAAATTTAAGCGCTTGCCAAAGATTAGGCAAGGGCTTGTACAAAATTTAAGCGCTGGAAAAGTATTCGGTGGGATTGAAAAAATACTTGTATTACTCTAAGCAAAGGTAATCATAGTGCACAATGGCTTTCTTGCCGTGTTTGCCGATCAGCATAAGCGCTTGTTCCGAGCTGTAGCTCACCCGGCCGACGCCGATCCGCCTCCCCTTGTCGTCCATGATGCGGACTATGTCGTCCTTCTCAAATACGCCTTCGATACGCGTGACTCCTACGGGAAGGATGCTGACGGCTTTATCCGAGTTTATCACTTCGGCAGCGGATGCATTGAGATGGATCTCGCCTTTGGCAAAGCCTTCGCTGTGGGCGATCCATTTCTTCACGCTCGAAGTAATGTCTTCCGCCGGAACAAAGCGGGTGTGGATCGTTTCGCCCGGATGTTGCAGGAGATCGACAAGAATTCTGTCTTTCTTGCCGTTGGCGATGATGACAGTGATTCCCTCGCGGGCCACTTTACGGGCAATTGTTGTTTTGGTGAGCATCCCCCCGCGGCCAAAGCCGGAGCGAGAGGTTTGAATGTAAGCAGACAGGTCTCTCCCCTGTTCGATCTCACGGATGACCGACGAGCCGGCTTCCGACGGCGGGCCGTCGTAAATGCCGTCGATATTACTGAGGATGATAAGGGCCTGCACGTCCATCATCGCGGCAATAAGCCCCGACAGCTCGTCGTTATCCGTGAACATCAGTTCCGTGACGGAGATGGTGTCGTTCTCATTCACAATGGGGATGACGCCGTTGTCCAGCATGACCGACATGCAGTTTCTCTGGTTGAGGTAGTGCCTCCGGCTGCCGAAGTTCTCCTTTGTGGTGAGCACTTGCCCCACAGGTATGCCGTGTTCGCGGAACAGTTCGTAGTAGCGGTTGATGAGCTTGGCCTGCCCTACTGCCGAGAAGAGCTGGCGCCGATCTACACTATCCAGCTTTCCGGATGTTTTTATCTCGCTGCGCCCTGACGCTACGGCTCCCGATGAGATGAGAATGACCTCTGTGCCGTCTTTGTACAGTTCGGCTACCTGGTCGGTAATGGCCGACATGCGCGTCACATCCAGCGTTCCGTCCCGGCGGGTAAGGACATTGCTTCCGATCTTTACCGCGATTCGCGTAAACTGTCGAGCCATTTTCTTAATGATTTGATGCCGCTTTCTCCTTGTCCCTGTCTCGGATCACTTCCGCGGCGGCCTCGTAATCGTTTTCGCTAACCATGATGGATACTTCGGGACTGATGTATGGGGCAAGCGTGCCCATAATGCCGTCTTTCACAACGGATCCGATCCCGCTGTTTTCCAATAATCCTTTTATAAGTTCGGCTTCCCATCGGGAACCGGTAAATACTTCAACTAATTGGGTGTTGTCTTCTCTTTTCATAATGATATATGTATTAAACGGTTTGGTGATATATAAGTAAAACAAGAACCCGGTACATTGTGTTCTCCGCGGAAAAATAATAAAAGACGGACGGGCGGCGCTGGCTTCTATTCAACAGCGATATGTTGCGCTATTATCTTTTCGTTCAGGAAAATAGAAGCGGATTCACGGAATTTGTCTTCCGACTCTGTTGTATAGTAGCGGGTTATGCCGTTCTTGGCGCATTTTTCATCCATTTCGGGGTGCCGGTGCAGATAATCTTTCAGGCTTTCGGCAACGTATTCTCCTTGGGAAACGATAGTTATTCCTTCCGGCGCAAACCGCTTGATCTTGTTAAGCAGCAGAGGGTAATGCGTACAACCAAGAATGATCGTATCTATCTTGCGATCTTTATACAGCAGGTTGTCCAGGTCTTTTTGGACAAAATAATCGGTTCCCAGCCCGTGCGCTTCATTGTTTTCCACGAGAGGTACCCACATCGGACAGGCTTGCCCGTGTACTTCAATGTCCGGGAACAGTTTGCGGATCTCCATCGGGTAGGATTCGGATTTGATCGTTCCTGATGTAGCCAGCACTCCAACATGGCGGCTTCGGGTGATATGGCCGATACATTCTACCGTCGGGCGAATAACACCCAGTACACGCCGCTCCGGATCAATCACCGGAAGGTCGTTGATCTGGATGGTTCTTAATGCTTTGGCCGAAGCCGTATTGCAGGCAAGTATCACCAAGTGGCATCCTATCTCGAAGAGTTTGTTTACGGCTTGCAGCGTAAATTCATAAACGATCTCGAAAGAACGGGTGCCGTAAGGGGTACGGGCATTGTCTCCCAAATAAATATAATCATAGTCGGGCAGCGCCAGCCTGATGTTGCCAAGTATGGTGAGGCCTCCATAGCCTGAGTCGAACACGCCAATCGGTCCGGGAGTTTTAGGCAGCTTTTCTTTCATAGTGTATAAAGAAAAACGCGGATAGATGCTGATATTCGCTCTATCCGCGTCATCCGCGTTTATAAATCATATCCTGATTATTTAATACCGACTCTGGTTTTAACTTTTGCAGTAACATCCGTTACGAGGCTTTCGCTGACGTAAGGGATAGATGTTCTCGATAAGTCGAAGATAACAACCATGTTGTCTTCTGCACCAACCGCTTTGACTGCGTCATCTATTTTCTTCATGATAGGAGCCATAAGTTCTTGCTGGGTTTTTTGCAGTTGCTGATAGGCTTCCTGCTGGAACTGCTCGCTTTTTTCCATCATGTCTTGAAGTTCTTTTTGCCTTCTTTCCTGGATGTTTGTCGGCAAACTGCCCTCGGCTACAGCTTGTTGGAACTCCTGGTATTTCTTGGTAAATTCTTCGTTTACTCTTGCCATTTCATCCTGGTATTTCTTTTCCAGGGCCTGAATGTCGGAAATGGCTTTCGTATATTCCGGCATCAAGACGATGATCTCTTGAGAATGAACCTGACCGAATTTAACGGATTGTGCAAACACACTCATTGGAATAACAAGCATGATTACGAGTGCAATTTTCTTTAACATAGTCTTATAACTTTTTTAATGATTATACTTTTGATTAGTTGCAAATGTATGAAATTAATTTGGATAACCTAATTTGGTCAGGACTTCATTACTGATGTCTATATGCGGCGAAGCAAAGATGATACTCGTCGCTGAGGCCCTGTCGATAACAGTCGAATAGTCTTTCCGTTCGGCGATTTCCTTGACGGCTTCGTATATGTCGTCTTGAATGGGCTTCATCGCAGCCTGCCGACGTTTGGCCAATTCTCCTTCAGGTCCGAAATATTTGCGTTTAAGCTCGCTTATCCCCTTTTCCTTGGCAATGATCTCTTCTTCCTTTTTTGTTCGTTGCCCATCCGTCAAGGATGCGTATTGCGCCTGATAGTCTTTATATATCTGTTGCGCTTCCTTAGATACTGCATCTATTTCGTTTTGCCACTTTTGGGACAATTCGTTCAGTTGCTCGTTGTCACGTGTGTAGGCCGGTATATTTTCCAGAATATACTCCATGTCAATCAACGCAAACTTCTGCGCGTTTGCCGCAACACTTACGGCAAGAATCAAGAGAATGAATAGAATTGATTTTTTCATCGCTATTTAGTTTTAGTGCTACAAATTAAAATTCCTGACCTAAGATAAAGTGCAGCTGTGAGCCGCTATATTGTTTGCTTCCGAACACTTTGTCGAAACCGTAAGCCCAGTCAATACCCATCATACCGATCATGGGCAGGAAAATACGTACACCAACACCGGCAGAACGTTTCAAGTCGAACGGATTGAATTTACCTATATCGCTCCATGCGTTACCTGCTTCCAGGAATCCGGAGACATAGATACTGGTGGTTGGTTCAAGCATCAGCGGGTATCTCAATTCAAGCCCGAGGCGGGAATAAGCGTAGCCCATTGTGCTGACATTAGGCGTTAGAGAGCTGTTTTCATAACCGCGCAATGCGATGCTTTCGGTTGCGTAGCTGGAATATCCTGTCATACCGTCGCCTCCTACGTCGAACGTGTCGAAAGGAGATTTTTTGTTCTTGTCATAATGTCCCAGCAAACCATATTCCACACGTGTCATAATAACCGGCGTTTTCTTTGCATCGCTCAATGCCGTATATGTTTTGGATTTGAACTTCCATTTATGGTATTCTACCCATTTGTGCATCTTGTTTACATCATCCTGGCTACTCAGGTCGTATTTGCCGTAATTTACCCCATCAAATAAAGAGTAAGGGGGCGTAGCTTGTATGGAAAATGTAAATTCGGAACCTTGACGCGGGAAGATCGGGTTATCAATGGAACTTCTGCTTAATGTAATTCCCAAACTGATGTTGTTGCAGTTGCCATCGGTTACAGGGAAATAGCGCCATTCACTCAGGATATATTTCTGGTAAGAAAGTTCGGCTGAAAGCGTGAAATAGTCGTCCGGCCAGTTCAACCGTTTACCCCAACCGAGGGAAAGACCGAACATCTTGATGGATTTATCCGGGTCGTAATAGTTTTCGTAGTTGTTGTAGCCGTAGTTGTACGAACCGTATCCTCCATAGCCACCGTAATAGTTGTTATACAGGCTATTCATATAGGCCGAATTGTAGTAATTGCTACTAATATCGGTTTGCAGTGAGAAGAATGCTGATACCGAGAATGAATTCGGGCGTTTACCGCCAAACCATGGGTCAAAGAACGAAATGCTGTATGATTGATAATAATCGGCATTCGTTTGCCCGCTGACAGTCAACGTTTGTCCGTCACCCTGCGGCAAGATACCACGGTAGTTATCGGTATTCTTAACCAAGTTACCGATGGAGAAGTTGGTGAACTTCAGGCTTAGTTTGCCGATGACACCGGTCTGTCCCCACCCTGCGGAGAATTCTACCTGGTCATTGGCTTTGGATACCAGGTCATAACCAATATCTACCGTTCCGTTCGTTTGATCGGGTTGGATATCCGGTTGGATGTTTTCCGGGTCGAAGTGTCCCATCTGCTGGATCTCGCGCATGGAACGCATCAGATCTTCTTTGCTGAAGAGCGCTCCCGGTCGGGTACGAAGTTCGCGGCGTACTACATTTTCATATAAACGGTCGTTGCCATTGATCTTTATTTTGTTGATCGTAGCCTGACGGCCTTCGTAGATTCTCATTTCGAGGTCAATCGAGTCGCCTATGATGTTAACTTCTACCGGATCAAGGTTGTAGAACAGGTATCCGTTATTGTAATACAGGTTGCCGATCGCGTCGTCGTCCGTGGTGATACGTTCATCCAGCAGTTTCTGGTTATATACGTCTCCTTTCTTCATGCGGAGCATATAATTCAATTGGTCTGACGGATATAATGTGTTGCCCACCCACGTGATATTACGGATATAGTATTTATCTCCTTCTTCAATTTCAAGGTATACGTCCACCGTCCTGTTATCGTAATTGGTTACACTGTCGATTACGATACGGGCATCGCGGTATCCAAGTTCGTTATATTTGTCGATGATGAGTTGTTTGTCCGCTTCATAGTTTTCGTTTACGAACTTCTTGGTACGGAACAAGTTGAGCAGTTTGCCCTTTTCATTGGTCTTCTTCATTACTCTTTTCAGCTTGGAGGTTTTGAGTGCTCCGTTGCCGGCAATTGTAATCCGGTTAACCTTTACTTTTTCTTTCTTATCAATGTTGATGTCTACCACTACTTGATTCTCGTTTTTCGTATCGTCTCTTTGTACGATGGTCACTTCTGCATTCTTGAACCCTTTATCGTCAAAGTAGCGCTTGACCAGTGTCTTTGCGCGGTCAATCAAGTTGGGCGTAATCTGGTTTCCCTTTACCAATCCAAGTTTTAGCTCCAAGTCCTGGCGTTCCGATTTCTTCACCCCGTTGTAGCGTATCTCAGATATACGCGGACGTTGCGCCAGCTTGATCTTAAGGTAGATCTTATTATCCACGATCTTTTCGGCGGTGATCTGCACATTCGAGAACAAGCCGTGCCGCCAATAACGCTTGATGGCCTGGGTTATTTCTTCACCCGGTATGACAATGGTTTGTCCTACCGAAAGGCCTGATAGCCCGATCAGGACGTAATCTTCGTAATTCGTGACTCCTTCAACGCTAATACCGCCAATTTCATAGTTCCTTGGGGTTCCCGAATATAGAATAACCGGTTTAGGCGTTTCGTCGTTTGTAGTCGTCTCTACATCTTGCGCAACTACCTGACCGGCAAAACATAACAAACAGATGAGTGTTATGAATGTGAAAGAATAACGATATTGCATTTATACTATGTTTTTAGTTACTAAGTTTTATTGTTCGTTGACTTGCTCGCTGATTTTCCCGAAACGGCGTTCACGTCTCTGATAATCTTCGATTGCTTTATGGAAAGCTTCTTCTTTGAAATCGGGCCAGTATGTGTCGCAGAAGTACAGTTCGGAATAGGCACATTGCCATAGCAGATAATTGCTTAGCCGTATCTCTCCTCCGGTTCGGATAAGCAGGTCCGGATCGGGCATAAAATTGGTGGTGAGATAGGATTCGAAGCTGTTGCTATCGATCTGGTCTAATGATAGCTTGTTGGATTGTACTTCGCGAACCAATTGCTTGGCTGCCTCTGTGATCTCCCAACGGGAGGAATAGCTCAGCGCCAAAACCAGACACATGCCGTCGTTGTTTGCTGTGTTCTTTACACAAGTGTTCAGGCATTTCTGTACTTCGACTGGTAATTTCCCCATATCGCCGATGACACGAAAGCTGATATTATTTTTAAAGAAGATATCTTCTTCAATAGAACTGATCAGTAGCCCCATTAATGCGGCGACTTCTTCCAATGGCCTGCTCCAGTTTTCAGTGGAAAATGTATAGAGAGTAAGGTATTTGACCCCCAGCTTGGCAGCTGTTTCTGCGATGATGTGGACTGTTTCTGCGCCGGCCTGGTGCCCGTAGCTGCGCTCTTTCCCACGCAACTTTGCCCATCGGCCGTTACCATCCATAATAATTGCAATGTGCTGAGGAATACGGTCTAAATCCATGATGTCTTTATTATATTTCGAATCCAAGCCTGTTCAATTTCCCTCTCCAAACTTCGTCGTCTGTATTCCAGAACATCCAGATATAATTATCTTTGTCGACAGCCATGGTGTATCCGCTTCTGTCTTTAAACACACATTCGCCACTACTGCCCAACGGGAACCTGAATTTCTTTTTTATTTTTTCCCAGATAATTCCGTTTATAGATGTATATATACCGGAGAATCCTTCATCGGCGGTTTTGCCAAAGGCATAAATGGTATTACCATAATATAGGATGGATGGTTCTTCCATTACCGGCAAAGCATATTTTGTTTTGCTGGGCGTCATAGCCCCCCAATTTAATCCGTTTGTACTGAACCAGGGAGTGGTTGCCGTAGCGTCGCCTGCCGGCTCACCTATCAGAAGCACTTGTTGTCCTCCGGTGGGGGTTGTATATGATTTTGTCGCTACAACATGTGTTGAAGGGAAGTTGCCGGAAACAAGTTCTCCTTTTGTCCAGGTTAATTCTCCGGCAGCGCTGGATACGGCGGTAGCAAATTTTTGCTTATCGTTTTCCTTGATTATTGCCGAGATATATCCGCCATCTTTGCTTTGGAATGTTGCGATCAGGTTTTCTACGACAATAGTCTCACTCTGCGTTGTTGCAGGTGTCCAATCGATGCTGTTGACAGAGAAGTAGATCTTCCCGTCTCCACCTGCGGCATAAAGCGTATCGTTAAGATTGACAATAGACGGAATTTTGGTGCTGACCGGCAAGGTTAGTGTTTCCTCCAAAGGACTTGTTGCCGGGTTTCTGTATACAGCAATCCGATCGTCATAGGAAGCAAAAAGCAGAATCTTATCATTCAACAAAACAGCTTTGCTTTCTTTAGCGTTTTTGATTTTACCTTCCGTGAAGTTCGCTACATAAGCGTTATCGCCCCAAACCAGCGTATCCGGATCAGTCTTATGTATGCGGACTTTTATCGTATACTCTTTGGTATGTAAACCGTCGTACGAACGAACTCTGATCCTTAAAGGATCATGTTCTATGAAATTAATCGAATCGGCGTAATTAAACAGCGTGTCTTGCAAGAAAGGCTCTACATTCTGGCCGGCTGTTACATAGCCGTTGGTCGTAAGTGTCTTGATCAGTATTCTATTAATGATCGTATCGGCACTGTAAGGCACGGAATCAACATTGTATATTTCTCCCTTGAGTTGATCTATCGTAAACTTGTAGGTTTCGCCATAGATCGTATCTAATGAAAACGCGGTAATTAAGTTGTCGGAGCTTAGTTCGTAGTTGTTTTCCGAATCCAGACAAGAAGTTATAGCAAGTGAAAATACAAGAAAACCTGCAATTATTGATAAAGACTTTATTCTCATTTGGGATGATTATGTTATTTATACTATAGGTTGCAAAAATAGAAATGTTTTTCTCTCCACTAAACAATGCGGGGAAGTTTTATATAAAATTATAGATAATAGGAATGTTTTCCTATGAAAAGTTATAACACAAATTAAGATGTACATTTCTATTCTCAATGTGTCAATTATTACAGCGTTTTAATCAAATAATAACGTGTGGTTTTGGGATGTGAAATATATTTTTGCAATCAACGGTTCAGAACTGTTCTATCGGCTATTTA
The DNA here is from genome assembly GCA_031287715.1 of Mediterranea sp. (in: CFB group bacteria). Classification (GTDB taxonomy): domain Bacteria; phylum Bacteroidota; class Bacteroidia; order Bacteroidales; family Bacteroidaceae; genus Bacteroides. The sequence goes on from JAITSN010000101.1 coordinate 9,777, forward strand.
ATTTTATAATATAAAATATCATGAAAAGAATTTTAAGCCCCCTTCCTTTGCTGGCGCTTGCGCTTTCGGTAAATGCCAGCCCGATTGATGCTGCATTTAAAGAAGCTGCACAAGTTGAAAAGCAGATCAAAAAGACATCTTTCCCCAAAGTGATGTATAACATTACAGATTTCGGTGCACAACCGGATAACGAGGCCGAGCCTTGCCATGAAGCGATCAACAGGGCCATTGTAGCCTGTAGCCTGAATGGCGGCGGAACGGTAGTTGTTCCGAAAGGAACGTTTTATACGGGTCCAATTACAATGAAAAGCAATGTGAACCTGCATATTGCGGAAGGAGCGATACTGAAATTCAGTACCGACCAAAGCCTGTACTTCCCCGGAGTGATCACCCGCTGGGAAGGGCTGGACTGCTACAATACCCACCCCTTGATCTATGCGTATGGCGAAACAAACCTGGCAGTGACAGGAAAAGGTACGATTGACGGGCAAGGATCCAACGAAGCCTGGTGGCCTATGTGCGGTGCTCCGGGGTACGGTTGGAAAGAAGGCATGATCGCCCAACGCAACGGCGGCCGCGACAGATTGCTGATGTATGCCGAAACATTTACCCCGGTCTATAAGCGCGTGATGCTTCCGGAAGACGGATTGCGTCCGCAAATGATCAACTTTTATTCATGTAACACCGTCCTGATTGAGGATGTTACGTTGATCAACGCTCCATTCTGGGTTATCCACCCGGTGTTTTGCGAAAGCCTCGTGGTAAGGGGAGTGCAAATATTCAACCGCGGACCTAACGGCGACGGATGCGACCCCGAATCATGCAAGAACGTCCTGATTGAGAATTGCACGTTCGACACAGGCGACGACTGTATCGCCATCAAATCCGGACGCAACAACGACGGACGCAAATGGAACATCCCAAGCGAAAACATCATCGTACGCAAATGCCGGATGAAAAACGGGCACGGCGGCGTAGTGATCGGCAGTGAAATATCGGGAGGATACCGCAATCTGTACGTGGAAGACTGCGAAATGGACAGCCCCTTGCTCGACCGCGTCATCCGTATTAAAACAAGCACGTGCCGCGGCGGATTGATTGAAAACGTATTCGTGCGCAACATCACCGTAGGCGAATGTAAGGAAGCTGTGCTGCGCATCAACCTGCAATACGAAAACCGTGAAAAATGCAACCGCGGATTTGCGCCTACCGTGCGTAACGTGCATCTGAAAAACGTGACTTGCGAAAAAAGTCAGTATGGCATATTGATCATCGGTCTGGATGATTCCGACAACGTGTACAACATCAGCGTCGAAGACTCCCGGTTCAACAATGTAGCCAACGGCACCAATCAGATTTCCGGAGCCAAAGGCGTTACATTCAAGAACCTCTACATCAACGGCAGCGAAGTAAAGCCTCTCTGACCTCCTGTTTACGCGTAAGAGAGCAGTATCATCAACTGTGCCGACAGCACGCGTAAAAACATGGTCAACGGATATACGGTTGCATACCCTACCGCCGGCGAGTCATTCCCTGCTGTTGCATTGGAATAGGCAAGGGCGGGAGGGTCTGTCGTACTGCCCGCGATGAGGCCCATCAGTGTAAAATAATTGATCTTGAAGAAATAACGTCCGACACTTCCTACAATAAGCAGAGGGACGACGGTGATCAGGAATCCGTATCCGATCCACGTGAACCCGCCTTTATTCACGATCGTATCCACAAACCCTTCCCCTGCGCCTATTCCGACACAGGCGAGGAATATGGCGATGCCCACCTCGCGCAACATGAGATTAGCGCTCAATGTAGTGTAAGTGATCAGTTTATATTTATATCCGAAGCGGCTGACTAAGATAGCCACAATCAGCGGGCCGCCGGCCAAGCCGAGCTTCACGGGTTGTGGAATACCGGGGAACACAAAGGGGATGCTGCCCAGCACAATACCCAGGGCAATACCCAGGAAGATGGTGATCAGATTCGGCTCATTCAGGCGTTTCATAGAGTTGCCCAACAATTCTGTTACCTTGGCAATGGCGACCTCGCTGCCCACCACGGTCAGCCTGTCGCCCATCTGTATGGTCAACCCCGGATTGGCTACCAAATCAACCCCGGCGCGGTTCAGGCGAGTTACGTTTACGCCGTGCAACCGGCGCAGTTGCAAGTCGGCCAACCGTTTGCCGTTCAGTTCGGTTTTGGTAACGACAATACGCCGGCTGGCCAGCTGGCTTTCTGTCGGGATCCATTGTTTACGATCCATAATGATCTCTTCCCCGATAAAGATCCGGATGGCTTCCGCGTCCTGCGCCGTAGTGATCACAAAGATCTTATCGTTTTCGTGCAGTTTGGTAGCGGCATCCGCAATATCTATCTTGTGTGTATCACTGTATTGTATGCGGGAGATGACAAATTCGCGGGGTTCCATCAAGCGGGAGATGTCGGCAATGGTAAGGCCGCAAACCGCCGGGTTCTTCACGACCAGCGAAATGGCAGCCGCTTCATGGTTCTCCTTGCCGGCTTCTTCAACGAGCCTGTCCGTCTCCTTATTCAGATTGATGCGGAACACGTAGCGAACAAAAAGCAACGACAGGATGATCCCCACCACCCCCAATGGATAAGCCACGGCATATCCTAAGGCAATCGTATCATCCCCCTTGCCGAACAGGTCGCTGTATGCCTGCTGGGCAGCCCCCAGCCCAGGCGTATTGGTTACGGCTCCCGACATGATGCCCACCATCGTGGAAACCGGTATGTCCGTCACAACATGTATAACGGTGGCGGTTGCAACACCAAGGAACACAACCGCGCAGGCCAGCATGTTCAGCGTTATCCCTCCCTTTTTGAAAGAAGAAAAGAAGCCCGGTCCAACCTGCATGCCGACCGAGAATACAAACAGAATCAATCCGAATTCTTTGAAGAAATGCAGGAGTTCAGGGTGGACGCGAAAGCCGAAGTGCCCCAAAAGGATACCCATGAAGAGTATCAGCGTTATACCTAAAGAAATGCCGAAAATCTTTATTTTTCCCAGCTGGATACCCGCCGCAATCACCGCAGATATAATAAGGATAGAATGTCCTATCCCGCTACCCCATAAAAGGTCTTTAATCCATTCCATGTTTAACCTATTGTCTATTGATTCCGTATAAAACACCGATTCAAAAATCGGGCGCAAATATATCAATTTAAGATTCACAAACAAAGTATAGCCATTTTCATCATACCGCTCCTGTTTCTAATGCGGCTGCGCCCCTCAGGCCAGGAAACCACTTATACGTTCGTCGAAGCCTCACTCACGGCAGTATAATTGCAGTTCTTTGAATTTTGGGCTACATTTGCGGCTCACATATATACATATCAAATGGGTAAACCTACTATAATTGTTGCCGGCATCGGGCCGGGCGGCCCCGAAGACATGACTCCCGCTGTGTTGCGTGCCGTGGGGCAATCGGATGTTGTTATCGGCTATCACTATTATTTCCGTTTCATTCAAGATTATCTGCCGGAGGGCGCGGAATGTGTCGATACGGGGATGAAGCGCGAACGTGAACGCGCACAGCTGGCGTTTGAACATGCCGAGCAGGGCAAGACGGTTTGCGTTATTTCGTCGGGGGATGCAGGGATTTACGGGATGGCTCCCCTGGTGCACGAGATGAGGCGGGAACGGAACAGCGGGGTGGAGGTTGTTTCCTTGCCCGGCATAAGCGCTTTCCAGAAGGCGGCGGCGCTGCTGGGGGCGCCCACGGGGCACGATATGTGCATCCTTTCGCTGAGCGATTTGATGACGCCGTGGGAGGTTATCGAGAAGCGCATCACGGCGGCGGCGACGGGCGATTTCGTGACGGCCGTTTATAACCCGAAAAGCGAAGGGCGGTACTGGCAACTGTACCGCCTGAAAGAGATTTTCCTGCGGGAGGGCCGGTCGCCGGAGACCCCGCTGGGGTACGTCCGCCAGGCGGGACGCGAAGAGCAGGAGACCCGCTTGGTGACACTCGGCAGCTTCGACCCCGAAGAGGTAGACATGTTTACCGTCATCCTGATTGGGAACTCGCAGTCGTACTGCTGGAACAACGCCTTCATCACCCCGCGCGGGTATTACAGAGAGCAGCCGGAAGCGGCGGGCATCGGGCAGGACATTATGATCCGCAGCTTCGGCGCTATCGAGAAGGAACTCAAAGGCAGGCACCCGCTCGACCATAAGTGGGCGCTGCTGCACGCCATCCACACGACGGCCGATTTCGACATGGAGAGCCTGCTGTATACCGACAGGGATGCGGTGGCTTCCTTGTACCGCCTGTTTAGCGGGGGGGCCGTCAAGACCATCATCACAGACGTCACCATGGCGGCGGCGGGCATACGGAAAGGGGCACTGGCGCGGCTTGGCGTGGAGGTCAAATGCTACCTGAACGACGGGCGCGCAACCGCTATGGCTGCCGAAAAAGGCATCACCCGTACGCAGGCCGGCATCCGGCTGGCCGTGGCCGAACATCCCGATGCGCTGTACGTCTTCGGCAATGCACCGACGGCGTTGATGGAGCTGTGCGGCCTCATCCAGAAGAAGAAGGCGGCCCCGGCGGGGATCATCGCCGCGCCGGTGGGCTTTGTGCATGTGCGGGAGTCCAAGCAGATGACGAAGCCCTTCGCCGGCATACCCAAGCTCATCATCGAAGGCCGGAAGGGTGGGAGCAACCTGGCCGCCACGCTCGTAAACGCCATCCTGACTTATGACGACGCCGGACAGGGACGCCCGGGAAGGGATGTTTAGGGATGTTTGAGACGGGCATGAAGCAGAAGTTTATCCTCATCGGCATGGATGACAACCCGGACCCGTTGTTCCATCCCGACGCCCTCCTGTATATAAAGGAAGGGCAGGTCTTTTCGGGCGGCGACCGCCACCGCAATATTGTGAAACCGCTCCTGCCCGCAAGGCACAGGTGGATTCCCATCACCGTACCGCTGGATCGGGTGTTTGAGCAGTACGGGCCGCACGGCTGCATCGTTGTTTTCGCCTCGGGCGACCCGCTGTTCTTCGGGTTTGCCAACACGGTGAAGCGGAAACTTCCGGAAGCGGAACTGCTGATCTACCCCGCGTTCAATTCGCTGCAACTCCTGGCGCACCGGCTCACGCTCCGCTACGACGATATGCGGATGGTGTCGCTCACCGGCCGGCCCTGGCATGAATTTGACAGGGCGCTGATTGGGGACGAAGCCAAGATCGGCTTGCTGACCGACCGCGAGCATACGCCCGACGCCATCGCCCGCCGGATGCTGGACTTCGGATACGCCAACTACACGGTGCACGTTGGCGAATGCCTGGGGAACCCCGCGGCCGAGCGCGTCTGCACAATGACCGTCAAAGAAGCCGCCGGAGGCACGTTTGGGCATCCCAACAACCTGATTCTGGAAAGAAACAGCAGCAGGCGGCGTTTCTTCGGCATCCCCGACGAAGCGTTCTGCCACTTGAACGGGCGCCCGGGGATGATCACCAAAGCCCCTGTTCGCCTGCTCACCCTGAGCGCGCTGGAGCTGTCCGGAAAAACGTCCCTCTGGGATGTCGGTTTCTGCACCGGCTCCATATCCATAGAAGCCAAGCTCCGGTTTCCGCACCTGCACGTCACGTCTTTCGAGATCCGTCCGGAAGGCGCCGCGCTGATGGCAGCCAATGCCCGCCGGTTCGGTGCCCCGGGCATCACCACCGTCACCGGCGACTTTGTCGGGGCCTGCCTGCCGGCCTATCCTCCGCCCGACGCCGTGTTCATCGGCGGACACGGCGGGAAGCTGAAAGAAATCGTATTCCGCATCAAAGAAACGCTCAAGCCGGAGGGGATCATCGTATTCAATTCCGTCTCGGAAGAGAGCAAGGGCTTGTTTGCAGAAGCCGTCGAAGCGGCGGGCATGGAAATGCAATCCGTCACCCGCGTTGCCATCGACAACCACAACCCGATAGACATCATGAAAGCCATACCGAAGAAATGAAAACAGCCATCATATCCGTATCCGGAGCAGGCGCAGCCATCGCCCGGAGCATACAGCAGGAACTGGAAGGAAGCGTTATCTATTCCACCACGGGGGCAGACGGAAGCGTCGCCATCCCATCCATACAATCCTTTGTCGCCGAACACTTCGGCCAGTTAGACGCCTTGGTCTTCGTTGGGGCGCTCGGCATCTGCGTGCGCGCCATAGCCGGGCAGGTTGGCGACAAGCACCGCGACCCGGCCGTCGTGAACGTAGACAGCACGGGGGCCTACGCCATATCGGTGCTGTCCGGGCACGTCGGCGGAGCCAACGCACTCACCAAGCGGATAGCCTCCGCCATCGGGGCCGAGCCGGTGATCACCACCCAAAGCGACAACACCGGCCTGTGGGCGCTGGACACGCTTGGCGCAACGTTCGGGTGGCGCGAGGAATGGACGGGCGGCTCGACAAACAGCATCATATCCGCCTTTGTCAACGGAAAGCGAACAGCCCTGTTGCTGGAAACCAAAGACAGGGGCACGCAGCATCTGGAGCGCACGCTTCCGCCCCACGTCACGGTGTACTACCGGCCGGAAGACGTCCCGCAAGGCGGCGAACACGAGCTGCTGATTGCGGTAACCCCTTTCGTCCGTGCCGCCTCCGTGCTGCCCGCCACGCCCGCGCTGTTCTTTCGTCCGCCCGTGCTGCACATGGGCGTAGGATGCCGCAAGGCGTGCGACCCGCAAGGCGTGGAAGAATACATCCGCCGGAAAGCCGGAGACGCAGGACTTAGCCTGCTCGCCCTGAAGACTATCAACACCATCGCCTTGAAGAAAGACGAGCCGCTGCTCCATGCCCTGCAATCGGCCTTCCCCCACGCGGAAACCCGCATCTACACGCCCGGAGACCTGGAAGGCATCGACGTTCCCAACCCTTCCGGGAAAGTGCAGGAAGTAACCGGCTCGCAAAGCGTGGCCGAAGCAACGGCCATCAAAAGCGCATCCGGCGGCCCCCTGCTGCTCGAAAAACAAAAGGGTGCAGTCACTGCCGGCAACCAATTCACCTTTGCCATAGCTATAGACGCGCACGCCGCACGCAAAGGGCACATCGAGATTGTTGGGGCAGGCCCCGGCGACCCCGAACTGATCTCCATCAGAGGACGCCGCCTGCTGGAAGAAGCCGACCTGATACTGTATGCCGGAAGCCTCGTTCCGCGCGAGCTGACGCACTGCGCCAAAACAGGGGCCATCGTTCGAAGCTCGGCCGCCATGACCTTGGAAGAACAGTTCGCCCTCATGAAAGAATACTACGACAAAGGACTGTCCATTGTGCGCCTGCACACCGGCGACCCCTGCATCTACGGAGCCGTCCAGGAACAAATGAACTTCTTCGACCGCCACGGCATGAGCTACCACATCACCCCGGGCATCTCCTCCTTCCAGGCGGCGGCGGCGGCGCTGCGGTCGCAGTTCACCATCCCCGAAAAAGTACAAACCATCATCCTCACCCGCGGCGAAGGACGGACGCCCATGCCCGAGAAAGAAAAACTCCACCTCCTGGCCCGCACCCAAAGCACCATGTGCATCTTCCTGAGCGCCGGAATAGCCGGAGAAGTCCAACAGCAACTCCTGCAACACTACCCGCCCGCCACGCCGGTAGCCGTTTGCTACAAACTGACCTGGAAAGACGAACGCATCTACCGCGGCGAACTAAAAGACTTGGCCCGCATCGTGGAAGAGAACAACCTCACGCTCACCACCCTGATCGTCGTGGGCGACGCCATCGACAACCGCCAAGGCCTGTCGCGGCTGTATGCAAGCGAGTTCGAACACCTCTTCAGGAAAGACCGGCCATGCTACTGATCTTTGGCGGAACAACCGAAGGCCGGAAAGCCGTGGAGGTAATCGACCAGGCCGGAAAACCATTCTACTACTCAACCAAAGGAGAACTCCAGGAAGTCAACTCCCTCCACGGCCTGCGGCTGAACGGGGCAATGGACGCCGCCGCCATGGCTGACTTCTGCAAGCGGGAAAACATCCGGCTGATGGTAGACGCCGCCCACCCCTTTGCCGAGCAACTGCACCAAACCATCGCCACAGTGGCGGCACAACTGCAGATCCCCGTCATCCGCTACGACCGCATCTATCCGCAGCGAGACGCCAACATCACCTGGTGCAAGGACTATCCCGACGCCATAGACAAGCTCCGTGGGCACCGCATCACCCGCCTGCTCGCCCTGACCGGCGTGCAAACCATCGGCAAGCTGAAACCCTTCTGGCAACAACACCCCCGCACCACCTGGTTCCGCATCATGAACCGCGAAGAATCGCTGGCCATTGCCGCCGGCCAAGGATTTCCCGAAGACAAACTCCTCTTCTACCAAACGGAAAACAACGACGTTGAACTGATCGGCACCCTCCGCCCCGACGCCATCATCCTCAAGGAAAGCGGCCAAAGCGGAGGCTTCACCGGAAAAGTGACCGCCGCGCAAGCGCACAACATCCCCGTCTTCGCCATCGAACGCCCCGCCATGCCCTCCACCTTCCACCCCGTAAACGGAAAGCACGGCCTGCGCCGCACCATCGAACAACTCCTGCCGGGGTTCTACCCCCTGCGCACCGGAATAACCACCGGAACATGTGCCGCCGCCGCCGCCGTAGCAGCCTACAAAACCCTGATCACCGGACAAGAACAACACCACGCTCCCGTTACGCTGCCCAACGGAGAAACCATCACCGTTCCCGTTGCGCAAACAGAAGCAACCCCCGGCACCGTAGCCTGCACCGTAATCAAAGACGCGGGCGACGACGCCGACGTCACCAACCAGGCATCCGTCATAGCATCCGTAAGCCTGCTACCGACCGCACCGGAGGCAACCGGCGACCTCCCCGACGTCATCATACGGGCGGGCGAAGGCGTGGGGACGGTCACACTGCCCGGGCTGGGGCTGGAAGTAGGCGCCCCCGCCATCAACGCCGCCCCACGGAAGATGATCACCGAAAACCTCCGGGCCATCGCCCACGCCCAAGGCCATCACCCACAGCATCACATCAAAGTCCGCCTGTCCGTCCCCGGAGGCGAAGAAATCGCCCAACGCACCTTCAACCCGCGGCTGGGCGTCATAGGAGGCATCTCCATCATCGGCACGTCCGGCATCGTACAACCCTTCTCCGTCGACGCCTTCATCGCCTCCATACGCAAAAGCATCGAAGTAGCCTGCGCATCCGGCACCCCGCGCATCGTCATCAACTCCGGCGCCAAGAGTGAAAAGCATCTGCGCAACCACTACCCCGACCTCCCCGACACCGCCTTCGTACACTACGGCAACCACATCGGCGAGACGCTCCGCATCGCCTCCCAGCTGGACATAGCGCACGTCACCATGGGAATCATGATAGGAAAGGCAGTCAAGCTGGCCGAAGGACACTTGGACACCCACAGCAAAAAAACCACCATGAACAAAACCCTCCTCACCGCCATCGCCCGCCAAGCCGGATGCAGCGACCAAACCATCGACGCCATCGCCGGCATCACTCTGGCCCGCGAGCTGTGGACAATCCTCCCCGCGGAAGAGCAATCCCCCTTCTTCACCCTGCTCACACAACGTTGCCACGCACACTGCGCCCCCCTCCTCCCCCACGGCACCCTGACCATCCTGTTGGTAAACGAGAACGGAGAAATAGTAAGATAACCAAGACCCCTCCGTTTACTATTTACCATTTACCATTTACCATTTACTATTTACCATTTAATACCATTTACAATCTACGCAAGTAATAAATGGTAAATGGTAAATGGTAAATGGTAAATAGTAAATTCAGTGGTTTTTGCGGTAGCTGATGACGGCCCACGCGTTAAAGGTTACGGCAAAGGCGGCTAAGGCGAAGAGTTGGCCGTGCAGGTGTTGGAGGCTGCCGCCCTTGAGGTATACGGTGCGCATAGCTTCTATCATGTAGCGGAGAGGGTTAAGGCGGGTGATGAACTGCGCCCATGCAGGCATACTTGCTATAGGAGTGAAGAGGCCGCTCATGAGGACAAAGAGGATAAGGCAGAAAAACATGGTGAACATGGCTTGGCGGAGGGTGGCCGAGTGGTTGGATACGAGCAGGCCGAAGCCGGAAACAGCGGGGATGAAGATGGCGGCGCAGGCGTAGATGGCGAGGACGGGGCCGGCGGGGCGGATGCCGTAGAACAGGCGGGCCATGGCAATACATAGGGTGAGGACGATGAAGCCGGCGGCCCAGTAAGGGATGAGCTTAGCCAGTATAAAGATATGGCGGCTTACGGGGGTGACGTTGATTTGCTCGATGGTACCCTTCTCCTTTTCACTGACGATGTTGAGGGCGGGCAGGAAGCCGCACAGGAGCGTGAGCAGGATCACCATGAGGGCGGGGACAATGGTGTACTTGTAGTCGAGGTGCGGGTTGAACTGCATTTGCCCTATGATGATTGCCGCCGGTGCGGAAGCGGGGCCAACCGGGGCGGGGCCGCGGAGTTCGGCCTGGTAGTCAGCGATGATGGTTGTGATGTAGGCACCCGCGATGCTCGCCTTTGCCGCATTTACGGCGTTGGCGGCCAAACGGACGGGGCTTGCTTCCGTCCTCATCAGGTGGCGCTCAAAGTGAGGCGGTATCTCGAGGATCGCGTCAGCCGTTCCGTTTTGGATGGCCTCCATAGCTTGGCTATGGGTTGTAGGGCTTCCGCTCCAGATGAAGCGCCCGGAGGCGGCTATCTTCCGTATAAGTCGCCCGGACAGGGGGGAGCGGTCGTTGTCGACAACGTGGAGGCGGATATCTTTCACCTCCATATTGGCTGCCCAGGGCAGGAGTATCATCATGAAGACGGGGAAGATAAATATCAGCCTTGGCAGGAAAGGATTACGGATGAGTTGCTTGAACTCTTTGTGGATGAGGTATTTCAGCATAGTTGTTACTCCGGTTTGTTCTTATACTTCTTGAGGCTGGCGGCCGTCAGAACTATGGCCATCAGGACGAGTACGGCGACGGGCTTGGCAGCAGTGGCGACGGGCGCACCCTGTATCATGATGTGCTTGACCAAACCGATATACCACCGGGCAGGGATAAGGCTGGACAGGTATTGGAGAACAGGCGGCATGTTCTCTATGGGAAAGATCATCCCGGACAGCAGCATGGTGGGCATCATCAGGGTCAGCCCCGCTCCCAGCATGGCGGCTACTTGTGTTTTGGCGATGGTGGAGATGAGTATGCCCAGCGCCAGCGCCGTGAATATGAAGAGGAACGATACAGCGATGAGCTGGAACAGGCTTCCGGCTATGGGCACTTCCAGTACATAGACGGACAGGGCGAGGATCGTCGCCAGGTTTATGATCGAGAGCACAAAATAGGGCGCTACCTTGGAAAGGATGACGATGATAGGCCGCACGGGCGATGTTAGGAGGATCTCCATGGTGCCCGTTTCTTTTTCGCGAACAATGGATATGGAGGTCATCATCGCGCAGATGAGCATCATGATCAGCCCCATGACGCCAGGCACGAAGTTGGCGGCGCTTTTCACCTGCGGGTTGTAGAGCAGATGGTGTGTTACACCGATCATCCCCGGAGGTGGCGTTATGCCGGGCACTTGCAGCTCATCGCGGATGGCCTGCGCGGCATAGCTTGTTTGCAGTACGGCCATGTTGGGGTCGGTGGCATCGGCTACGAGTAGCAGTTCTGCTTCCCCTGTCTGTAGCCGTCCGGCGAAGCGATTGCCGAAGATGACCGCAAGGTCTATCTTGCTTTGCAGGAAGAGCCGGTCTACCTCGGCAGGCGTGCCGGCGGTGTACCGGACGGTGAAGTACCTGTTGGCGTCGAGCCGGTCTGTTATGCGCCGGGTCACGGCGTCGCGCGAGGGGTCGAGCACGGCTACCCGTATATTCTTCACTTCGGTACTGATGGCGAAGCCGAAGAGTATGATTTCCACAACGGGCATTGCCAGCAAGATGAGCATCGTCCGCCGGTCGCGGAGGATGTGCCGGAATTCCTTGAGGATGAATGCGGTAAACGGTTTCATAGCCGGTCGGGTTGGTTATGTCCGGCTGTCCTTGCCATGTGCCGGAAGACTTCGTCCATAGTTGTGCAGCCGAAGCTTTCCTTGAGGCGGCGCGGCGTGTCGAGCGCCTGTATCCTGCCATCTACCATAATGGATACGCGGTTGCAGTACTCGGCCTCGTCCATGTAGTGCGTAGTGACGAAGACGGTGATGCCGCTGTTGGCGGCCTGATAGATCATTTCCCAGAAGCGGCGGCGGGTGGAAGGGTCTACCCCTCCGGTGGGTTCATCCAAGAAGACGATCCGGGGTTCGTGGAAGATGGCTACCGAGAAAGCCAGCTTTTGTTTCCAGCCCTGCGGCAGTTGCCGTACGAGCGTTCCGCTCTCGCTGCCGAACCCGAGGCGCCCCAGCAGGCGGTCGGTCTTAGTAGTTATTTCCTTATCCTTCATCCGGTATATGCCGGCAAAGAGGCGGATGTTTTCGGCCACCGTCAGATCGTCATACAGGGAGAACTTTTGGCTCATGTAGCCGATATGCTTCTTTACCTGTTCGGCTTGCCGGCTTACGTCGAACCCAGCAACGACAGCCGTTCCGGCTGTTGGCCGGCTCAGCCCGCAGAGCATACGCATGGCTGTAGTTTTCCCGGCCCCGTTGGCTCCGAGGAATCCGAAGATCTCGCCCTGTTCGACGTCAAAGGATATACGGTCTACTGCGGTGAAGCTTCCGAACTTCTTCGTCAGGCTGTCCGCCTGTATGACCTTTCCGTTCATAGCTCGCTCCCGTATTGCGCCGATTGCATGTAGCAGTCTTCGATGCTTGCGCGGATCGGCTTTATCTCTACTCCGTCATGGCCTTTCGCGGCTAAGTAGGCGGCTAAGTCACCGGTTGTCAGGCGATTGTCTACGGTGACATGGTGCGCATCGCCAAAGGCATAGCTGCTCGTCACTTGCGGGTGGGCACGCAGTTCGGCCAGCAACCGGAACATATGGGTTCCCGATACGGCCCAGAGGGTTTGGTCGAACTGCCTTATGATGTGTTCCGGGGTGTCTGTTTGCAGGAACCGGCCTTCGCGTATGAGGGCGATTCGGTCGCACCGTGTGGCTTCGTCCATGTAAGGGGTGGTGACGATGATGGTGATGCCTTGGCGTTGTAGGCGGTTCAGCACGTCCCAGAACTCGTTGCGCGATACGGGGTCGACACCCGTGGTCGGCTCGTCCAGCAGGAGTATCTCCGGTTTGTGCACCAAGGCGCAGCAGAGTGCCAGCTTCTGTTTCATTCCTCCGGAGAGGTCTCCGGCTTTCCTGTCCGCGAAGGGTTCGATCTGGTGGTAGATGTCTTTTATCCGCCCGTAGCTTTCTGTTACGGTAGCTCCGAACACGGTAGCGAAGAAGGCTATGTTCTCTTCGACGGTCAGGTCTTGGTAGAGTGAAAAGCGGCCGGGCATGTAGCCGACTTTCTTCCGGATGTCTTTATAGTCTTTCACGGCGTCTCTTCCGGCGACTTCGGCTGTTCCGCTGCTTGGCGACAGTAGCGTGGCGAGTATGCGGAGCAGTGTTGTTTTCCCTGCACCGTCAGGACCGATGATGCCGAAACATTCCCCTTCGCATGTGGTAAAGTCCACGCCACGCAGGGATTCGACTTCACCGTAGCTTTTCTTCAGGTTCACCACTCGAACGGCCGGCTTCATGGCTTTAGCCTTATGCCGCCGTACATGCCTGTTTTCAGGTATCCGTCGTTCTTTACGGCTACCTTCACGGCGTATACCAAGTGGGCGCGTTCGTCTTTGGTGAGTATGTTTTTGGGGGTGAACTCTGCCTGTCCGGCTATCCAGGTGATCACTCCCGCGTATTCCCTGCGGAGGCCGGCGCCGTAATCGGCCGTGACCGCCACGCTGTCTCCCGTCTTTACGTCATACAGTTGTTCGGAGGTGATGTACGCCCGGAGGAACAGGCGGTCCATGCCGGCTATTTTGAAGAGGGGTTTCCCTTCGGCGGCCAGCTCCCCTGCTTCCATGTACTTGGCCAGCACGGTGCCGTTAATGGGGGCTGTGATGCGGCATTTCGCCAGCCGGTCGGCCAGCTGTGCCACGTGGATGTCCATCGCTGTGCTTTGTTCGGCTATGCTCCGGCTACTGATGTTCAGGGATGATGTTTGCGCGCTTAGCTGTTTACGGTAGAGTGCTATCTGCGCGTTGATGTCGTCGCGTTGCTTTTCGGTGGCGGCTCCGGCTTCCAGCAGGTTCTCGATGCGGTGCTTCTCCCGCTTTGCTGTTGCGATCTGTTGTTCTATGGCGGCGATCTGCTTGCCGGTTTCGGGTATCTGGCTCTTCACGGCTTTCGCGGCGGCTTCTTCACGGCGTTTGGTCAGCCAGATCTGCATGGTGTCTATGATGCCGACTTGTTGTCCGGCCCGCAGCACGCTGCCTTCTTCTATATCAAAGCGCAATAGTTTGCCAGAGGCTTCCGCCGACACGGTTACTTCAACGGCTTCAAATGCGCCGGTGGCATCGTAGTGGCTATTGCCCGTTCTACAGGACGATAGTAGCAGTATACCAAGACTTGTTTTAGCGTAAATTCCTTTCATATATATATAGGTATAGTGGTCTGTTTTTGTCGAAGCACTTTCGGTAGGGTACCGAAGGTGCTTTGCCACCGGTATCGAAGGTGCTTCGGTAGTGCTGCCTAAGGTGCTTCGGTAGCACTGTCGAAGGTGCTTCGGTAGGCCTGTCGAAGGTGCTTCGGCAAAATATGCGCTTGTTGTATGTCTCCATTGGTAGATATTCATCAGCAGCTGAACCTCGTGTATGGCTTTGGTTTGGCGTGCCAGGCTCTCTGCGGTTATCTCGCGCAGCATGTCAGCAACGGTCAGCGTGCCGTTGGCTACTTGGGCTTCGGCCGCCTTCCGTATATTCGTGCGCAGGGCGATAATCTCGTCGTCTTGCCGTATGAGTGCTTTGACCGATTGTACGGCGCTCTTGTCCCGTGCTGCCTGTATGCGGGTGTTGAAGAGGAAGAGTTCGCGGTTGCCTTGCAGCTTCTGCCGGTTGTTTTCGATCAGCCTTCTGTCGTTGCGCAGGGTGTACAGCCCGCCAAAGTTCCAGGTCAGCCGTACTCCGGCTATATAGAAGGGGGTGAATTTGTTGTTGAGCATGTCTAACCCTGGGTTGCCGTAGGCGCCTTGGATGAATAGGCCGATGCGCGGCAGGTTGCGGGCGTTCAGCATGTCGGTGGCGGCGGCGATGCTCGCGCGCTGTGCGTCGAACCGGAGCAGTTCGGGTCGGTTGATCCCGCCGGTTGGTGTCTCTTCCGGCAGTGGCTTTTGCAGTTCGACGCCGTTGCCGACGGCTTCGCCTATCAGCAGTGAGAGCATTTGCAGGTATGCTTCACGCGAAGCCAGCAGTTCGGTTTCGGTTTGCCGGCTGTTCAGTTGCTCCACCTTCACGGCGTCCAGATCGGTTGCTCCGGCTATGCCGTTGGCGATGTATGCCGATATGTTCCGGTGGCTTCTCTGCAGTTCTTCCCGCAGGAGTGTGTTCTGTTCGAGCTTTTTGTCCAGCATGAGGATGCCGAAGTAGACTTGGTCTATCCGCTCGTTCAAGGCGTACAGTTCCACATCCAGCTCCCGCCGTTCCACGTCAGAGGCTCTCTCTACCTGCCTCCGCCGGTAGCGTATCTCCCCGCCGTCCCATATGTTCCGGCTGAGTTCAGCCATGACCTGGGCTTGCCTCTTGGACGGCCCTTTGATCGTCATACCGGGTATCGACGGTAACCGGGTCGCTTCGCTTTGGATGGTCGCCCGTCCGGTCAGCACGAGTTGGGGCAGGTATCCCTTGGAGGCATTGTCGAGGTTGTACTCCCTTGCCTCTTCCACAAGTCCGTACTGCACGGCAAGGGGGTGGTTGGCCTGCGCCTTCCGCCGACATTCCTCCAGCGTCAGCGGCTGCGCACATATGCCCGGAAGGATGAAGGCGAAGAGCGCCTCCGGTATCCATCGTTTCATATCGTTCGGTTCTTTAATATCATTGTGACAAAGGTAAAGGGTTAAAAGCATACTCCTGCGCTCCGTTTGTTCACACTAATGTCCCGATAGTTCGATAACGCTTCTTATCTTTGTGCAACAAAACGTAAAGGGATGAACAAGACAAGGCCGTTAGACTTCTCGATCGCTTCTGTCAGCGATTCGAGTAAACCGTTCCGCTCGGCGAACATCTTCCTGACCAATGAGTTTGGCATCGCGTATGACATGTCGCACCAGATACGCGAACTCATAAGCGCCGGCGGCACTGCCGTGCTTCCCGATGCTTTCTTTTTCCGGCTGCGGCAACCCTACCGGCTGAAGGAGGGCCGGATCATTTTGCTGCTGCAGGGGCAGGTCGTGATACGGTACAACCTCATCGAATACATCATCCGGCCGGCACAGGTGCTGGTAGTGCCCGCAGGCTCCATCATCGAGATCACCGGCGTCCATCCGGATACGGTCCTGCGCATGGTGGGGTTCAGCCCGGTCTTTATCCCCTCCGCCTGCAAGGAAGATGTGGACTATTACCGGGGAGGATACCGGCAGAGCGTCATCCTCCCGCTGTCGGACGGTCAACGGGGCATCGCTGAGGGATACTTCAGGCTGCTCTGGGAGATGGTGCAGGCGGACGGCTTCCCCCGCGAGCCGGTTCAGCATCTGCTGACCTCCCTCATACACTTTATCGACGACATGCGGAAGGGATACCGGCCGGCCGGCGGCGGAAACGCTACGCATCAGGACAGGCTGTTCGGCCGGTTCATCGCCTTGGTGAACGAACATTGCGTAAGCGAGCGGAACGTGAAGTTCTACGCCGGTAAGCTCTGCCTGACGCCGCGTTATCTCAACACGGTGATCCGGCAGGCGAGCGGGCAAACGGTCATGGACTGGGTCGACCAGGCTGTCGTCGTCGAGGCCAAGATACGCCTCAAACACGATAACCTGCCGGTTTACCGGGTGGCAGACGAACTCCGCTTCGCCAACCCGTCGTTCTTCTGCAAGTTCTTCAAACGGATGACGGGGATGACCCCGCAGGAATACCGCACCGGGTGAAGTTAGTCTTTAAGACTTAAAGACTATGTCTTCGTCCTGTAACAGCAATGCCCTTACTTCGTGGTACAAATACGAACAAACCTGTTATACCGACGCGATATGAAAATATTGTTTATCATTCAAGGCGAGGGACGGGGGCACCTGACCCAGGCAATTGCACTGCACAAAAAACTGCTCCGCGAAGGGCACCAGATCGTAGGCGTACTGGTAGGCAAAAGCCCGTCGCGCCGCCTGCCGGACTTCTTCTACCGGAAGATAGCCGCCGACGTTCACACGTTCGATAGTCCGAACTTCCTCCCCACGGCCCGAAACAAGCAGGCTAACCTGCCGGGCAGCATCCTGTATAACCTGCTGCGCCTGCACAAGTACGTGCAAAGCATCCGGTACATCAACCGGGTGATCCGGGAAACCGAAGCCGACGTGGTGGTGAATTTCTATGAACTGCTGTCCGGGCTGACCTACGCCTTCTTCCGTCCCAAAGCGGAAATGGTGTGTATTGCTCACCAATACGTCTTCCTTCACCCCGACTTCAAGTTCCCCGCCGAAGCAAACCCCTGTCTGCCGGCCCTGCTCAAATTCTTCACCCGCCTGACCGCCATAGGGGCCAACAAGAAGCTGGCCCTGTCTTTCCGGTCGATGCGCGAGATCACGAAAGACCGCCTGGTGGTCGTCCCTCCCCTGCTACGCGATGAAGTGCTAAACCTTCAGTCGAAAAGCGGCGACTTTCTGCTTGGCTACGTGGTAAACAGTGGCTTCGGCAAGGAGGTCATAACATGGCACAACAGGCATCCGGACGTGCGCCTCCGCTTTTATTGGGACAACAAAAAGGCCGCCGAACACACTCCGATCGACGAACGCCTCTCCTTCTACCAGCTAAACGACGAACGCTTCCTGCACGACATGGCAAGGGCGAAAGCCTATGCCACGACGGCGGGGTTCGAGTCGGTATGCGAGGCCATGTACCTGGGCAAACCGGTACTGATGGTGCCCGCCCACATCGAACAGGCGTGCAATGCCTACGACGCAGCGAAGACCGGCGCCGGAGCCGTCTCGTCCACCTTCGACCTCGACCGCCTGCTCGAGCTTTCGGAGACGTACAAGCCCAACCCCTACTTCAAGCACTGGGTAGACAGAGCCGACTGGATCATCCTCCGGGAGTTCGAGCCGGAACTGCTCTTCAGAGAGCATCTGCTAAGCACCTGCGTCCCTTTTGAAGGGTCATATTCCCATACATGAGCGGAAGGCTTAATTCAACGACAAACGGCAACGAGCGGAGACAAAAAAAAGGCTGCCTCAACCTATTTGAGACAGCCTCTTCCCTATTTTTCTCCTAATTAATTGGATTACTTCCTGGAAGCTTCTACGGATATCTTTCTGAATTCTTTCATCAGCTTTTCTATTTCCAATGAAACCTTACGGGCACGAGCTCCGGCAGCTTTGTTTCCATCTTCGACCTGTGCTGCTGCTTCCTTGTTAAAGGCTGCTGTTAAAGCAGCTACTTTTTCCACTAATTCTTTCATGATTTAAAATATTATTATGGTTGATTATGGCGGCAAAAATACATTCTTTTCCGAAACGGAATATGTTTTCCTCCTATTTTTTTCAGCTACCGGCTAAAAAAATCACTTTGCCGGCTGGAAAGTAATCCGCACAGGCTCAGATACAGGGAAAGAGCGGCGTTATTTAGCGGCCGGGGTATAAGGCCGGTTCCTTTTTATTTTGTATTTTTGCCCTAGTCTAAAAAATATAAAACAAGATGAGTATATTCTCAAAACTATTCGGAAGAAACTCCGAAACGAAACACGCAGGCAGCGTAGAAGACTTCACACTGTTGATACGTGTCTATTTCCAATCCGTCATAGCCATAAATCTGGGTATTACCAACATCAACTTTATACCTGATGTGGCTAATTTCAAGCGTACATTTAAAATAGTGACCCAGAAAGGGAAGCTGGGTGTGGCGGAAAAGTCACGCTCGCGGAAGATGCTGATGCAGGATTACGGATTAACGGAGAACTTCTTTGCGGAAATCGACGCTTCGGTAAAGAAGAACTGTAAAAACCAGCAACAGGTACAGCCGTATATGTTTTTGTTCCAAGGATTTTCCAACGACCTGATGATGCTGATGGGCAATCTGATGCAATGGAAGTTCCGTATCCCCGGACTGTTCAGGAAACTGCTGTATGCCCTGACCGAAAAGACGGTGCATGATATTGTGACCAAAACGGTATGGAAAAAAGATGAGGTGCACAAAACCGCAACAGGCATACGCAAGTGCAAGGAACGCCTGGGTTACTCGGAACAATGGATGACCGAATATGTGTATCACATCGTGCTGCTGGCAAAAAAAGAACCGAAGAACAAAGAGGATAAATGATGCGCGTGAAGCATAAGAAAATGCTTTCGCTCACCTTATTCCGGTTAAAACAATTGTATGACCGTGCATTTCCCGACCTTACGGCACTGGCGGTAGAAAGCAAGGACGAAAACGGGTTTAAAGACCGGTTGGAAAAATACCTGGACGCATACAACGGCAATGAAGCAAGCGAACAAATCCGGCATTTTATCCGGTTCGACGGCAAAGAGGTCTTCGAACTTTCTACCGAACAAAACATCCGGGTACAGACCATCTCTTTGTTCTGGCGGTTCCTGACAGGCAGGGCCGCCGCCGGCACGCTCAAAGCAGACTTTCTTATTGATTTATTCTACCAATTCAACAGGTTAAAAGAGGCAGCCCCTGAAAAGTTTGCCGCGAGCAAGGCAAAAAGCCATATGGAAAGATGGGCCACGGGATTGGACGGGAACGTGATCCGCGTACGCGAAGAGAATAAGGAACGGATGATACGGCTGCTGATCTGCAAAATAGAGAACCGCAAAACACCGGTGCAATCGCGCTTCCGGTTTCCCGACGGGCTTTCGGAACAAGACAAATATGATAGGGTCTGCAACTGGTGGGACGACTATCATTTTCAATTGAGCATGGCCATCAAAAGCCCCGCCGAACTGAATCGCTTCCTGAACAACTCCCTGCCGGAGGAAGTCATGCGGGTATTGACGGAAGCGAAAAAGAAAGGCATCCCCTTCTTTGTCACCCCCTACTACTTGTCGCTGCTGGATACAACGGGAAAAACGTATAATGACGGAACGGTTCGCAGCTATGTCCTTTATTCGCCCGAACTTGTCGATGCGTATGGCGAAATCCACGCCTGGGAAAAAGAAGACCGGATAGAAGCCGGCAAGCCAAATGCCGCCGGATGGCTGCTGCCCAATGCGCATAATATCCACAGGCGCTATCCGGAAGTTGCGATCCTGATTCCGGATACCATGGGGCGCGCATGTGGCGGGCTTTGCGCATCCTGTCAGCGCATGTATGACTTTCAAAGCGAGCGCCTCAACTTTGAACTGGAATCGTTGGCCCCCAAAGAGACCTGGGACAAGAAACTCCGCAGACTGATGACTTATTTTGAAGAAGACACCCAGATCAGAGACATCCTGATCACGGGAGGAGATGCCTTGATGAGCCAGAACAAAACGCTGCGGAATATGCTGGATGCGATATACCGCATGGCGGTTCGCAAACAACGGGCGAATTGGGAACGCCCGGCGGGAGAAAAATATGCCGAGCTACAACGCGTCCGGTTGGGATCACGCCTCCTCGCTTACCTCCCTATGCGGATAGACGACGGTTTGATAGAAATACTGAAAGACTTCAAGGAAAAAGCCTCAACGGTTGGCGTGAAACAATTTGTGATACAAACCCATTTCCAATCACCCCTTGAAATAACCCCGCAGGCGCGGGATGCGATCGGGAAGATCATCTCGGCCGGATGGACCATCACAAACCAGCTGGTATATACCGTAGCCGCATCTTTCCGCGGACACACGGCCCGTCTGCGGCAGATACTGAACAGTCTGGGAATCGTGTGCTACTATACCTTCTCCGTGAAAGGCTTCCGCGAGAATTATGCCGTGTTTACGCCCAACAGCCGTTCGCTTCAGGAAGAGAAAGAAGAAAAGATTGCCGGCAAGATGACACATGCGCAACAAGAAGAGCTGGCGTGCCTGTTAGAACACGGAGCGGATGTTGGCGAACGCATACGCCGGTTCATGAAAAAACACCACCTGCCCTTCCTCGCTACCGATCGAAACGTACTTAACCTGCCGGGAATCGGCAAAAGCATGACCTTTAAAACGGTAGGGATCACGTCCGGAGGCGAACGCATCCTTCAATTCTATCACGACAGCACCCGGAAACACAGCCCGGTCATCAACCGGCTGGCAGAAGTATTTATAGTAGAGAACAAGTCCATAGCCGCCTACCTCCGCCAGTTGGAGAAATCAGGCGAAGACCCGGAAGATTATACCACAATCTGGCAATATACCGAAGGAAAGACCGAACCGCGATTCCGCATCTACGAATATCCCCCTTTCCCTTTCCGGATAACGGATAAGTTCAGCAACCTTCTGGTAGATTAAAACGCAACACAGTCTGCCGTTCTGTCATTTCCCGTGGAAAGTCCTGTCAGAGATATCCACCGGAAATCTGCCACTCTTCATTCCATCTCTCATAATAATTGTTTGGCATACCGTTTGCGATAAGATAGTCGTCCGGTTGTAACCAACCATTATAGTACAAAGAAACTAAAACAATAAAATATATATAATTATGGGAAAAATAATAGGTATTGACTTAGGAACTACCAACTCTTGTGTATCTGTATTCGAAGGCAATGAGCCGGTAGTCATTGCAAACAGCGAAGGTAAACGCACCACTCCTTCCATTGTTGCATTTGTAGACGATGGCGAACGTAAAGTAGGCGATCCGGCAAAGCGCCAGGCAATCACCAACCCGAAGAGAACCGTTTACTCGATCAAACGCTTCATGGGAGAGAATTGGAATCAAGTGCAAAAAGAAGTTGCACGCGTTTCCTATAAAGTGGCAAACGAAAACGGAATGCCGCGTGTGGATATTGACGGACGCCTGTATACTCCACAAGAAATTTCGGCCATGATTCTCCAGAAGATGAAAAAAACAGCCGAAGACTATTTGGGCCAGGAAGTAACGGAAGCGGTCATTACTGTTCCGGCATATTTCTCCGACTCCCAACGCCAGGCCACAAAAGAAGCCGGACAAATCGCCGGCCTTGAAGTGAAACGTATCGTGAACGAGCCTACCGCCGCCGCCGTGGCTTATGGTCTCGACAAGGCTCACAAAGACATGAAAATCGCCGTGTTCGACCTGGGTGGCGGTACATTCGATATTTCTATCCTCGAGTTCGGTGGCGGCGTGTTTGAAGTACTTTCTACGAACGGCGACACCCATCTTGGCGGTGACGACTTCGACCAAGTGATCATCAACTGGCTGGCCGACGAATTCAAAAACGACGAAGGCGCCGACCTGACCAAAGACCCGATGGCGCTGCAACGGTTGAAAGAAGCTGCCGAGAAAGCGAAAATCGAACTATCTTCCACTACAAGTACGGAAATCAACCTGCCCTATATCATGCCGATAAACGGCGTGCCCAAGCACTTGGTGAAAACATTGACCCGCGCTAAGTTCGAATCATTGGCCCACGGCTTGATGCAAGCATGTCTGGAACCCTGCAAGAAAGCCATGAGCGACGCCGGTCTGGGCAACTCGGATATTGACGAAGTGATCCTTGTGGGTGGCTCTTCGCGTATCCCCGCCATACAAAAACTGGTTGAAGACTTCTTTGGAAAAGCACCTTCAAAAGGTGTAAACCCCGACGAAGTGGTAGCTGTAGGCGCTGCCGTACAAGGCGCAGTGCTGACAGACGAAATCAAAGGCGTGGTATTGCTCGACGTAACACCACTGTCAATGGGCATCGAAACCCTGGGCGGCGTAATGACCAAACTGATCGACGCCAACACAACAATCCCTGCGAAGAAAAGCGAAACATTCTCTACCGCTGCGGATAGCCAGACGGAAGTAACAATCCACGTGCTGCAAGGCGAACGTCCGATGGCGTCACAAAACAAATCAATCGGCCAGTTTAACCTGACAGGCATTGCTCCGGCCCGTCGTGGCGTGCCTCAGATCGAAGTAACATTCGACATCGACGCCAACGGCATCCTGAAAGTATCTGCCAAAGATAAAGCCACCGGCAAGGAACAAGCTATCCGCATCGAAGCCTCCAGCGGATTGAGCAAGGAAGAAATCGAAAGAATGAAGGCGGAAGCAGAAGCCAATGCCGAAGCAGACAAGAAAGAACGTGAAAAGATCGACAAGCTGAATCAGGCCGACAGCCTGATCTTCCAAACCGAAAAACAACTGGAAGAGCTGGGAGATAAACTGTCGGCTGACAAGAAAGCTCCGATTGAAGCTGCTTTGACCAAGCTGAAAGATGCGCACAAAGCCCAAGATCTGGCAACGATAGACTCTGCAATGGCCGAACTGAACACTGCATTCCAAACAGCAAGTGCTGAAATGTACGCCCAACAAGGTGAACAACCGGGAGCTGATCCCAACGCCAGCCAAGCCGGAGGAGGATCATCTTCATCTAACAGTGGCGATAATGTTCAGGACGCGGACTTCGAGGAGGTGAAATAAAAGGCTGTAAATAACAATAGCGGACAAACAAGAGAGGCCGTCTCACAATAAAAATGAGGCGGCCTTTTGCTTAGAAAACGTTCTGTAATTAAAACGGGAATTGTTTATGAAAGGAATCGACCACTCATATTTCATTTGACAAATAAAGGAAAGAATATGTAAGGTGATGGGTATTATAGGTGTATTATGCGGGAATGAAGTGGTGAAAACTGTTGTTGTGGTCGATACCTTATATAATTTGAGTATATTTACCGAAAGTTGACAATTCAAGAGGAGAATAAATAGAATGAGAACAAGAGATATAAATGCTGCCTTAAATATTTAAATATGAGCAGAGAGCAACAGCGAGCGGAACTGCATCGCACTATTTGGAATGCCGCTAATCAGTTGGTTCACGGCGGAGTTTTAACACCCGTGCAGTTTATGAACTACATGCTTGGTGGATTATTCTACCGTTTTATTAGCGAGAATATCAGCGACTACCTGAATAAAAAAGTGCAAAGCACAGGCGACAATAGTTTTGATTATGCTACCATTACAGACGAAATGGCTGAAAACGCACGGCGGGCAACCATCGAAGAAAAGGGTTTTTATGTTCTGCCGTCCGAACTGTTTGTGAATGTAGCTAAAAAAGCCAAAGACGATGCCAACCTGAATGAAACACTCGAACAGGTATTCAAAAACATTGAAGGTTCAGCTATTGGCTACGAAAGCGAAGACGACATAAAAGGGTTGTTTGATGATTTTGATGTGAACAGCAAGAACTTGGGCGATACCGTACCGAAGCGAAACGAGCAACTACGCAAACTATTGGAAGTCATCTATTCTTTGCAGATGGGTGAATTTGCCGACCATGTAATTGACGCTTTTGGCGATGCCTACGAATACCTAATATCAATGTACGCCGCCAATTCCGGTAAAAAGGGAGGCGAATTTTACACACCGCAGGAAGTATCTGAACTGCTGACAAAAATAACGTTGGTAGGAAAAACTGAAGTAAACAAAGTCTATGACCCCGCTTGTGGTAGTGGTTCGCTGCTTTTGAATTTTGCCAAGATTCTCGGCAATGACAATGTGCGACAAGGATTCTTTGGGCAAGAAATCATTCTGACCACCTATAACCTTTGCCGGATGAACATGTTTTTGCATAACATCAACTTCGACAAATTCAATATAGCCAATGGCGATACACTCAAAGACCCGCAACATTGGGACAACGAACCCTTTGAGGCAATCGTCAGCAATCCGCCTTATTCCATCAAATGGGATGGGGATGATAATCCGGTATTGATTAATGACCCGCGTTTTTCACCCGCAGGAGTGCTTGCACCAAAAAGCAAAGCTGACCTTGCTTTCGTAATGCACATGCTCGCTTGGTTAGCAACCAACGGAACGGCGGCAATCGTAGAATTTCCGGGTGTGCTGTATCGTAGCGGTGCGGAGCAGAAAATTCGCAAATATCTAATTGATAATAATTATATTGATTGTGTCATTCAACTGCCCGCCAATCTCTTTTTTGGAACAAGTATTGCCACTTGCATTATTGTTCTAAAAAAATCAAAGACCGACAACGTCACGCTATTTATTGATGCTTCTGCCGAATCGGTACATAGTGGCAACAAGGAAAAACTGACAGCCGAAAACATTGATAAAATCCTCAATACATATATTGAACGAACAGACAAAGCACATTTCGCCCGGCTTGTTCCCAATGCTGACATAGCCGCTAACGATTATAATATAGCAGTTTCTTCGTATGTGGAGCAGGAAGATACACGAGAGGTAATAGATATTATTAAATTAAATACAAAGATTGCCGAAATCGTGAAACACGAAGACGAATTACGGAAGGCGATAGATAGTATCATTGCAGATTTGGAAGGAGGTAGCCATGAATAAAATAGAACAAATGATAGCAGAACTTTGCCCGGGTGGGATGGAGTTTAAGAAATTGGGAGAGTTAGGTGAGTTTGAAAATATTGGAGTTGATAAGAAAATTATAGCAGGCCAAAAATCTGTTATGCTTTTGAATTTTATGGATGTTATGCGGAACAAACACATTACAAAAGATATATTATCAATGGAAGTTACAGCTTCTGATAGTAAAATCGAAAAATGTGACATAAAGAAGCATGATATTTTTATTACCCCTACTTCTGAAACAAGAGATGAAATCGGTTTTACTGCTGTTGTTGATGAAGATATACCTAATGCTGTATATAGTTATCATATAATGAGATATAGGCTTTATGAAAAGAATAATATAACGCCATATTTTATTAGTTATCTTTTTGAATCGGAAGATTTAAGAAATAAAATTTTTAAAGCAAGTAAAGGTTTGACAAGGTTTGGTTTATCAACAAAAGATTTTTCCAAACTTGAAATTCCCGCTCCACCTCTCCCCATCCAACAAGAAATTGTAAATATCCTCGATAAGTTTACAGAATTAGAAGCAGAATTAGAAGTGGAATTAGAAGCAAGGCGAAAGCAGTATGAATATTACCGCGGTAAGTTGCTGACATTCAACAAAATATGGGGGTGGGGTAGTAGGCAGCTGACTATGAGTGAGATATGCTTAAAAACTGAAAATGTAAAGTGGAAAGAAATGTCAGGTTTAAAATTTCAATATATTGATTTATCTTCTGTTAATAGAGAAAATAATCAGATTATAGAAACTCAGATAATAAGTTCTGAAAATGCGCCAAGCAGAGCACGACAAATTGTGAAAACTGATGACGTAATTTTTGGGACAACAAGACCTACATTAAAAAGGCTTTGCTCTATTACCTCTGAATATGACAACCAAATTTGCAGTACTGGGTTTTGTGTTTTAAGAGCAAACAAAGAAGTTGTTTTACCAAGATATTTGTTTTTTACATTAACTACAACTGATTTTTACAGTTATGTAGAAAATAATCAAGAAGGAGCAGGCTATCCGTCAATTGCAAATAATAAGGTGATGAAATATAAGATTCCCATCCCACCACTCGAAGAACAAAACCGCATCGTAGAGATTTTGGATAAATTTGAAGCATTAGTAAATGATATTTCGATAGGTTTGCCTGCCGAAATAAAAATGAGGAAGCAACAGTACGAGTATTACCGAAATAAGTTATTGACATTTAAGGAAGCAGCGTAATGGATAAGATGAAATTATTTGAAAATAAAAAAATACGTTCAGTGTGGGACGAAGAAATAGAAGAATAAAATGAAACAATACGATTTAGTTGCAGAAAATCCCGAAAGCACCGTTGTAGCCGAATATCAAACAGAATACAGACGGGCAACGAATTACCAATCGGAAGCCGATTTGGAGCAAGCTTTTATTGCCCAACTTCAAACACAGGGCTACGAGTATCTGCCAATTAAATCAGAAGCCGACTTAATCCGAAACCTGCGTGCACAGTTAGAAAAGCTGAATAATTACGTTTTCACGGACAGCGAATGGAAACGCTTTTTCAATCAATATCTAGCCAATGCCAATGAGGGGATAGAAGAAAAAACACGCACTATACAGGAGAATTTTATCAAAAATCTCACGCGCGACAACGGCGAAACAAAAAACATTTATCTGATTGACAAACAAAATATCCACAACAATTCTTTGCAGGTAATCAATCAATATGCTACTGAGGAAGGCATACACTCCAATCGTTATGACGTAACGGTTTTGGTCAATGGTTTGCCGCTTGTTCATATCGAACTCAAACGGCGAGGTGTGGATATTAAAGAAGCATTCAATCAGATCAACCGGTATCAACGGGAAAGTTTTTGGGCAAGTAGCGGACTGTTCGAGTATGTGCAACTGTTTGTGATTTCCAATGGCGCATATACCAAATATTACAGCAATACCACACGCAATCAACATATAAAAGAGAGCGAAAACAAACGGGGGGAGACAAAGAAAACGAGTAATAGCTATGAATTTACTTCGTGGTGGGCAGATGCCAATAACAAGCCGATTACCGATTTAGCAGGGTTTGCAAAGACATTTTTTGCCAAACACAGTTTGCTGAACCTCTTGGCTAAATATTGCATTTTCACTTCCGATAAAATGCTTTTGGCGATGCGACCTTATCAAATTGTGGCTACTGAGCGAATCTTAGGACGTATCAATGTGTCGAACAACTACAAAACTTATGGGAAAATTCAAGCGGGTGCTTACATCTGGCATACCACCGGTAGCGGCAAAACCCTAACGAGTTTTAAGACGGCGCAGTTGGCAAGCAAGTTGCCTTACATTGATAAAGTGTTGTTTGTAGTCGACAGAAAAGACCTCGACTATCAAACTATGAAAGAATATGATAAGTTCGAGAAAGGGGCAGCAAACAGCAATACCAATACGGCAAAACTGAAAAAACAACTCGAAGACCCCAGTGCCCGCATCATTATTACTACTATTCAGAAATTGGCGGTATTGCTCAAAAAACATGCCAACCATCCTGCATATACGCAACACGTCGTGTTGATTTTCGATGAATGCCATCGCTCGCAGTTTGGCGATATGCACACAGCCATTATTAAAAAATTCAAGAAATATCATATTTTCGGTTTTACCGGCACACCAATATTTGCTGCAAATTCGGGCAGTGGAGGTAATCCGCAACTAAAAACCACCGAACAGGCTTTCGGTGAGAAACTACACACCTACACCATTGTCGATGCCATAACCGATAAGAATGTATTGCCGTTTCGTATTGATTATGTCGGCACCATGCGTGAGCAAGAAAATATTACAAACGAAAAAGTTTGGGATATTGATAGAGAAAGGGCATTGGCATCACCTGCAAGAATTAGCAATATTGTAAGCTACATTCGTCAGCATTTCGACCAAAAGACCAAACGAAACTCGTTTTATCAACTCAAAGAAAGACGGTTGGCGGGATTCAATTCCATCTTTGCAACAACCTCTATTGATGTTTGCAAGCTTTATTATAACGAGTTTCAAAATCAGCAAGAGGATTTACCGGAAGCACAACGATTGAAAGTTGCTACAATCTTCTCTTATGGTGCAAACGATGAACTGACAGAAGTTGATGGAGTACCGGATGAGAACTCTGAAGATACAAGCAACTTGTCCGTAAGCCACAGAGATTTTCTCGAAAGCGCGATACAAGATTACAATGCGATGTTTAAAACTAACTATGATACTTCTTCAGACAGATTTCAGAACTACTATAAAGATGTATCGCAACGAGTGAAAAATCGTGAGATAGATTTGCTGATAGTGGTAAACATGTTTCTTACAGGGTTCGATGCTACAACTTTGAATACGCTTTGGGTAGATAAAAATTTGCGGCTTCACGGACTATTGCAAGCATACAGCCGAACAAACCGTATTCTGAACAGCATAAAGACCTTTGGAAATATCGTTTGCTTCCGTAATCTCGAAAAAGCGACCAACGAAAGTATTGCCCTCTTTGGCGATAAAGAAGCAGGCGGCGTTGTTTTGCTCAAATCATATTCCGACTATTACAATGGTTACGAAACTGAAAACGGGAAGAAAGTTAGAGGTTATGAAGAACTGATTGCCGAGCTTGTGCAAAAATATCCGATAGGTGAGCAAATCATAGGTGAACAGGCGCAAAAAGAGTTTATTAATCTTTATGGCGGTATTCTGAAAGTAAAAAATATCCTTTCCTCTTTTGATGATTTTGCGGGCAACGAAATACTAACCGGACGTGATGTGCAGGATTATCATAGTATGTATATCGACCTTTATAATGAATGGCGAAAGGTTAAACCCGGTGACAGTGAAAACGTGAATGATGATATTGTGTTTGAGATGGAGTTGATAAAGCAGGTAGAAATCAATATTGACTACATTTTGGAACTTATTCGCAAATACCATGAAGGTCATTTGCAGGATAAAGAAATTGTCGTGACAATCGGTAAGGCAATAGATTCGAGCGTGGAGCTCCGTAACAAAAAAGACCTTATCGAGCAATTTATTGCTTCGCTTACTCCCGAAACAAATATTGACGATGATTGGCAAAATTTTGTTTCCGAGAAACAAAAGGAAGAATTAAGTCGTATTATCGCAGATGAAGATCTGAATAAGGAAGAAACAGAAAAGTTTGTGAAGAATGCCTTTCGCAATGGATTTATTCCCGAAACCGGCACTGCCATTACAAAATTGTTGCCGCCGCTCAATCCATTTGCACCCGACAATCAATATGCAACCAAGAAAATGACAGTGATAGAAAAACTGAAATTGTTCCTTGACAGGTTTTTGGGAATTATCAATAATGCGAATATTTAAAAGCCAGAAAAGTTACATCATGAGTTTGGATATATCAGAATCCAGCGATAATTTAACCGATATTAATTGTTTTATTTGTACTATATTTGCGACATAAATATATAAATTGCTGATATTCATCAGTGATTTGTTTCGAGGAAGTAAATAAAAGGCTGTAAATAACAACAGCGGACAATAATAAAACCGCAGTAAACAATTGTTTTGCTGCGGTTTTCTTTTTAAAAGAACTTGGATGATGTTTGTTTATTGTCGTTTTTCATCATACATTTATACCATAATTGTGTTGGAGTTTAATTGACCCTTATGCTATCAACGAGGTTCAGAGAAAAAACTGATAAATAACGAATAAAAACATAAAGACCATGGCAGAAAAGTACAATGCATCAAATGTTTCAATTGAACAGATTTTGAACTTTATTAAATCAGGTGAAATAGCAATACCTGAAATTCAGAGACCTTTCGTTTGGAAACCCAAACAAGTGCGTGATTTGATAGATTCACTATATACCGGTTATCCAACAGGTTATTTGATAATTTCGCAAAGTCCGAACATGAAATTGAAAGATGGTTCATTATCGGAAGGAAAGAAAATCATGATTGATGGACAACAACGAGTCACAGCATTCATGACAGCAATAATGGGGATGGAAGTGATAAACTCAAATTTTGAGAAAAAGAGAATCAAAATATCGTTCAATCCATTAGCAACGGGTGAAGATGAAACTTTTAAAGTGCAAGACAATGCTATATTGAAAGATAAGAAATGGATTACTGATATTGCAGATATTTTCAAATCTGATTTCAAACAAGGAAGTTTTGTTTCCAATTACTGTGAATTAAACCCGGAAATTAACCATGATAAACTACATGATATTTTAGGAAACTTAATTGGAATCAAAAATCGTCAAATAGGTGTAATTACATTGGATAAAGAATTGACTATTGATGAAGTTACTGAAATTTTTATACGGATAAACAGTCAAGGAGCAAAACTGAATCAATCTGATTTTGCCATGTCAAAGATAGCAGCAAATGTGAAATATGGAGGAAATACTCTTCGAAAAGCCATTGATTATTTTTCCCACTTAGCTGTTCAACCCAATTGGTATCCGGAAATGTCAAAGGATAAAGATTTTATGAATTCTCCATTTGCTACAAAAATCAAATGGTTAAAAGATGATAGAGAAGATATTTTCGACCCCGGATATGGAGATATATTGCGAGTTGCTTTTATGTACAAGTTCGGTCGCGGGAAAATGAAGGATTTAGTGAGCCTGCTTGGCGGTCGGGATTTTGAAACACGGGATTATAAAGAAGAAATCGCTGAAGTTTCATTTGCAAAACTGACTGATGGAGTAATGAATTTTATGAATGAGTTTTCATTCACAAACTTTGTACTTGCAATTAAGTCGATAGGATTCATCTCTAAAAAACAGATTAATTCTCAAATGACTTTGGATTTTGCATACACACTTTATCTCATTCTCAATACTAACAATCAAATAAACAAGGCACAAATAAAACACTTTGTATCTAAATGGTATGTCTTTTCTACACTAACAAGTAGGTATATAACTTCGCCGGAAACTTTAATGGATTTGGATATTCGGAGAATTGCCGAGAAGGGATTTGTTGAATACTTCAAAGAAATGGAAGAAGCCAATTTATCGGATACCTTTTGGGAAGTTAGATTAGTTCAAGATATGGAAACGTCTGCTATCAATAGTCCGTTTTTCAATGTGTTTTTAGCGGCACAAGTACATGGTAGTGATAATTCACTTATAATGAATGGCACCAAAGTCCGGGATTTAATAACAATTATGGGAGACGTTCATCATATTTTCCCGAAAAGCTATTTGCAAAAAAATAGGATTACAGATAAATCTAAATACAATCAAATTGCAAATTACACCTACCTTGACACACAAACAAATATTTCGATTGGAGAGAAAGCTCCAAACGATTATTTTCAAATTGTATTCGACCAGTGTTCCTCAAAAGAAATGAAGTTTGGTAATATCACAGACATAAAATTATTGAAAGAGAATTTGAATACAAATTGTATCCCTGACAATATCGTATCAATGGACATTTCGCACTATGAGGACTTTCTATTAGAACGGAGAAAATTGATGGCAAAGAAGATAAGAGATTACTATTATTCACTGTGATAATGAAAGCAAAGCGCTTAACATGTGTGACGGAATAAGTTCATCTACAATTATTTTTCCATCAAATAGAGATAGTGGGTTTTTATTGCTGTGCAGATAGGTTGCATAGTTATATTTATTTTATCTTTATATCAGAACTTTTTAAAAATACAGTTATGGTAAATCAACATTATGCAACATTTCACATTGCCGGATTCACATATTGGGATGGCTTGGAAGTTTTTGACGAATTGAAAGTCGGTTTGGAGTTAGCTTTAGAAGCTGAGCCAACCAACGGACATGACCCGAATGCCGTGAAAATCCTATTCAAGGGAACGATGTTAGGCTACATTCCAAGAGAAGAGAACGAAGAAATCTCAAAATTTCTTCAGTTGGGGTATTCAGAGCTATTTTCTGCAAAAATCAGTCGGATTAATCCCGACGCTCATACCGAAAAGCAAATCTGCGTAACGGTAAAAATCAACAGAAAAACAGAAGCTTAGTCATTTAAAAAGTTTATCATGGGTTATTACGAATCGAATTGGTTTGGGTTATTTTTCAAATTGTGCAGATGCACTTAGAATTGATTATTCATGTTATTAGGAAGAAAATGAATGACTTATTATCCAATATTGATAAAATCCACACAACAGAATTAGGCGTAGTACGGATAAAGAAAAATCTTTCAATAGAAACCGACGATGTTGTAAGTTGGTGTAAGTGCCAAATTCAACAGGCAAACAGTATAGTAAGAAATGGGAAGAATTGGTATGCTTATGTTGGAAATGTAATAATAACTATAAATGCTAACAGCTATACAATAATAACTGCCCACAAAAACACAGAAGGTAAACAGGTTTACGCAAAAGTGGTTGATGAAAAGAAAGAGAAAGCGGCACACACTATAAAACTAAATATCAACAAATAAAAATAAAAAAACGCCCAAGATTGATGCAAGTTGGCGAGATTGGACAATGTCCAGCCCGTACAAAATCAGTAATTTTGGGATCGAAATAGTAAATTATGCGAAGCGATACGGAAAACATATATCGGCAAAAGGTCAATCAGATCATTGATTATATCAGTGCAAATCTGCATAAGCCTTTGCAGTTGGATATAATCGCCAATCAAATCAATGTGTCCCAACGGCAGTTGCTTCGCATTATGCGCTCTTCTCTAAATAAACCGTTATACTCTTACGTAGCAAGGCAACGTGTGGAAAGAGCAGTGTTATACATGCAATCGAAAAAAATGAGCCTGACAAAACTTGCTTTTATGGTAGGTTATGAAAGTCCGCAATCCTTTTCAAAAGCGTTTAAAAAGCATTTTGAAATATCACCAAAAGCCTATTTGGACAAGCTGCAGGCGCATTTGGAAAATTATGTGAAAAGCAGCGGCAACAGGCAAAGTCATCTTCAATCGGAAGTATCTGAAGAAGACGATATGGAGCTGGTTTATATTCGGATTTTTGGCAAATATGGGGAAAGCGAACCTTACGAAACGGCCTGGAATAGACTTGTCCGTTTTTTATCGAACAATCAGGCATTGTCCCCTGCAACACGCTTTATCGGGTTAAGTTTTGACGATCCGAACGTGACAAAACACGAACAATGCCGTTTCTACGCCTGCGCTTCCGTGCAAAAGAAAATATCTTCTGCAGGAGAGTTCGGAACAATACGGTTGCGAAAAGGAAAGTACGCCGTTTACACGCTTAAAGGCAGCTATTCGGGGCTTCAAGAGTTGTATAACAATATCAGCGTCAATTTCGATTACAGTTTGCGACACGGCATGGCGTTTGAAGAATATTTGAACAGCCCGCACAATACGAAAGAAGAAGAGTTATTGACTAAAATTTTTATCCCCATACAATAGCCATGATTCAGTATATTGAAACAAAAAGTATATTATCTAAGCTTCGGGAAAAAGATACTTGGTTTGGAATCGCCTACAACATGAATCTTTATCGTGGCTGTCAGCACGGCTGTATTTATTGCGACACAAGAAGCGAGTGTTACGGAATAAACGATATTTCCACGATTTCGGTAAAGAAAAATGCGTTGGATTTACTGGCAAAAGAACTTCCTGCCAAACGGAAAAACAGGGCAACCATTGGCACAGGTTCAATGAACGACCCTTACATGCCTGTTGAGAAAGAATTGCAATTAACACGAAAGGCGTTGCAGATAATCGCTTCCGAAAAATTTCCCGCACATATTATTACAAAAAGTAATTTAGTAAAACGCGATGCAGACATTTTGCAGGATATTTCGAAAACGTATGCAGCCGTCAGTTTTACCATTACGGCAGCAGATGATTCCCTTTCGCAATAGATAGAACCTCATGCACCGCCAAGTTCCGAAAGATTTAAAGCCATGAAATTATTGGCGGAAAGAGGTATCTATACAGGTGTAACGCTTATGCCTATTCTCCCTTTCGTCAGTGACACCAAAGAAAACATTGCAGCCATTGTAGAGCAGGCAAAAGAATCGGGAGCATCGTACATTCTTCCCATGTTTGGCGTAACCTTACGAAAAGGTTCCCGCGAATACTTTTATCAAATATTGGATAAACGTTTCACAGGAATTAAAGAAAAATATCAGTCCCGCTTCGGGGAACAGTACGAGTGTTTCAGCCCTAATTACAGGATCAGGATATTGACGGACATTTTCGAGGAATTGTGCGTTAAGTTTGGAATTGCCGGGCGTATGCGGTTTTACCAGCCGAAAACATATCAACAGCAATCTATATTATTCACAAACGATAATTCATTAAAGATATGAATACAAAATTTATTATACTCACAAAAGAAAATATCGGCAGGGAGCACATTTGCTGCGCCTTTTCCGATAAGAAATGTACGGAAGGCTACGAATTAAAAAAGGCGTGGTTGACGCGGGAGTTTGATAACGGTTATGTTTTTCGTCGGCTTGACGAGCGGGCAAAAGTATTTATTGAGTACGTTCCCGCCGAAAAAGCATGGATACCTATTGATGCTCCGAATTACCTGATGATAAACTGTTTTTGGGTGTCCGGACAATACAAAGGCAAAGGCTATGCAAAGGCATTGCTTCAAACAGCGATTGACGACGCCAAAGCGCAGGGCAGAGACGGACTTGTAACCGTTGTCGGAACAAGCAAATTTCACTTTATGAGCGATACCAAATGGCTGTTACGGCAAGGTTTTGAAACGGTTGAAAAATTGCCTTACGGATTTAGCCTGTTGGTTAAGAAATTAAATCTGCAAGCGGTGAATCCCAAATTCAAAGAAGTCGTGTTAAACGGCGAATGTCCAGACAAAAACGGAGTGGTCGTTTATTATATCAACCGTTGTCCGTTTACCGAATACTACGTGAACACGGAACTTGCTAAAACCGCCGAAAGCCGAAAACTTCCGTTGAAAATTATCAAACTCACAACACTGGAACAGGCACAATTCTCGCCAACTCCCGCAACAATCTTCAGCCTGTTTTATAACGGGAAATTTGTTACAACCGATATTAGCGCCTGTTT
>JAITSN010000048.1 GCA_031287715.1 Mediterranea sp. (in: CFB group bacteria)
CTTATGATTTTGCAGGTCTTATTCAATGCTTTATAAGCTAAATACAAACTATTGAAAGATGTGTTTTATCAAAATCATATCAAGACGCCGAAGGATTTCACTTAACTAAACGACATTGAATGGTATATGGTAAATGAGATGGTGATTACAGACAAGAGAGTTAGTCCGTCATGTTAGTAAGTAGACTATGTTGTATAATTTAAAATTTGATCTATGAAGAAGAATGATTTATTTATGCGGAAAGAGACACGTATAAGGAAGTGGATGAAGACTTTCTGCCTGTGTCTTTTTCTGACAGGTGCACCAACGTATGCTTTGGCAGCGCCCGACGGAGATGCGGCTCAGGCCGTCCAGCAATCCGGAACGGTAAAGGGTGCGGTGGTTGATCAGAGCGGTGAGCCTGTGATTGGTGCAAATGTGAAGGTTGTGGGCACCACTACGGGAACAATCACCGACCTGGACGGTAACTTCAGCGTGCAGGCCCCTGTCGGTGGAAAAGTTGAAGTGTCGTTCATCGGTTATGTCACCCAGGTGGCGAATATTCCGGCAAACGGCACGCTGAAGATTATCCTGAAGGAAGATGCCAAACTCTTGGACGAAGTCATCGTGGTCGGCTACGGCACGCAGCGTGTCAAAGACCTGACCGGCGCCGCTTCTATTGTCCAGATGGATGAAATTGCCGACCTGCCGGGTGCGTCGATCGTCGATGCGCTGGCCGGACAGGTTATCGGGTTGAATGTTTCCAGGAGCGACGGCCGCCCCGGTTCGACCGGTTCGTTTACGGTTCGTTCTCCGGCGCCGACGCTCACGGGAGGCGTGAATTTCGGTCCGCTGATCGTTATTGAC
This sequence comes from Mediterranea sp. (in: CFB group bacteria), assembly GCA_031287715.1. Classification (GTDB taxonomy): domain Bacteria; phylum Bacteroidota; class Bacteroidia; order Bacteroidales; family Bacteroidaceae; genus Bacteroides. The sequence goes on from JAITSN010000048.1 coordinate 847, forward strand.
GATGTGGTGCAGGTGGACGAGCTGGGCAATCCGAGCATGGCGGCTTTCAATATGCTCGACCATTCCGAGATCGAAAGCATGACGGTGCTCAAGGATGCTTCTGCGGCTATCTACGGTTCGCGCGCATCCAACGGGGTTATCCTGGTAAAGACCAAGCGCGGGAAGGCAGGCACTCCGAAGATCTCGTATTCCAGCAAGCTGGATTTTTCGGACGCCGTGAGCCATATGAAAACGCTGGACGCTTACCAGACCGGTGTGTTCACTAACCGCATGTTCCGACAGATCTATGCCAACGGCGGTACGGACCGGACCAATTACAGTTATTCGGCCGCCGAGCTGGAGGCGATGAAGAACCTGAATTACAACTGGCTGAACGAAGCATGGAGTTCGGCTATGTCCCATCGCCATTCCTTAACGGTCAGCGGGGGCGCCGATAAGATCACATTCTTTGCCGGACTGTCCTACCAAAACCAGGATACCAACCTGGGCAGCGTACAGGACTATGAGAAATGGACGTTCCGCGCCGGTGGCGAGATGAAAGTGACATCGGGATTAACGTTGTCCGCAACGATTGCCGGATATAACAACGACAAGACTTCGGCCAAGGAACAGGCTAAGTTCACTTCCGGCCCCTGGGGCAACCAGGCGGCTTCGCAAGACTATGCCATACTCCGCCACATGCCGAAGTATATTCCGTTTTCGGTAGATGTGGAACAGGAAGACGGCGGCACCCGGAACTATTATACCTCTCCCTGGCTGGGGCCGCATTTTGTAAATACCAGCACGGATAATAACGTGAGCAGCAACTATCCGGTATGGAACTTCTTCGCCAACGAAGCGTCCAAAGCCAGAAAGGAAGAAGACGAGAACGGCTATAATGCCAACTTCTCGCTGACGTACGACGTTCCTTTCATCAAAGGATTGTCCATGAAGGCAACGTACGCTCTGAGCTATGCAAATACCTTGCTTCATGACGTGGGCGACTACTACACGCTGGCGCGCGCAACGAATATCAATACCGACGGGCACCACCTTATCGGGCCGTACACTCTGTACAATTACATCTCTTACGGCAGGAGTACCAACATTGATAACCAGCCCAAGGTCCAATACAAAAAGACTTCGCGCAAGAGCGAGCAGCTCAACTTCATGCTTACATACAACAGGGCGTTCGGCCAACATGATGTTTCGGCAACAGCTGTGGTGGAACGCGGAGAAGCCAGCGGCAACGGCCTGGAACTTCTTTATAAAGGGCCGTGGGATTCGTACAACGGCGTGAGCAGCTCTGCCGGAACACTCAGCACGGGCGGCGCGGACAACCAGTTCAATCGCTCGGAAAGCGGAACGCTGTCTTATATCGGACGTGTGAACTATAAATATGGCGACCGCTACCTGGCGCTGTTCTCCATTCGTTCGGATGCTTCGACCAAGTTTGCCCCTGAGAATTATTGGGGAACATTTCCCAACGGATCGATCGGCTGGGTGGCTTCGGAAGAAAAGTTCTTCAAAGACAGTCCGGTCTCCGGCGTGATCGATTATTTAAAGCTGCGCGCCAGCCTTGGTAAAACGGGTAAGGACAATGTCGCCGCATGGTCGTGGATGCCTGCCTTCGATGTAAGCACCACAAGTGGACTCGGCTTCGGCACGCTCGACGGCCAGCCTTCTTTCGGAGCGGTGTTCAAGAATAACGGGGTCTTCAACCGGAATATCAAATGGGATACGACTATCAAGCAAAACTACGGCGTAGACGTAAACTTGTTGGACAACCGGTTGAGCCTGTCTGTCGATTACTTCTACGACAAGACCAAAGACTTGATCATGCAGGTAACGGCCGACGCCGAAAACGATCCGGTTTACCGCGGAGCGGGCGTGCCGCTGATCAACTACGGCAAAGCGGACGCCTGGGGATGGGAGCTTTCGGTTAAGTGGACCGACAAGATCAACCAGTCTTTGCTGCCCTCATGGGGCGCCATCAAATACGGCATAGGAATTGATTACGCCATCTCCTGGAACAAGTTAGTGCTGGGCGACGAATGGGTGTTCGATTATCCCGCCGAAATGGACGAAGCCTCACGCACCGGCCACAGAGGACCGGATCACACATGGGGATTCAGGACGTGGAAAAATACAAGCAAGGGTGATGGTATGCTTCGCACGCAGGAAGATATCGACAACTATTGGCAATACCTGACGGACCTGGCGACTGCCGCCGGAACCAATCCGAACTATCTGGGCGTGACAAGTAAAAGCAATATGTTTCCGGGTATGCTGGCCTACGAAGATGTCCATGGAGATATTGACGTGGCCAACCAAACGGTTGATGGCCCGAACGGTATCATCTCCGCCGACCATGGCGAAGATTATGTGAAGCTGGCCAACGACCGCCGGCATAACATCAACACCAAGATAAGCGCACAGTGGGGCGACCTGTCGTTCGCCGCACAACTCGCCACCTCCTGGGGCGGATACAGCGCGATCAATGATGCGGGAACCCAGCAGAGTATCGGCACGGGCAACAACGATATGATCTGGGCGCAGTATGCCTATGTGAGCGATATGTTCGACCCGGAAGACAACCCGAACGGAAAATATCCGAGCATGGCGGTTTCAAGTGCATGGAACAGGTATTCGGACTTCTGGCAGGTAAGTACCTTCCGCATGTATGTGCGCAATATGACCATCGGCTACTCGCTTCCGAAGAACCTGCTGCAGAAAGTGAACATCGACAGGCTGCAGCTGACGCTCACCGGCAATAACCTGTGGGACTTCTACAACCCATACCCGAAGAAATTCCGCAATATGTACGACGATTCCAGGAACAAGTACCCTACATTGCGTACGTGGACACTGGGCATAAACCTGACTTTCTAAATCCGGATATATCCAACCGATATAAATGAAATGAATATGAAAAATAGAATAACAACAATCCTGTTGGCAGGAGTGATCCTTATGGTTACCCATACGTCTTGCAGCGACCAATTCCTGCAAGATAAACGAGATTACAGCGTCTTCGCGCCTGCCGATATTTTCAGCGACCCCAACCAGGCAAACGCCGCGTTCGCCAAGGTATATGCCGACCTGATAGGACGATACAACTCCCCGCTCTGCGGGTCGGATGTATTGATGAGACAAGCCCAGGCGCCCAACATGGGCGGGCAATTCAGCTACTTCTCCGACGAGTACGGCTTCGGAACCCCCACAGCAAAACAAGACTATTACTCGGGGAGGTATAACAAGCAGGTCAAAGCCGGCAACCATATGGGCAACCCCGTATATTGGAACGACCCGCGCACCGGCGGTGCAAACTACAACGGCATCAGCCGCTATACGCTGTACCCTCACGTCTATATGATCAATAACTACATCGCACAGATCGATCAGTACGGCCCCAACTATCCGCAAGACGACGCCAGGTTCTGGGACAAGCTCAAAGGGCAAGCGATCTTTCTCCGTGCGTGGCTGTACTTCGATGCAGTCCGTCTGCTGGGTGGCGTGCCCTGGTACAGCACAGGCATGGACGACCTGCCGGAACTGACCGACAAGTCCGACCGCAAGGATATTGCCTACTGCATCGATAAAATATGCGCCGACTTTGAAGAGGCGGCAACACTGCTCCCCGAAAAATGGGGAAGCGACGACATGGGGCGCTTCACCTCCGTAGCCGCCAAAGCTATGGTCAGCCGCGTACGCCTTTATGCCGCCAGCCCGATATTCAACGCCGGCTGGGACAACCCGGGCAGCACACGCTGGCAAGCAGCCTTAGACGCGGGCTTGGCCGCAGAAACCGCAGCCAATGCAGCCGGCTACGGCACGAACGTAACAAGTATCGACTCGTGGGATCAGGCATTCTACACCTATGCCGCCGGAACATTCAATCCCGAAGCGATCATTCTCATTCCCAAGAATGGAAACAGCAGCTTCGCGTCCAGCTACTCCAACACTTGGGAAGCGCTCATCCGCCCGCAAGTGATTGACAATAGCGGCGCCGGACTCCCTGCCCCCAAACAGATGATCGATGCCTTCCCGTTAGCCGACGGAAAACGCGCGGTAGACAAGGCCGGAACCCCGGTCAACGGATACGACGCCGAAAAGTTCTACCGCAACCGCGACCCGCGCTTCTATCGCACCTTCGCCTTCTCCGGATGCGAATGGACAACAGGCAGTGCCAAAACGATCATCTGGCTGTATGCCTACAAGTACACCTCACAATACCGCTATACCGACGGCACGACAGGCGACGCCGGCGCGATGAAGAAAAGCAAAGCCATCGTCTGGAAAATGAGCGACAAGAATGTAGCCAAAGGCTCCGAAACATACGCCGGGACGGACATCATGGAATACCGCTACGCAGAGATCCTGCTGAACATAGCCGAAGCCTATGCCGCCAAAGGAGATGTGAACAACTGCATGACCTACCTGAAAAAGATCCGGGCCAGAGTAGGACTTCCCGCAGCGGATAACTACGGGTTGGGAGCCGCCTTCTCCGACAAATACGCCGCGATTGAAGCCTGCCTGCACGAACGCCTGATCGAGCTGGCCTATGAAGGCAAACGCTCGTGGGACTTGCGCCGCTGGCTGCTGTTTGACGGCGGAGCGGGCTTCGACCCCGGACTTGCAGGAGCAAACGGAGACGGAAAATACGATCCCGACCTGGCGTGGGGGCAAGGCTGGAAGATCTACGACGGGAAAGACGGCCGGCCCAACTACACCAAGGCAGACAACATCATCACCCGGCTGGGCTACCCTTTCCCGCTGAACGGCTATAAACACATCGGCGAGATCTGGGGATATCAGCTCAACACCGCCCAAAGCACCGAAGACGATCCACTGAAAGACAATGCCGCCAAAAAAGCAGTCCCCGCCATCACGCGCGACATGACTGATGCAGAACGCAACGCCGCCTTCGACAAACTGGACGCATTTTATGCAAGCGCCGGCTTAGTCACTGAAGACCCCAACAACGGAATAATGACCTCCAAGTATGGGATGGATTCAGGCTCAAGCGCTGTCGACCGTGACTACCTGTTCTCATTCAGGGGCTGGTATTATGTCTACCCGCTCCATTATGACTTCTACGACCCGTCCAAAGGAAACGACTGGCTGAAGCAAAACGCCGGATGGATGTATGCCAATGCAAACGGCAACGCCACCGACACGTCCATCCAGGACGGCGACTACTACTATTGCCAACCGGAATAACTTCAATACAGACTGAATGATCAGGGAGTTGCAGGACATATCTTGCAACTCCCTTTTTTTTGTCTTGATATAATCCATGGCATCCGCGAAAACAGTAAAGCTCTGAAGGTTGGGAAAATAAATTTTATCGTATATATTTGTGCTTCACTAATAACGACATAACCATGAAGAAAAAAGTCTTGTATTTAATCTTGTTACTGCTCCCTCTGCTGGGAGGATGCCATGCGCCGGCTTACAAAAACAGTTCGCTGACAGCCGAAGAACGCGCCGAAGATCTATTGGGCAGGCTGACGCCGGAAGAAAAGGTTCTACTGATGATGGACGATTCAAAGCCGGTGGACAGGCTGGGCATTAAGCCCTACAACTGGTGGAACGAAGCACTCCACGGAGTGGCGCGCGCCGGATTGGCAACGGTCTTCCCGCAGCCTATCGGCATGGCGGCGTCCTTTGATCCCGATGCCGTCCACCGGGTATTTGATGCCGTTTCCGACGAAGCCCGCGCCAAGCATACCCACGCGGCTGCGCAGGGAAGCCATAAGCGCTACCAGGGGCTGACGGTGTGGACGCCGACCATTAACATCTACCGCGACCCGCGTTGGGGGCGCGGCATTGAAACGTATGGGGAAGACCCTTACTTGACGGGTGTCATGGGAGTAGAGGTTGTCAAAGCCCTGCAAGGACCCAAAGATAGAAAGTACGACAAACTGCACGCCTGCGCCAAACACTTTGCCGTACATTCAGGCCCGGAGTGGAACCGCCATACGTGTGATGCTGCAAACATTAAGCCGCGCGACTTGTACGAAACATATCTCCCTTCATTCGAGGCGCTGGTGAAGGAAGCGAAGGTGGAAGAGGTCATGTGCGCCTACAATCGCTTCGAGGGCGACCCGTGTTGCGGGAGCAACCGCCTGCTGATGCAGATCCTGCGTGGCGATTGGGGCTATGAAGGTATTGTCGTTGCCGACTGCGGCGCCATCTCGGACTTCTACCGCGACAAAGGCCACAAAACCCATCCCGACGTGGCTTCGGCTTCAGCCGACGGCGTGCTGAAGGGAACAGACCTGGATTGCGGAACCAGCTATGCGTCGCTGACCGAAAGCCTGCAGAAAGGCCTCATCACCGAAAAGGATCTGGACGCATCGGTCAGGCGTTTGCTGAAAGCCCGTTTCGCGCTGGGCGAAATGGACGACCCGAAGAAAGTCGAATGGACAAGCATACCCTATCATGTTGTCGCATCGGACGAACACAATGAGCTGTCGCTGGAAATGGCCCGCAAATCAATGACGCTGCTGGCCAACAAGAACAATGCACTGCCGCTGAAGCGCGGCGGGCTGACCGTTGCCGTGATAGGCCCGAACGCTAACGACTCTGTGATGCAGTGGGGCAACTATAACGGCACCCCCCCGCGAACCATAACGATACTCGATGGCATCCGCGCGGCATTGGCGCCGGATGACAAGCTGATCTACGAACAAGGCTGCTCATGGGTGGAAAGAACATTGCTGCGGAGCGCTTTCGGCGACTGCACGGCGGTAGACGAACAGGGTTTCATCGCCCGTTACTGGAACAACAAGGAACGCGACGGCCAGCCGGCGGCCACCGTCCGGATGACGACGCCTTTCCGTCTCTGCACTTCGGGAGCCACCGTGTTTGCACCCGGAGTGAACTTGACGAACTTCGCAGCCACATACAATACCGTGTTTACCCCAAGCCGCACCGGCGAAGTGGTTTTCGACCTGTACAGCTGCGGCGCCGGCAAGATCTGTATTGACGGCAAAGAGGTGAAGTCTTTCAGGAACACCCACGGAGGCCGTAAAACAACCCACGAGATGACAGTAGAAGCCGGTAAGGCTTACGACCTGCAATTAGAGTTTGAAGACCTCAACAACGATGCGCAACTGAACTTCGACCTGGGCTATAAGGAGGAGATAAACATCCACGAAGCGGTAAACAGGGTGAAAGAGGCCCACGTGGTTATCTTTGCCGGTGGGATCTCCCCGTTCCTTGAAGGCGAAGAAATGGGTGTGAACCTCCCCGGATTCAAAGGCGGCGACCGTACCGACATCGAGCTTCCGGCCGTGCAGCGCGAGCTGATCAAAGCGTTGGCCGATGCAGGCAAAAAGGTGATCCTGGTGAACTGCTCCGGTTCGCCGATCGGTTTTGTTCCCGAAACGGAAACCTGCGCCGCTATCCTCCAAGCCTGGTACCCCGGACAGTCGGGAGGCAAGGCCGTTGCCGAAGTGCTGTTCGGCGATTACAATCCGGCCGGACGCCTGCCGGTAACTTTCTACCGAAACGTCTCGCAACTACCCGGTTTTGAAGATTACAACATGACGGGACGCACCTACCGCTACATGACCGAAGAACCGCTCTTCCCATTCGGCTACGGGCTGAGCTACACCACCTTCGAGTACGGCAAGCCACAGTCAAGCGCTGCGGAAATATCCGCAGACGGCTCCCTCTCGCTGACCGTTCCGGTGAAGAATACCGGTAAACGCGACGGAGATGAAGTTGTGCAAGTGTACCTCCGCAAGAAAGGGGATGCCGACGGCCCCGTCAAAGCGCTTCGTGCTTTCAGGCGCGTGCACATTCCGGCAGGCCGGCAGGTCGAAGTCAAGCTGGAACTGACCGGCAAGCAACTCGAATGGTGGGATGAAGCATCGAACACCATGCGCGTGCACTCCGGTTCGTTCGATGTGATGGTCGGAAGCAGCTCAAGGGCGCAGGATCTGCAAGCCTTTCCGCTGGTGATACGGTAAATTATACTTGACAACAACTAACGTGCGGCCGGGTTTTCCATGCGGTGCATTTTAGAATGAAAAAGAGAGGATTTATAAAGGTAGCTACCGAGGCATTGCCTTTGTAGCTACCAAGACCATGCCTTTTGATTGTTTCCGACGCTTTTTCTATTTCAGCCCGGGAAGTAGAATCTTTGGGGACCTGGGCGAATGATTGAATTGCACAGAAACATAAGACCTGTCCCATGATCGCTCGTTTTTGGAGAAAGATTTGTTTTCCGAATGATTGTTCATACCTTTGGAAACGTATATGTTATCATAGTCCGAAAACAATAATGTCTACCATTTTATTTGATTCTCCTATTTTCGGTCCTGTCCATTCCCGTCGTTTGGGCGTGTCGTTGGGTATCAACCTGTTGCCTGCCGACGGCAAGGTCTGTTCTTTTGACTGTATCTATTGCGAATGTGGGTTCAACAAGGACTTCCGGACGAAGTCCAAACTCCCTGCACGCGAAGAAGTTCGCATCGCTTTAGAGCATAAACTGAAAGAGATGTGTTCGAACGGCCCTGCGCCGGATGTACTGACGTTTGCCGGCAACGGCGAACCGACCCTTCATCCGCACTTTGCGGAAATAATCGGCGACACGCTGGCATTACGGGATAAATACGTTCCGGATGCTAAAGTAAGCGTGCTGAGCAACGCCGCCCATATCAACCGTCCAGCTGTTTTTGAGGCACTGAATCGAGTAGACAACAACATTCTGAAGCTCGATACGGCCAACGAGGGATACATTCGCCTGCTGAACCGTCCGGTAGCTAATTACTCCCTGCCTGAAGTGATCAAACACCTGAAAGCCTTCGGCGGCAACTGCATCATACAGACCCTGTTTTTGAAAGGCACACACAATGGGAAAGATGTCGACAATACATCCGACGCCTACGTCCTTCCCTGGATAAAAACAATAAAAGAAATCGCCCCCCGGCAGGTGATGATCTATACCATTGAACGTGAAACACCGGGCCACGATTTACGAAAGGCGACGCGCGAAGAACTGGACCGCATTGTGTCTTTACTTATGCGCGAAGGAATATACGCTACCGCCTCATACTAAACCCGAAAGGCACGGGATGCCTTCGGTGTTAAAACTGTGGAAATGGACTTTTCAACACAGTGAATTAGACTTTTTACATCTATAAACTTTTCTCGTCGCATATAGTTTTGCACGTATCTAAGTTTAATGTTTAAATTCTACAAGTATGAAAACTCTAATCTCAAGAACAATTCTCTTGATGTGTTTCACTTTCCTGTCTGTCGACATTGGTCTGTATGCCCAAAATGTGATAACCGCACAGGGGCAAATCCTGGATCAAAAGAATAAGGAGCCTATGATAGGCGCCACTATTCTGGAAAAAGGAACATCGAACGGAACAATTGCCGACGTGGCGGGCAACTATTCCATTAAAGTAAAAGAAGGCGCTACGTTGGTTATCTCAAGCGTTGGTTACAAAAACGTAGAGGTAGCGGCAAAGAGCGAACACGTCGTTATTCAGCTGGAGGAAGACTCGGAACTGCTGGATGAAGTAGTGGTCGTGGGTTACGGCGTCCAGAAGAAAGTGAATTTGACCGGTGCGGTAGCGTCGGTAGGTTCCGAAAAGATCGCCAACCGTCCGGTGATGAACTTGGGCACGGCTTTAGCGGGCGTAGCTCCAGGTATACGGGTAACACAAGGGCGTGGTAACCCCGGCGACGAATCCGTTTCGATACGCGTGCGCGGCACAGGCTCGTTCAACAACAGCGACCCGCTGGTGCTGGTTGATGGAATCGTTGCCGATATGGTTCCGTTGAATACGGATGACGTAGAAAGTATTTCTATCCTGAAAGATGCTTCAGCCGCTGCCATCTACGGATCGCGGGCTGCCAACGGTGTTATCCTGGTGACCACCAAGAAAGGGAAGAGAGACGAATCACCCAAGGTTACTTTCACGGCTATGTTTGCCAGGGAACAGCCGATTACCGACCTGAAATTCATGTCGAGTACGGCCGACTTCATGGAGCTGCACAACATCGCCAAGGTGAATGCCAACCCCACAGCCACCTCTCCCGACTACAACGAGGCGACTATCGCCGAATGGCGCGAGGCGAACAAGAATCCGAACGGTTTGTACACCAATTCTGTAACCGGGCAGCAGATACCCAATTGGCTGGCATATCCCAATACGGACTGGGCGCAGATCCTGTTCCAGCCCACGTATTACCAGAAGTACGGAACATCCGTGTCGGGAGGCAGCAAAACAAGTTCTTACCTGCTCTCGCTGGGCTACCAGAATAACCCGGGAACATTAGACAACACAGGTATGCAACGCTTCAACATCCGCGCAAATGTGGAAACCAAGATCGCCGGCTTCATCACCTTCGGTACGCAAACCTACGCTACCAAAGAGTTCAAGGAGCCGGGCAGCACGTCGATGACCTACCTGCAACAGGCCTTCCCCGGCATCAACCCCATCTACCAGGGGAAGTACGGCGCCAGTGAAGACCCCGGAACAACAAACATAGACAACATCCTGCAACAGGTGGCAGCCAATGGCGGACAAAACGAATATACCCGCCTCAATTCCACATGGTATACCCAGATCGACCTGCCGCTGAAAGGGCTGGTGGGCGAAGCGAAGTTCAACTACAACGAGTATATGCGCGAAGACGAACACTACTCGCAAAACCTGCCCCGCTACAGTTTCCGAGAAAGTTTCGACACACCCAAAGAAGGCATGGGCAATCTGGATCAAGCCACTTCCTACCGTTATGCTTACAATTCATCCAGCTACACGGCCGATTTGCTCCTCCGCTACAACCGCACCTTCGGCAAGCACGACGTCGGCGGATTGCTGGGTTACGAACAATATCGCTACCAAAGCAGCGGTTTCAGTGCAGAAAAGAAGGGTTTGCTGGACTGGAGCGTAACCGACATCACTTCGGGGGCTACCATGGAATCCATTGGCGGCAGCGCTAAAAGTGTATATGCTATGTTATCTTATTTCGGTCGTTTCAACTATGCTTACGATGGCAAATATTTAGTTGAAGCCAACTTCCGCTCGGACTCTTCATCCAAGTTCGCACCGGGCCACCGCGGCAACCTTTTCCCGTCATTCTCGCTGGGATGGCGCGTGAGCGAAGAAAAGTTCTTCGAACCGGTGAAGCCTTACGTCAACTACCTGAAGCTAAGAGCGTCTTACGGCTCTCTCGGCAATACGGTAGGCGGCAACTACGACTGGCAAGCGTTGTACCAAAAGGTGAACAACGTGTTCAACGAAAGCGTGGCCAACGGACTGATACAGGAATCCATCCAGAACCTGGCGCTGTCGTGGGAAAAGCTGACCACCTACAACATCGGTCTTGAAGCCGCATTCCTCAACCAACGCTTGACGACCGAGATTGATGTGTATTCACGTGAAACGTCGGACATCCTGACCAACTCCATCATCTACCAGACGATGGGAAACATCACGGCGCCCATGTCCAACACGGCATCCATGACCAATAACGGGGTGGAACTGACGCTGGGATGGAACGACAAGGCGGGCGACCTGAAGTACGGCATCAGCGCAAACCTGACTTATAACACGAACAAGGTGACGTCTTTCAAAGGAAGCCTGAAGTACGAACTGGATGAGAATACGAAAGACATCTGGGGAAATCCGACCTGGCGCTACACCAACCTTGCCGACGTTTCCACCGGTGGAGATACACGCCGCGTAGAAGGACATATGATTGACGAATATTTCCTGCGCAGGCCTTATCAGGGAAATGGCGCTTATTATAATGCCGACAATACCGTAAACCCGAACGGCGGCCCGAAAGACGGTATGATCCGTACGAAAGCCGATCTCGACTGGGTGAAAGACATGATCGCCGCCGGATATTCTTTCAACAACAATAAAGTGGGATCCGGTGGTTCCACAATATGGTACGGCGATATGATCATGGCCGACGTCAACGGTGACGGCAGGTATGGCAACGACGACGACAAGGAGTTTACCGGCAAGTCCAGCGTGCCCAAGCTCACGCTCGGATTGAACTTGACCGCCGAATGGAAAGGCATCGACTTGAGTATGCTATGGTCCGGACGCTTAGGCGCCTACCATTACATTAACGGACGTGGATCCAATACATCGGCGCTTACCAACGTCAAAGACGTTCTGCCCGCCGATGCCTGGAGCAAATATTACTTCTATGATTCCGCAAAGTCGAATACCGACCCGGATTATGATCCCGCTACCGATCCCGATGCCCGGATCAATGCCAAGTATCCCCGTTTGCTGACCTCAACCGGCGTCATTCCCGCAAATACGTTCTATTTGTATAACACCTCGTTCCTGAAACTGAAATCACTGCAGATCGGCTATACATTGCCCAAGAAATGGGTGGCTCCCGCCAAGATCAGCAACCTGCGCGTATTCGTGTCGGGTGAAAACCTGCTGACGCTCAAGTCCGGCGACTTCCCGGGTGTAGACCCGGAATTGGGAGGCTCCATTATTGTTTACCCGATTGCAAAACTGTTCTCGGGCGGCGTATCCATCACCTTTTAAACATAGTACAGTATGAAAAAGATATTTTATTTATTAACAATGGCGTGCCTGACGGGACTCTTTCAGGCATGTACGGACATCCTGGACACGGCTCCGACCAACAAACTTTCTTCCGGGACGATGTGGACGACCGAAGAATCGGTAGACCAGGGGGTTATCGGAGTGTACTATTCATTGCAGAGACCGGTGCCCGGAAGCGGTATAATCGGTGCGAGCAACAATATCGGCTACTATGCGTATGAAGCATTCGGCATGACGGGACAAGGCGAATATGAGATACGAAATCTGTTCGCGTCTTCAGTCAAGCCGGACAACAGCGTCTTTTCGTTCACCTGGAAGTGGCTGTACGACGGCGTACACCGCGCCAATGCCGCCATCAACGGCATTCAGTCGGCACCGATAATGGAAGAGAAGAAAGCCCGCTTAGTGGCGGAGTGCAAGGTGCTCAGAGCCTTCTTTTACGACCGGCTGAACATTCTTTTCGGCAATAACGGGCTGGGTGTGCCCCTTTATACGGAACCGGTTGACCCGGCCGATTGCAACAAGCCCCAAAGTCCCGAAGCAGATGTATGGGCGCAAGTCGTTCAGGACTTGACGGACGCCATCAACGAACCCACCCTGCCGAACAACCAGATCAATGGCGAAGGCCGTGTGAGCAAAGGGGCGGCATATGCCTTGAGAGGCAAGGCCTATCTGATTACGAAGGAGTACGACAAGGCGGTTGCAGACTTCGCAAAGGTGGGCGAGTGCGGCTACGGGCTGTATTCCGACTACAAACAGCTGTTCAAGGAAGACCAGGAGCGTTGCAAGGAGATGATACTCAGTGTGCAGTACATCGAAGATCCTACCGGCTATGGCACGGGATTGCAGAAATTCTGCGCCGCATTCCAACAAGGGGCGGCGGATAGCAGAGGATGCTGGACGGACTTGCAGGTGACCCCTGCATTGGTCAATCTCTATGAAGTGATTGTAGACGCCAATACGGTGAAACCATTCAGCTGGTCGGACTATATTCCCGAATGGGACGAGGTGAGCGCGCTGGGCACGCCCAATCGGAAGGTGTTTTTCATGCGCGATTCGCTGGTCAATGGAAGCGGAATAAAGACCGGAGCTACTCGCGTTAGTGCAAACGTAAAAACCGAGCTTAACAAGCTGCACGTCAACGTTCGGCCTTTGTATATTCCCGAAGGCAATGAGGCCCGTCTCAAAGCGGCATACGCCAACCGCGACCCGCGTCTGGCCTATAACGTGGTGACGCCCTACGCCGATTTCGAAGGCGTGAACAGCAACTCAACCGCAGCAGCGATGTATACTTACCGCTGGCCGGTTGCAGGAAAATATTATGCAGACCAGGCTACCGCCGAACCGAAGTTGAATCCGGGACTGGTGGGTTATTATACTTCGGGCCACTGCAATGCGCAGGCCGAGTTCAAGTACATCCGCCGCAAATTTGTGGGCGAAGGCCTGGAATTTCTCCGCCGCGAACAAAACCCGATCGACGAACCCATCATCCGCTATGCCGACGTGCTGCTGATGTGGGCCGAAGCACTGGTTGAAAAACCCAGTCCCGACCTGGCCGGCGCAAAAGCGAAGGTAAAAGAGGTGAGAGACCGCGCAGGAGTGCCTACCATGGATGCCAGCTTCAGCGACCAAGTCACAGCCCGCAATTACATCCGCGACGAACGCCGCCGCGAGCTTGTGGGCGAAGGCGTGAACTTCTTCGACGAAATGCGCTGGCGTACGCTCAAGGAAACCAAGTTCAGCGAAAAGGTCGCCCAACACGCGTGGGGAGGAACAGAAAGCACCGGCAACACTACGTATGACTGGATTGGCGACCAATGGTACACATGGCCCGTGCCCAAAGCCGAAACGGAACTCAACACGAACCTGACACGCACCCCCGGGTGGGCCTATTAACCGGCGTTTCGGGCAAACAATGAAAACGGGTGGGAGATCGATCGGATCTCCCACCCGTTTTTTATATGATCAGACCCCACCGAATACTTTCCCCGGCTCGGAGACCATTTGGTGACTCCACCGAATACTTTCCCCAGCTCGGAGATCATTTGGTGACTCCACCGAATACTTTCCCCAGCTCGGAGATCATTTGGTGACTCCACCGAATACTTTCCCCAGCTCG
>JAITSN010000073.1 GCA_031287715.1 Mediterranea sp. (in: CFB group bacteria)
GCCCAAACAGCCGTAGTAAGAACGGCCATAACTCATGATGCGAATCACAGAAATGGCTTTGCTAAGCTTTTTGTTGAAAACATCCCCGTAGCCAAGCGTGGCGCGGGGAGTTTTATTTAGATACAATGGACAATGGATAATTCAAAAAACCCATTTATAAAACGATAATGCCGTGTGCAGACTAATATAAGAGGGGCGGTAGATCCGATTGGCAAAATAAAAGAGATAATCCGGCTTATTCTTATATTCCGAAAAGGCAAAATACCCCTGCCGTAACCGGATCAGATAGCCCTTCTTAATCCAACGGGTAAGGTTATTCCGGTCAGTAAGAATAGCCAAACCTCACCCCGCAGCCCTTTCTTCTTAACATTTTACCCGCAGCTGGAGCTGCAAATCGCATTTCTTGTTTCCTTTGATCAAATCATCGCCCGACCCGATCTTTTCCCTGTCAAAATAAGTAGTCTGCCCGTATTTGACAATCAGCATCCAATGCCTGTTGAGATCGTAACGAAGAAAAGTAGCCAAACGGGTGCCTTTGCCATAAAAAGAAGGGCTGTAGAATGTGTAAAGCAATCCTTTTTCGGACGAATACACACGGGAAGCATAGTCGTCTGTTTTAAAGAGCGAGCCTTGAAGTTCAATCCGTAGCGGAAGCGTTGAAAATGAATGAGAAATAGCCTGGGCAAGATGAATGCCCTGGCTGAAAGCTGCGTCTTGGGGATATATGCGATTATAGTCTATCGTTGACCGGAGGGATATATTCGCAGGCCATGTATAAACGAACTGATACCTGAGGCGATGCTGGTATAACGGGCGGACTGTTTTCTGTTTATATTCATCCGTGTAGTTCTTTTCCTTTTTCTTGTACCGGTAACGGATGTACATCCGCATGTTTTCCTTAGGTTCAAACGTTACTTTCGTTGATAAGTCGTAGCCGGTGGAAGGTGCATCAACTAAATATTTCCACCAGGGAAAAGAGAAGAAATCGGCAGAAAGAAAAAATGTCCAATACCGGATGGGATGGGTCTCAACGGCTGCATACCATCCGTTTTCGTTCTGTATATATCCGCTCTCCGAGAACGAACGGGCAAACAAATTCCAATAGTTGTGCGCATAATAGCGATGGAGCAACACTATCCGGTAAGCCTGTTTAAAAGAATAGTTGACGGCGTTCAGTGTAGCCAATCTCCCACTCTTGTCAAGGGCGGCCTCGCCCAAAAAGGTGAAATGCTGCCGGCTGTACTTGTAGTTAACGCCCGTGTTATGGAAATAATTGCCCCGGATATTGTATTTGGAATAATCGCGGATGGCCGGCAAATAGGGGCGGTCGAAGAAATAGTATATGCCGGTTACACCCAACCTTAATCTCTTCGCGTTGTATTCGATGTTTCCTCCTGTCAGCTGTATGGCGAATACTTCTTTCCTTTCGGCTTCTTTTTGTGTTCGATGCAAGCCGGTTTTATGGATTGAGGTTATGCTTTCGCCGGTTGATATTCCGTCCAGCGAGCGGTGCGAGTAGAATGTCGAAAGAACGAAACGGTCGAGTTGAACAGCGCCGGCCGCGCCCCGGAAATAATTATATTCATCCGTGGAAGAATGTTTGCGGATACTGTTTTTACGTGTAATCATGGAAAATATGGTCGTGCTCTTTCCCAGCATAAAGTCGTTGCTTACCACCAATCCCTGGCCGAAGCTAAGCCGGTAATTGCCCACTGCCAGCGTTTTAAGCTTACGGAAATTACGAAGGTAGAAATAGAAGGAATAATAATCGTAGCCTTTGGCGTTATGCAAAGCAAACGCAGGCTCGCCGGCGTCTTTCTCCGCCGTAATGCCTGCGTAAATCCGGTCTTTATAACGAAAGCCGTAGCGCAGCGAATTGTAAAGGGGAGGCCCAAGATAAGAGGTACTATATCCGTTCCGTCTGTAGAAAGGAATATCGACCCGTGTCAATACTTCGTTCTTTCCGTAGGAGAAGATGTCTTTTATGGAAGGCAGGGGTTCTTTTTCCGCAACCGGCTGAACACAAACAAAAGAAAGAAGGAGTTCAATGGTTTTCTTGTCCATTTCTTCAACCGTCTGCAATTCGTAGATGGTTTTCATCTGCCCGTTGATGTATAAGTAAGCCAATATGTTTTCTATCTGCAGTTCGCTTAAAAAAGAAAACTGCTCCAGTTGCTCTTTTGTTGCAGCGTTTAAATTGAGAGGTTCCCGGATCAGATCATAAAGGTCTTCAATTTCGTTTTCCCAGCTGTATACTTCGTCTTCATTGTTTTCGGTGAGTTGCTCCAGTACTTCTTCTCCCAAGTCCGGCTCAACCGTATGCTGGGCAGACAGGAAAAGAACAGGCATGGATAAAAAGAACAGAGTAAGGATACCTGTTTTCATTTCATTCATAGTTGTCGAGTAATTATTTGGTTATTTGGTTGTTTTATCTTACATATCTTCCATGGAATAGCCTTTCAGTTCCACCTGATAGCCGGCCAGTTCTTTCTTCAGTATATTGGCTTTTATGCGAAGTTGATCAAGGTTTATTTTCTTTGGGTTCCGTTTTATCTCAATGACCGTAGCTGTTTTATCCAGATCGTTCAAGGCAATAATATCAATCTCATGTTCGCCTTTATTGTCCCAATAGTTTCCGATGTTGGTCACCCGTTCGTCTTCTGCGATCTTGTTCCTGAAATATTTCTCCAAAAAAAGACCGCTGTATTGTTCATAATGCTTTTCTACATATTCGCGCAACAAATTGTGTTTGCCCATCTCTATCAACGACTGGTTGGGATAGATAAACCGAAACCAGAACCGGAGATAGTTATCGTCCATATTCCAATGGGTTTTCCTGCTTTCAGGTTTGGAAAACATGGGTTTATTCTTACGGATAAGGGAATATTCTTTCTCCAAGTTGGCCAGATAGGATCCGGTATTCTTGCCTATAATGGAATCTATTTCACTTTGGGCAGTCTTGCCGGAAGCGACAAGTTGAAGGATAGAAAAATAGGTTCCGTATTCTTTTCCAAATTCGGAAACCAACAAGTCCTTGCCTTCACTTATAAACGGCGAATCGGGACTTGTAACCTTGTTGAGCATTTCGGAACGGGTAACAGCTCCGGCTTCCATCAACAAATCAATGTATTTGGGCACGCCGCCCGTAAGCATGTACAAGCAAAGCAAGTCGTCGGAAGTATAATGGGGATTATAATCGTTCAAAATTTCTTTGATCACACTTACCGCAAAGGGTTTCAATATGATCTTTGAAGTCAATCGCCCGAACAGGGGTTCTTTCCTGTTCTCAAAGATCTTCATCATCATCGAATAGATCGAGCCGCAAACAATAAAGTTAATCTTTGTACGGTCTTTATATTGATCCCAAAGGTTTTGGATGTCGCTGAAGATGGAGGAATTCACGTTATCAAACTCCTGAAACTCATCTATGATAAGGGTATAATGTTCTTGCATTCCAAAAACAAGCAACTGCTCGAATATATCCCTGAATTGTGTAACCGTTCCCGATAGTTGCATACCCAGCATCTCGCTCGCATCTTTTTGGAACTGCGAACACAATAACGGCTCACTTTTACGTGAAACAAACAAGTACAAATACCTGTCCCGCTTTATATATTCCAGCAACAGCGATGTTTTACCTATACGTCGGCGCCCTACCATAACGGTAAAGAAAGAGCTTTTCCGGGACTGTTCCAAGTTCCGGCCAAGCATCTCCAGCTCCTGTGTTCTATTATAAAACCTCATTATCTATCAACTAAAGGATCACTCTATCAATCAGCGTTACAAAAATAAGGATTATTTTTGTATCCATGATTAAGCGATTTAACCTATCCATTAGCCTGTTTATTATTGCAGGATCATCTTTCTGTTGTGCACAGGACAAGCAGCAGGACAAAATTTATCTTGTTCCGGTGTGTGTGTACGAAGGCGACACGATTCCTTGCGTCCAACTGAGGGAAGTACTTATTTTCAAACCGCTTAAATTCAAGAATGAAAAGGAAAGAAAGGAATATGACCGGTTGGTGCACAATGTGAAAAAGACATTGCCCATCGCCAAAGACGTACGGCGCATTATTATTGAAACATACGAGTATCTGGAAACCCTGCCCAACAAAAAGGAAAAAGAAAAACACATCAAACGGGTAGAAAAAGGACTGAAAGAACAGTATACCGCCCGGCTGAAAACCTTATCGTTTTCGCAAGGCAAACTCCTTATTAAATTAGTAGACAGGGAAGCCAATCAATCTTCCTATGAATTGGTCAAGGCTTTTATGGGGCCATTCAAAGCGGGCGTCTACCAAGCCTTTGCAGGACTGTTCGGCGCCAGCCTCAAAAAAGAATACGACCCGCTGGGAGAAGATAAACTTATCGAACGAGTCATATTGTTAGTAGAAAACGGGCAACTCTAATCTTCTATTTTCAACTTATTAAAGATTTCCCATATCACAATTCCGGCAGCGACCGACACGTTCATTGAATGTTTAGTGCCGTACTGAGGTATTTCGATACATCCATGGGAATGATCGATGACTTCCTGCTTCACGCCTTTCACTTCGTTTCCCACAACAACGGCGTACTTTCTACAGCTGTCCAAGGTTAGTTCGTTGAGCATTGTGCTTCCTTCGGCTTGTTCCACCGAATAGACAATGTATCCTTCTTTTTTGAGTTCTTCAACGGCATCAACCGTATTCTTCATGTATTTCCAATCTACCGTAAACTCTGCACCCAATGCCGTTTTATGTATTTCGGGATGCGGAGGAACAGCGGTAATGCCACATAAATAGATACGTTCGATGCAAAAAGCATCAGATGTTCTGAATACAGAACCTATATTGTGAAGACTCCGAACATCATCCAGCACTACCACCAAAGGCAGCTTAGGAACCTTTTTAAATTCTTCGGGCGTTATTCTGTTCAACTCTGTTATTTTTAACTTGCGCATAGCTTTTAAGTTTTCAACAAAAGTATGTTGTTTAGTGAAAAGACCTGTGGGAAACAGTGCAAAACTTGCTGATAACCTTTGAAAGAAATCATCGATTATTATTTTGAAATCCGGTTATTATATGTAGAGTTATGGTGAAATGAACAATCCAAAGAACTTCACGGATATTTTCAATTGTATTTCAAACACTTTTTTAACTTGCCAACGGAACGGTTAGAACATAAAGTTTTTAACTTTGTCGTTTATCAACAACCGGTTGAAGCCATATAAAAGATGTTTGATAATCAATATAGAATAGCTTTTTTGCATTGTTAATACCTGCTTATAACTGCAATATAAAGACTCATATGTTTAAGAAACAAGAGCTATTCAATTTATTTAATAACACTATTAACAGGCTATTATAACTACCATGGATTTTATTTTCAACCAAAAAAAATAAATACTAATAATGAAAAGAGGAGAAAAGAATAATGACTTGGAAACGGCGATCAATCAACTCAAGAAACAGAAAAACGCTGTTATCCTGGCCCACTACTACCAAAAGGGTGAAATACAAGATATAGCCGATTATGTTGGAGACAGCTTGGCGTTGGCCCAATGGGCGGCGAAAACCACCGCTGACATCATCGTATTGTGCGGCGTTCATTTTATGGGCGAGACGGCAAAGGTGCTTTGTCCGGATAAGAAGGTGCTTATCCCTGATGTGAACGCCGGTTGTTCATTGGCTGACAGCTGCCCTGCCGACCGGTTTGCGCAGTTTGTCAAAGAGCATCCCGGATACACCGTTATATCTTACGTGAATACGACTGCGGCAGTTAAGTCGGTGACGGATGTGGTGGTTACCTCTACCAATGCCCGGCAGATCGTGGAAAGTTTTCCCGAAGATGAGAAGATTATCTTTGGGCCGGACCGAAACCTTGGAAATTATATTAACTCAATTACGAACCGGAATATGTTGCTTTGGGATGGTGCCTGCCATGTGCACGAACAGTTCTCTGTGGAGAAGATCGTGGAACTGAAAGCGAAGCATCCGGATGCCTTGGTGCTGGCTCATCCTGAATGTAAAAGCACGGTTTTGAAGCTGGCGGACTTTATAGGTTCTACGGCCGCCCTTTTGAAGTTCGCGACGAAAAGCGATGCACAGACATTTATCGTTACCACCGAATCGGGCATCTTGCATGAGATGCAAAAACAGTCGCCTGATAAAACATTTATTCCGGCGCCGCCCAACGACAGCACCTGCGCATGTAACGAATGTAGCTTTATGCGGTTGAACACGTTGGAGAAACTTTATCACTGCCTGAAATACGAGCACCCGGAGATAGAAGTAGATCTTGAAATAGCGAAAAAAGCAGTGAAACCCATCAAGCGAATGTTGGAAATATCCGAGAAATTAGGACTGTAATATCATCCTGTTTTTCAAGTGATCATAAAGATAGCTACCAACGCAGCGCTCTGTAATCAGTTCTATAAAAGAACAAACAGAATAATGGTTATAGCAAAAAACGCCCACCACAATAAAGAGGCTATGATTTTTTCAGTTTTCCTTGCCATGGTTACTTGATTGGGTTAGCCATTGCAGCAATGCCGCTACGTATAGCGCAATACTGATTGATAAACATTTATACATTCTAAAGTTCTGTTTGTTTTGTTGTTGTACGTGAAAGCTACATATAGAAGCAGGCTTCATTGTGCTTCCTGTGTGGCTTATTAAACGTTGGTTTAATGAGCCACAGGTGCAAGCGCGCTGACGTATCTGAAAAAGATCACTTTTTATATTAGGGAAGCAATGTGAGAACACCGATCAACAGGGCGAGTGTGAGGGGTAAGAAGAATTAGTTGTTCTATAATTTGCACTATTGGGTGAAAGGGGTATATTTGTGGCTCATTAAACGAACGTTTAATGAGCCACCCCGTTTTTTATCCTCTTTACCCGTTATATCCTTCGTTTCCGTAATATTTCAAAGTGTTAGATATAGCAGCGGACTTCTTAATTGTCCATTAAAAAAGAATTCAGTTTTTTAATCGCGATGGCGCGGTGGCTGATTTCATTCTTTACATCATTGCCCAATTCGGCAAATGTTTTTCCGTATCCTTCGGGCACGAAGATCGGATCGTATCCGAAGCCGGCTTCTCCCCTTTTCTCTTTGATAACTGTTCCTTTTACTATTCCTTCAAAAAGATGTGTTTTGCCATCCATGAAAAGCGCAATAACGGTACGGAACTGCGCTTTGCGGTTGTCGATGCCTTCCAGCTTTTCGAGGACTTTCAGCATATTGGCTTGCGCGCTTTTGCCGTCGCCTGCATAGCGTGCGGAGTAAATGCCCGGCTCATTGTTCAGTGCTTCTATTTCGAAGCCTGTATCGTCGGCAAAGACATCAAGCCCGTAGCTTTTGTGGATGTATTCCGCTTTGAGCAGCGCGTTTCCTTCCAGCGTATCGGCTGTTTCTGGAATATCCACGTCGCAGTGGATGTCTTTAAGGCTCAGTATTTCTATTTTATCTCCCAGGATTTGAGATACTTCTTCCAACTTGTGCGGATTGTTGGTTGCGAAAACGATTTTTTGTTTCATGGTATTTATTTTACTTTTATGCTATCGAATCCTTCGCCATATACCCCGATGACCGAGCTTTGAGAAATGAAAGCGTTGGGGTCGGTGTCTTTTACTAACCGGAATATGATTACCGACTGGCTTTTCTTGGCCAGTACAACGAGCACCTTCACATCGTTTTTGCTGTACCATCCGGTTCCATCCAGTACGGTTACCCCGCGATGGGTGTCCGAGATGATCCGGTCGGCTATCTTCCGGTATTCTTTCGAGAAAATGAGGAATTGGACGGATTGGCGTGCGCTGTTGATGATCATATCCAGGATATAGCTGATAACGATTAGCGTCACAAAGCCGAACACCACCCTTTTCCAATCTTCAAAAACAAAATAGCAGGAAGAAATGATGATGATGTCGCAGTAGAGTATCATGCGGCCGAACGTGATGTCGCGGTATTTGTTTACCACGGCGGCAATAATATCCGTTCCACCGGTGCTTCCGTTGTTGATAAACACGATGCCCAGCCCAAGCCCGCACAATGCCGCCCCGACGATACACGCCATAAATTCCTGTCCGTCGCCGATGATTTTCGTATCTCCTATCATCTGTTGGAAGAATCCCAAGAGAAAGGTAAGCATGAAGATGGCGAAGGCGGTTTTGATGGTGAACTTGGTGCCGAGTATTTTAATGGAAAACGCTATGAGTATGGCATTGATGGTGAAATAACTGTATTGCAGGGGGAATCCCGTGGCATAGAAAATGATGGCCGAGATACCTGTTACGCCGCCCGTGGTTATCTGGTAGGGTATAAAGAATGCCGCCCAACCCATTGCGTAGCAACAAAGCCCGAATGTGATAAAGATCAAGTCTCTTAGTTCGCGCAGGATACCGGATTTAGTAAGTTTATACATAGACTTATACTTTTTTTAGATGACAACGTTTACTATTTTTTTGGGTACAATGATCACCTTCTTCGGCTGCTTCCCTTCCATCCACTTTTGCGAGCGTTCGTCGTTCAGTACGGCAGCCTGGATGGTTTCGTTCGTGGCATCGGCGGCAAACTCGATAGTGAAACGCGCTTTGCCGTTGAAAGAAATGGTATAGTTTATAACATCTTCTTTCAGATATTCTTCGTTATATGCCGGCCATTGCGCATCGAAAACGGAGGACTTGTAGTTCAGTGTCTCCCATAATTCTTCGCAGATGTGGGGTGCAAACGGGGAAAGAACGATGATGAGCTGTTCCAATACGTCTTTCTTGCTGCATTTCAGCGCAAATAATTCGTTTACGCAAATCATAAAGGCGCTTACCGAAGTGTTGAACGAGAACTGTTCGATGTCCCCCGTCACCTTCTTGATCAGTTTGTGCAGCGATTTGAGTTCGTCTTTGGTGGCGGGTTCATCAGTCACTATAAATCCTCCCGTGCGGTTGTAGAACAGCAACCAGAATTTGCGCATGAAACGGTAAACGCCGTCGATGCCGTTTGTGTCCCAAGGCTTGGATTGTTCCAGCGGCCCGAGAAACATCTCGTACATGCGCAGCGTGTCCGCCCCGTATTTTTCTATAATAACGTCCGGGTTTACGACGTTGAACATGGATTTGCTCATCTTTTCAACCGCCCAGCCGCAGATGTACCGCCCGTCGTCTTCCGCTATAAACCCGGCATCGGCGAACTCGGGGCGCCATGCCTTGAAAGCATCAACGTCGAGGACGTCGTTCGATACGATATTCACATCAACGTGCAGCGGGGTTACATCGTATGCGTCTTTTTTGTTCAGCGACACGAAGGTATTGGTGTTTTTGATGCGGTAAACAAAGTTGCTGCGGCCTTGGATCATACCCTGGTTGATCAGTTTCCGGAACGGTTCTTCCTTGATGGCCGCGCCCGTGTCGAACAGGAATTTATTCCAGAAGCGGGAGTAGATCAAATGCCCCGTGGCATGTTCCGTGCCGCCCACATACAGATCCACGTTTTCCCAATAGCCGATAGCATCCTGCGCGGCCAAGCAATCGTTGTTCCCCGGATCCATATAGCGCAAATAATAAGCCGAAGAGCCTGCAAACCCCGGCATGGTGTTCAGCTCCAGCGGAAACACGGTAAGATTATCTATCTTGTTGTTTTCGACAACCTGCTTGCCAACCGTGTCCCATGCCCAACTTGTAGCGTTGCCCAACGGAGGCTCTCCGGTTTCGGCAGGCAAGTATTTGTCTACCTTGGGAAGCTTCAGCGGCAGGCTTTCTTCGTCAATCATACGAGGCATATCGTCCTTATAGTACACCGGAAACGGTTCGCCCCAATAGCGTTGACGGGAGAAGATGGCGTCGCGGAGGCGGTAGTTCACTTTCACTTTTCCCAATCCGGTTCCGGCGATGTATTGTTTGGTCTTGCCGATCGCTTCCTTCACGGTCAGGCCGTTCAACACCAACCCGCCTTCGGGACTGCCCGGCCGGGGCGAATTGATCAGGATGCCTTCTTTGGCATCGAAACTTTCTTCGGACACGTCGCAGCCTTCAATCAGCGGACGTATTTCAAGCCCGAAGTGTTTGGCGAACGCATAGTCGCGGCTATCGTGTGCCGGCACGGCCATGATGGCCCCCGTGCCGTATCCGGCCAGCACGTAATCGCTGATCCATACCGGAATGGCTTCGCCGGTCAGCGGATTAACGGCATAGCTCCCCGAAAACACGCCGCTCACACTACGATCGGCCATGCGTTCGCGTTCGGTGCGTTTCTTCGTACGTTGCAGGTAAGCCTCCACTTCCGCTTTCCGCTCGGGCGTGGTCAATGGCGCAACAAGCTCGCTTTCGGGGGCTAAGACCATGAAGGTGACGCCGAATACCGTATCGGCGCGGGTGGTGAATATGGTAAATTCCAGATCCTTATTCTTTACGCTGAACTGCATTTCGGCGCCTTCGCTGCGGCCGATCCAGTTGCGTTGCGTTTCCTTCAGCGATTCGGTCCAGTCGATACCCTCCAATCCGTCCAGCAAACGCTGTGAATAGGCCGATACGCGCAAACACCATTGGCGCATCACCTTTTGAACAACCGGAAACCCGCCGCGCTCGGAAAGCCCGTCGATCACTTCGTCGTTGGCCAGCACCGTGCCCAGCCCTTCACACCAATTCACCATCGTGTTGCCAAGGTACGCTATGCGGTAGTTCATCAGCACTTCCTGCTTCCGCCGGTCATCATACGATTTCCACTCTTCGGCGGTAAATTCCATCCCTTCGCCACATGCCGCACGAAGCGATTCCGTTCCTGCCCGCTCGAAAGCCGCAACCAGCTCGTCGATCGGCCGCGCCTGTTGCCTGTCGTTGCAGTAATAACTGCCGAACATCCGGATGAACGCCCATTGCGTCCATTTATAATACACCGGGTCGCACGTCCGGATTTCGCGGCTCCAGTCAAAAGAAAACCCTATCTTATCCAGCTGTTCGCGGTAGCGTTTGATATTTTCTTCCGTGGTGACGGCCGGGTGCTGCCCCGTTTGAATGGCATACTGTTCGGCAGGCAGACCGTAGGCGTCGTATCCCATCGGGTTAAGCACGTTGAAACCCCGCAGGCGTTTGTAGCGCGCATAAATGTCCGACCCGATATATCCCAGCGGGTGCCCGACGTGCAACCCGGCCCCCGACGGGTAAGGAAACATATTGAGTACGTAGAATTTCTGCTTCGAACCATCTTCTGTTACCCGGTACGTGCCATCTTCCACCCACCTTTTTTGCCATTTCTTTTCAATCTCCCTGAAACTGTATTCCATAACGGTAATCTTTTGTTGTACAACGAATGAATTCTTTTAAAATGCGGAGACAAAGATAATGAAATATACAAATTTATACCAAAACAGCCCTGTTGTAGCCCTGTTGTAGCCGTATTGCTTGGGCGTTGCCTCCGGCCCGCGCCATCCGCTGCAAGTCCTCGCTTCGCTTTGCTCCGCTCCGGGCTTTCCGCTGCTGTCACTAACGCGGCTGCGCCTTTTGTGCCTCAGATGAGGCTTCGCCAAACCACAAAACGCCATTTGAGACCTTTAGTGAGGCTTCAAAAAAATTTGGAGCCTCGTCCGGTGGCGGGAAGACCTTCAAAAAAATTTGAAGCCTCGTCCGGTGGCGGGAAAACGTTTCAAAAAAATTTGGAACCTCGTCCCGTGGCGGAAAAACGCTTCAAAAAAATTTGGAGCCTCGTCCCGTGACGGGAAGACCTTCAAAAAAATTTGAAGCCCCGTCCCGTGGCGGGAAGACCTTCAAAAAAATTTGAAGCCTCACAGAAGCCTCAGAATGGCGTTTCAAAGAAAAAAAATCTTTTATCGTCGTTTGGAATAATACCTATTATTATCAAGCACGGACGGGATTGCCAATAACGGAAGAGAAATGTTTCCTCTCAATTCTTCTCCCGGCAGGATCATTCCATAAAAGGATTGGAATGGCATGTCCTGATAATGATGCATATACTGAATAACTTCCGTCATTCGCCCTATATAGCTCCAAGATACCTCTATATATAATTTTATGTCAGGAGAATTTCCGTACTCGGATCTATACAGGTTCATCACTTCATCCACGCTCCAGGGCTGTTCTACTATCAAATCGCCACATTTGTTCCCCTCGAAATAGAATATATCGTTGCAGTCGGACTCTATTCCTTGCACGTTTTGTGTGTATTTCCTGTCGGGAAAGAGTAAGTAGTAAACAGGTGCATGCCTGTAATATACGGCAGGCATTGTCTTTATCAAAGGGAAGCCGCTGCAACCTTTATA
>JAITSN010000089.1 GCA_031287715.1 Mediterranea sp. (in: CFB group bacteria)
CAGCCAGCTGGCATTCGAGATGAACTGCGAACACAACTTGGTAGAACTGTATGAAGAAATCAAAGAGCGGACGTATGCCCCTTCGCCGGCAATCTGCTTCATGGTCGACCATCCGGTAAAACGGGAAGTCTTTGCCTCGCAATTCCGCGACCGCGTAATACACCATTTGCTTTATAACTACCTGTCGCCGATCTTCGACCTGAGGATGATCTACGATTGCTATTCATGCCGGAAAGGCAAAGGAACTTCGCTGGGCATAAACCGTTTCGAACACCACATACGCAGCTGTACGGACAACTACCGGCAGCAAGCCTGGGTGCTGAAACTCGATGTTAAAGACTTCTTCATGAGCATAAACCGGCACAAACTCTATGTGCTGGTAGAAAACACACTGAACCGGCATTGGAAACTGCACCCTGACTTCGACCACAAACGGAATAGCGGGGTAGACAGAGACACGCTGATGTACCTGCTGAGCCGGATCATCTACTGGGATCCTGCCGACGGCTGCAACATACGCGGAAAACTGTCCGAATGGTACGGCCTGCCCCCGTCAAAAAGCCTGCTGACTACCCCTCCGGGCGTAGGATTACCCATCGGCGACCTCACGTCGCAACTGTTCAGCAACCTGTACCTGCACAAGCTGGACGTATTTGTAAAACACACGCTGTGCTGCAAACACTACGGGCGCTATGCCGACGATTTCTTTATCGTGCACCCGAGCAAAACATTCCTGCGGGAGCTGGTACCCCTTATCCGCGACTTCCTGAGCCGGGACCTGGAGCTGATCCTTCATCCCAAAAAAATCTACCTGCAAGAATGCCGGAAAGGCGCCCCTTTTCTGGGAAGCGTGATCAAACCCTACCGCCGCTATGCCGGAAACCGTTCCGTAAAGAGCTTCAACAAGGCCGTAACCCGCATATCCGAAGAGATAGACAGATACAGAACAGCAAATATCCTTCCTGACGTGCGTTGGCTTGAGCAGCAACGCAGCGTGCTAAACTCATACCTGGGATACTTTGCCAATTACAAAAGCCGCAAGATCGTAACCAAACGCATCATGAAATCGTCCCTGCCGGAGTATTTCAATATCCCGTCAGACTGTAGCCGGGCAATCATCAGAAAGTACCGGCTCGAAGAACAGCACATGGCTAAAAAATAAAGCAGCCGGCTTCATTTACCCATTTACCATTTAATACCATTTATAATCTACGCCGGTATTAAATGGTAAATGGTATATGGTAAATGGTAAATGAAGAGATGGTAAGTGGTAAATGAAGAGATGGTAAATGAAGGGGGTATTATAAGATGTTATACCCAACGTCCCACCAAAGCCGGGTGCCTCCGTTGTCGGCTCCGCCGAGATGTTTCAGGAGTGTGTCGTATTGACAGGGATTGCTGCTCCGGAGGGTTGCCGGGAAGGGTATACGGCGTATCATGATGCCGGTATCTATTGTACCGTTGCTGTTGTTTTCTTTTACGGGGAAGAGCTTTGGGTATCCTGTACGCCGTTGCTCACTCCATGCTTCTACGCCTTCCGGATAGGATGCGATCCACTTTTGGGTGATGATGCGCTCCAGCTTTCTTTGGTCCGGTTCGTCATCATTCCATTTGGGTGTGATGCCGGTTGCAGCGCTTATATCGAACCGGCTTTCAAAGGCGTCTTTATAGCCGGCCGGCGTTTTATTGCTGTTCAGGTAGCTGTTGATGCTATTGCCCACCCCCCACTGTGAGAGTGACGCACGTATGCCGTTCTCGTAGCAGCTTCCCGGGCTTTCTGTGGTGTAGTTCCGGAGGGCGGCTTCGGCTCGCAGGAACCAGACTTCTGCGGGGGTCATCAGTATGGCGTTTGTGTTTTTGGCGACTGTGCTTTTGGCATGACGGCTGTAGTTTCCATGCTTAACGTTAATGCCTTGGCGGATACCGGCATAGGTTCTTTCTATGGGGAAGCGGTAGCTGATGCGGTCTTCCTTATTGATGACTTTGCTATTGCCTTCTGCGGTTTCAAAGTACTTGGGCAGGCGGGGGTCTTCGTATCCTGTGAGAAAGGATTGCATATTGGCATTGATGAATACTTCTCCCCAGGACTTGTTGATCTCTCCCAGGGGATTTGTGTATATACCGGAAGCGGCATCAACGGATATGAGGTGCGTGCCGGCCTGGAGGAATCCGATGCCGGATTGGAAGCATTTCCGGGTCTCACTTCCGGCTCTTACGCGGTCTACGTTGGAGATGCGGATGGCTAAGCGCAGCCGCAATGAATTGGCAAAGCGCAGCCATTCGTCGTATGTCTTTGTCCGGGTCAGGAGATCGAATTTATGGAAGGATTCTGTTCCCGGGTTGGTTGTGATGAACGTTTGTATCAACCGGATACCTTCTTCAAGGTCGGCGAAGAATTGATGATACGCTTCTTGGAGTGTTTCGGGGTCGGAGCCGGTATCGGTCCCGAAGCGGGAATAGACTAACGGGCCGTACTGGTCGGCGATGCGGTGCATGACGGCTACCTTGAGGATCTTGGTGATCCCGAGGAAGGGTGTCATGCCGGCTTGGCTGTTTATGGCTTCGGACTTATGGATGGCGGGCATGATGTAACCATAGGTGTTGATCCAGTTGCTTGAGGTCCAGCCTTCGTCTAAGTTATACACTGAATTTTTGGCGAATAATTCTTTGGTGCAGTCATGGAAGTAGCCGCAGAACATGTCTGCCGTCAGGTTCTGCATGACTTGGAAAGGCCAGTTTACACCTCCTCCCCAGTCGTAGTTAAAGTAGATGCCTTTCTGGATGATCAGCATGTTCAACCCGTACCTGTTGAGGTCGTATTCTTGCTTGGTATGGGGGAAACCGGTATTGTCCGTATTGTAGCTCTTAAAAGGGGCTGTGCATGACAATAGCCAGGCAGTGCTTGCCAGCAACCACCGGGCAGTGATGGAACGATTGTTATTCATGGGTTATGTTGTTATCAGAATGTGAACTTGATGTTGAAGCCGATGCTTCGGGTGGCCGGCAGGCCAAAGACGTCGACGCCCAGGCAGCTGTTGCCTGTGGACATAACGGTATCCGGATCGAAGGGGGCGGCTTTGTGGAAGAAGAAGAGGTTACGTGCTGTAAGTGAGAGGTCGATGGCGCCGGATAGCTTTGTTCTTTCAAGGAGGCTCTTTGGGAGTGTGTATCCTAAGGATAGCTCACGCAGGCGGATGTTGGTGGCGCTGTACATATAGTATTCCGTAATGGTACCGTTGCGTGTGCCGGCGTGTTTGTAGAATGATTCTACGTCGGTGAACCGTTGCCCTTTGATCTCCACGTACCCTTTCCCGCGTGCTTCGGCTGTGTTGGCGCTGACGCCCCTGTAGTCCAGCTCGGCCTGCGTTTGCGAGAAGACGTCGCCTCCAATCCTGGCGTCTATGAGGATGTACAGTACGATGCCCTTACAGGTTAATTCATTGCTCCAGCCCATCATGCAGCGGGGGTTACAGTTGCCTGTCTTTTCGGTATTTCCGCTTCCGGTGGTCAGTGGGAGTCCTTTCGCGTTCAGCTTGAGTGTTCCATCGGCATTGCGGTCGAACTTCCAGCCGTAGATGTCCCCGAATGATCCGCCTTCCTTCAGTCGCATGGCATAGCTCATGGAGAATCCTTCGTCGCCATAGATGAAGCTGTTCAGGCTCGGGTGCAGCTTGACGATCTTGTTTTTATGGGCCGAGAAGGTGATGCCTGTTTCCCAGCTGAAAGGCGCGTGTATGGCCGGAATGGCGTTCACTGTTGCTTCCAATCCTTTGTTTTCTATGTTTCCTGCATTGACCATGTAGTATTTGTACTTGGCGCCGGCGGAGGAAGGCAGTGTGAGCAGCTGGTTCCGGGTGTTTGTTTTATAAAAGGCAAGGCTAAGTTCCAGTCGCCGGTTGAAGAGTTTCCATTCTGTGCCAAGCTCGATGGAGATGCTCAATTCGGGCTTGAGTACGTCGAACGGAGCGCGGTCGTTGCCTTGAATTGC
Organism: Mediterranea sp. (in: CFB group bacteria); assembly: GCA_031287715.1. GTDB lineage: Bacteria > Bacteroidota > Bacteroidia > Bacteroidales > Bacteroidaceae > Bacteroides. Next base: position 3,989 of record JAITSN010000089.1, read on the forward strand.
TCCGCCTGCCATGATGTGGTCTTCGGGTTTACTGTAAAAGGGCGGCAGGTCGTTTCCCACTTGCGCCCAGGAGGCGCCGGCTTTTCCGGATGATACCCAAGGTGGCATCTGCAGCGTGTTACTGATGATCCACGACAGTCCGGCGGAGGAATAGAAGTAGCTCCGGTTCTGTGTGCCGGCGAGGGTCGAAGACCAGTCGTTGCGGGCGGTGAGGTCGATATAGATCCTTTTGTTCCAACCGAGCTGCGCTGTTGCCAGCAGTGACTGTATCTCACGGCGTTTGTCGATGCTCTCGTCAATGTGCGCATTGGTGTTCATCACTATGTTGGAGACGGTGAATACGTTCGGGTAGTATAAGGATGCCGTCCGGGAATCTAAGTACAGGGAGTTGACGCTGGTGTGGTTGATGCTTGCGCCTATGGCTCCGTTGGCCGTCCACCGTCCCCGGGCATAGTCGGCCAAGGCCATGACGTCTCCATAAAGGAGTAGTTCTGAGCGGTTCTGATGGATATAACGGCCGTTCGGGTATCCGGTGCCGGAGCCATCCGGGTAATAGATCCCCGCGAGGTCGGCAGCGGTAGATGCGTACATCTTTTGTTTGAAGTTGTCGCTGATGTAGTCGGCCGTACCGCGGGCCTGGATGCTTATCTGCGGGTTGATCTTCAGCGTTGCGCTTAGGCCGGCGATTGTACGGTAGCGCTTGTCGTCACTCAGGACGCGCCTGATGAGCCAGTATGGGTTTTGTTCCAGGCCGGTTATCCGGGTGTGCCAGCTTTGAACATTCATTCTTCTTTCGGGGTCGTATGTTTCAAAGTCCGTGCGGTACCTTTCCATACTTTCGCCTCTTGGAAATCCATACAGGCCAACCAGCGGGTTGAGGTAGTATCCTCCCGTTACGGGGCGGTTCCTGATCGTCTGCCGGATCAGGTTGAGGTTGCCGTCCAACTTCAGCCGTCCGGAGAATAAGGTTGCTGTTTGGTGGACGTTCAGGTTGTGCCTGTTCAGCGAGTTTCCCTTGATGATGCCTTCCCCGCGGGTATTTCCGTAGGAGAAGTAGGTTTGGATGGTTTCATTCCCTGCGGTGAGTGTAAGTGCATGGATAGCGTTTCTTCCTCTCCGGAAGAAACGTTCTGCGTTTTTGTCATCCTTAAGCGCTGCCTTCTCGCCCCAGCTTGTTTTGTTCGCATCCGTTCCGTAGCTGTTTTGGAGCTTGGGCAGCGTTGCGGGCCGGTCGAAAGTAAGGCTGGAGGAGAGGGTTATTCTTTTAAAGCCGTCCCGGCCCTTCCGGGTTGTGACCATGATGACTCCGTTGGCTGCCTGTGACCCATACAGGGCTGCTGCTGATGCCCCTTTAAGGATGTGGATGCTTTCAATATCTTCCGGATTGAGGTTTGATATGCCGTCGCTGCCGTCCCTGTTGCCGGAGTCGGCCACGCCTCCAAGGATGGTAAACACCTGTTCGGTAGCACTGTTTAATATGGGCATCCCGTCGACCACGTATAAAGGTTGGTTGTTCCCATTGACGGACCGGCTTCCCCGGATACTGACCTTGACGGATCCGCCCGGCCCCGATGAGCTTCGGTTAATTTGCACGCCGGATACCTTGCCGGATAGTGTGTTGATCATATGGGGATCTTTTGCCCGTACAAGTTCGTTGCTCTCAATGCGTTGTGTGGAGCAGGTGAGCGACGCTTCCTTCTTTGCAATCCCCATCGCAGTAACGACTACGGCTTCAATGGCCTGGGCTTCTTCTTCCATGCGGACAGTCAGCTGTGTTCTTCCGTCGACAGGGACGGTTTGAGCCTTATAGCCCACGTAAGACACATCGAGTGTGTTGCCGCCGCCGGTCATGTTTATCCGGAAACGGCCGCCGGCATCTGTAATCGTACCGGCATCGGTGCCTTGCTCTACAACATTGGCTCCGGCGACGGGATCGCCTTTCGTGTCCGTCACAATGCCTTCAACGGTTAGCGTATGCTTCCGGTGCGATTCTTCCTTGCTTCCGGTAAGAACGATATGGTTGCCTTCCATAATATAACGGATACCTGTTCCTCTGAATGTTTCCTCCAGGATTGCGGCGACGCTTTTCCTCTCTGCGCCGACCACTACGGTACGCCGTACGTCTACCGTTCTTTTACTGTAAACAAAGAGATAGTCTGTTTGCGATTCGATTTGGGCAATCAGTTCGGCGATTCTGATGGGGGACTTGAGGATGCTCACGTTGGCGTTCTGCGCATATACAGGATAAATGCAAGCCAGGGCCAAAAGGGTAACAAGATGTCTTTTCACGGCAGGTTCAGGTTTACTTCGATTTATACTTCATTAAAGAATGACGGGGTAAATATAGTACGAAAGATATAAATGAGCTGTCTCCAACCTGTATTTTTGCAATGCTGCCGCAGGCAGGAAAATGCTGCGGTGCAGGGCTTGGCCCTCTCTTCAATAAATATACAGTAAGACGAAGATAATCCAGGCTTTTTTGTATTTTTGCCTCAAGTATGTATATTTATCGTATAGATCCGAATAAAATAAGCATGAAAATCATCAATTTGATACAAGATACACAGAGGACAACCTTCTCATACGAAATTCTACCGCCGCTGAAAGGAACGGGAATCGACAAATTATACGAAACGATAGATACCTTAAGAGAATTTGATCCTAAATATATCAATATCACTACGCACCGCAGCGAGTATGTCTACAGTGACCTGGGCAATGGAACGTTCCGGCAGAACAGGCTGCGCCGCCGCCCGGGGACGGTTGCCGTCGCCGCCGCTATCCGGAACAAATATGATATTACCGTCGTTCCGCATATCCTGTGCAGCGGCTTTTCGCGGGAGGAAACGGAATATGTCCTGCTCGACTTGCAGTTTCTGGGGATCACCGACCTGCTGGTGCTCAGGGGCGACAAGGCAAAGCACGAATCGTCATTCATCCCCGAGGCCGACGGATATATGCACGCCATTGACCTGCAAGAGCAGATCAATCAATTCAACAAGGGTGTTTTCGTTGACGGCTCCGAGATGAAAGTCACGGCAACGCCTTTCTCGTATGGTGTTGCCTGCTATCCGGAAAAGCATGAGGAAGCGCCGAATATGGACACGGACATTTTCTGGCTGAAGAAGAAGGCCGAAGCCGGCGCCGAATATGCCGTCACCCAACTGTTTTATGACAACCGGAAGTATTTCGAGTTCGTGGATAAAGTTAAAGAGGCGGGGATTGATATTCCGATCATACCGGGCATCAAGCCGCTCACGCGGATGGCCCAACTGAGCATGATCCCGAAAACATTCAAGGTAGACCTGCCGGAAGATCTGACGCGGGAAGTTGCAAAATGCAAGAATGATGAAGCCGTGCGCCGCGTCGGCGTAGAATGGTGCATCGCCCAATGCCGGGAATTGATAGCGCATGGGGCGTCCGGCATTCATTTTTATTCCATTGCCGCCGCAGACAGTATCAGAGACGTGGCCAAAACAATCTATTAAGTATGCTTTTCAGGGATGTCATAGGGCAGGGCACGGCCAAGGCACGGCTCATACAGGAAGTGCATGAAGGAAGGATTCCTCATGCGCAGCTGATCTGCGGCCCTGAAGGAATCGGCAAGATACCTCTTGCCCTTGCATACGCCCGTTTCATCTGTTGCGCGAACCGGAAGGAAGCCGATGCCTGCGGCGCCTGCCCGTCCTGTGTCAAATTCAACAAGCTGGTTCATCCCGACGTGCATTTCGTCTATCCGATCATAAGCGCCAAAGGGAAAAAAGATGTGTGCGACGACTATATTGCCGACTGGCGCCGGTTTGTCATCAATAACCCTTATTTCAGTTTAAGCCATTGGCTGAACGAGATAAGCGTGGAAAACTCCCAAGCCATCATCTACGCCAAAGAAAGCGATGAGATAGCCCGTAAGCTCAGCCTGAAATCAAGCGAAGGCGGGTATAAATTTGTAATCCTCTGGCTACCGGAAAAAATGCACCCGGTATGCGCCAACAAACTGCTGAAGCTGCTTGAAGAACCACCCGGAAAGACGGTCTTCCTGCTGGTTTCCGAAGCGCCGGATATGATACTCGGCACGATACTCAGCCGTGCGCAACGTTTCAATATGAAGAAAATAGACGAAGAGGATATCGCCGGAACCCTCGAAAACAACTACGGCATACAACCGAAAGAAAGCAAGGCGATTGCGCGCGTAGCAAACGGCAACTTCATCAAAGCACTCGAAGCCATTCACCTGAACAAGGACAAACAACTCTTCTTTGACTTGTTTGTCAGCCTGATGCGCTTGTCTTACCAGCGCAGGATCAAAGAACTGAAACAATGGAGCGAGCAGGTGGCAGGTCTGGGACGGGAACGGCAGAAAAGCTTCCTGGAATACTGCCAGCGCATGGTCAGGGAAAACTTTATCTACAACCTGCACAATCCCGATCTGATATATATGATGCCCGACGAACAGAACTTCGCCGCACGGTTCGCACCCTTCATCAATGAACGGAACATAACAGGGCTGATGAACGAAATGAGCGAAGCCGAAAAGCATGTGCAGAAAAACGTAAATGTAAAGATGGTCTTCTTTGATTTCTCTTTGAAAATGATTGTACTATTAAAACAATAACGGCAGATATAGCCGCCACGGAGTTAAAATACTTAATGAACGAAAATGGATTATAAACTGTATAATGGAAGCAGGGGCTTGTGCTGCAAAGGCTGCTCCCGACAAGACAATAAGCTGAACACGTACGACTGGCTTGCCGACATACCCGGCAATACGGAAGAAGGCGGCATGGTGGAAGTTCAGTTCAAAAACACACGGAAAGGATACTTTCGCAACAGCAATAAGATCCCCCTCGAAAAAGGAGATATCGTTGCCGTAGAAGCCAGCCCGGGACATGACATTGGAGTCGTCACGCTCACCGGACGCCTTGCCCTGCTGCAAATGAAGAAGGCAAGCCTGAAACCGGAAGCGGAAATCAAACGCATCTACCGCAAAGCCAAACCGACAGACCTGGAAAAATTCACCGAAGCAAAAGCCAAAGAACACCGTACAATGATTCGCGCCCGGCAGATAGCCCAAGACCTGAATATGAACATGAAGATCGGCGATGTGGAATACCAGGGAGACGGAAACAAAGCCATCTTCTACTATATTGCCGACGAGCGCGTGGACTTTCGCCAACTGATCAGGGTGCTGGCCGACGCATTTATGGTGCGGATAGAAATGAAACAGATCGGCGCGCGTCAGGAAGCCGGACGCATCGGAGGAATCGGCCCCTGCGGACGCGAACTCTGCTGCGCCGCCTGGATGACGAGCTTCGTTTCGGTATCGACCAACGCAGCACGCTTCCAGGACGTTTCGCTCAACCCGCAAAAACTTGCCGGGCAATGCGCCAAGCTGAAGTGCTGCATAAACTACGAAATAGACTGCTACGTGGAAGCGCAGAAAAGACTGCCCTCGCGCGAAATCGAACTGGAAACCAAAGACGCAACATTCCACTTCTTCAAAGCAGATATACTGAACAACCAAATATCCTATTCCACGGATAAGAACTTCCCGGCCAATGTAGTTACCATCAGCGGCAAGCGCGCCTTTGAAATCATCGCCATGAACCGCAAAGGCATCAAGCCGGACGCCCTGCCGGAAGAAACAGTCAAATCCGCACCGAAGAAACCCGTCGACCTGCTCGAACAGGAAAGCCTGACGCGCTTCGACAGGCGCCGGGGAAAGAAAGGCGACCCCAACAGAAACCGCAACAAGAAAAGAAACAACAGCCAGCCGCAACAAGATGAAGGACAACAGAAACAAAAACAACAGGCGCGCCAACATCAACCCAACCGGCAGCAGGCAAACCGGCCGTGGAACAACAACCCCGGAAACAACAAACCCGGAAACAACAACCCCCAACGCAACCCCAACAATAAAAACAGCAACGGGAAACCAAACGGGAAAAGAAAACCCAGAGAGAATGAAACCACATAAAAGCATCTGCCTGATCCTGATCTCCATGCTATGGATTTCGTGCACGGATCATATCACCTACCACGCCTACCACCATTTCCCGCAGGAAAGATGGGGCAAAGACGATACGGTTGCACTCCACCTCCATATCCCGGATTCCATATCCGGCAATGCCGAAATAACTTTCCTGCTCCGCAACCAATCCAACTACCCTTACCAGGATTTCAACGCCATACTCCAACACAACATGCCGGACTCAACCCGATGGAGGCACTTCAACCTAAACTTCATCCTGGCCGACGGAGACGGCCAATGGAACGGCGCAGGATGGGCCGGACTATACCAGATCCCCTTATCCTTAGGCCGGGTTCCGGCGCGCGCCGGAACATATACGTTCAAAGTTATCCATAAAATGCCGGACGAATCCCTGAAAGGGATAAACGACATCGGCATCCTGATCGAAGTAGATTAAATCCCATTTAACAAATTGCGGAAACGGTTTTGTCCGATAAGAAAGGTGCAAAGTATCCGTTGAAAGACCTGTTATTGCGGTATCAGCACCACGCCCTGTTTTTTCCGTCCGTCCATCTTTACCACAATGGGGGTTTCAAAGCGTACATGCCGCAGGTGGGCGGTTTCTTCCACGGCAGGCTGCGCGTCGAGGAATGTCTGGTTGTATACGCCGTCGTTCATGAAGGCATTGATGGTGAAATAGCCTACGCCGAAGGATGTAAGGTTTTGGAAGAAGTGTGTTCCCTGGCTGGGGTCGACGCGGTAGGTGGTCAGCCCGGCTTCAACGATGACTTTTGCCGCCGAGATGTGGGGCCATTTTACGGGTATGCCCAGCCAGGTGTCGCTGCTGCCCCACCGGCCGGGGCCTACAAGAATGTAGCCTTTGCCGGCATCGAGGAAGTGTTTGTTCAGCTTTTCTATTTCGCCGGCAATGCGCGGGTTGTTGGATGCGCTGTAGCCGTCGGTTTTGACATAAACCAGGTCGTATACGTCTTCTATCACGCCGTGCCCCAGTGAGTTGGCCGAGCGCAGGATGACGGCGTTGTCGGGGATCTTTGCCAGGTCTTCGTCCAGCACGGCTTTGTCGTCTACTATCGGGCGGATTTGCAGCAGGTAAAATGTGCCGGCTTTGTCGTGTTCGCGGCTCATGTTGGCGGCAAACTCGATCTCAACGGGGCGGCGCATTTCCTGCGCGCTGTGTTGGAGCACGAGTTGCAGGATGCGCGCCAGGGGGAAGACGTTATGTTGGAGCATGTTGGCAAAGGTGATCACCTTGCGGCCTCCGGGGTAAAGGCCGTCGCGGATGACGCCGTCGCAGGGGTCGTAGGTGGAGGCTATGTAGTGCAGGGCGCCGTCTTTCTCGGCTTCTTTCACGGGGAGTTTGAGGAGATTGAACCCGTCGTCGATAGAAAATTCCTGTGCCGCGTTCTTCAGGTCGAGCGCGTAGAAGCGGGTCTGTGTTTCTTTCAGGGCGATCTCTATCTGGCTGGTCTGCAATACCCGGTGGGGATGGTAGGGCGAGAAGCGCAGCGTTATTCCGCCATCTACGATGTATTTTCCCAATCCGAGGGCCAGGTTCACCGTGCCTTCTTCGGCCTTTTCGTCGCCCAGCGGATAGTAGTTCAGCGAGCGGGCCACGCCCGACATCGAGGGATAGTAGCGGTCTCCGTACGGGTTGCCCACTACTTCTTGCAGGATGACGGCCATCTTTTCCTGGTCGATCACGTTGGAGGTGGCCTGCATATAGGCCTTGCTGTCGCGGAAGAATACCGAGGCGTACACACCCTTTATGGCGTCCGACAGCATCCGCAGCATCTCGTACTTATCGTCCAGATAAGGGATCATATACGTATTGTATATGCCGGCAAACGGCTGGTAGTGCGAATCTTCCAGCAGGCTCGACGAGCGGACGGCAATGGGCGACTTCACCACGTCGAAGAACGTAAAGAAGTCTTCGATGAAGCGGTCGGAGAGCTTGGCCTTCAGAAAGTAGCGCAGGATGACGTCGTCGTCGGCATCCGAAAGGGCAACCTGATACAGATTGTTCGTTTCCATGAACTCGTCGAAGATGTCGGTACACAGCACAACCGTTTTCGGGATAACGACACGGGCGTTCTCGAATTCTTCGTATTCGGGATGGCGCTTCACCATATTGTCGATAAAGGCCAGGCCGCGGCCCTTGCCTCCCAGCGATCCTTCGCCGATGCGGGCGAAGTTGGAGTAGCGGTCGAAGCGGTCGCGCTTGAAGATAGCCACCACGCCCTGGTTCTTCATCTTGCGGTATTTGACGATCGCCTCGGAGATGATCTTGCGGTGTGCGTCGAGGTCTTGCAGGCTTTGCCAGGTGATGGGCCGCAGAAATTCTGCTACGGGAAACAGTGCACGGGAGTACAGCCAGCGCGACACGTGGTTGCGGCTGATGTGGTAAAGGAACGATTCGGCCGGAATGGCAAAGATGATATTCTGCAGCTCCTTCAGGTTGTGCACGCGGGCGATCTCTTCTTTCGTTTCGGGATTGCGGATGATAAAATCGCCGAAGCCGAAGTTATCCGAAACAACCTGGCGCAGGTCCACGTCCATCTTCTTGGAGTTCTTGTCGATAAAGCTGGCGCCGACCTTGCCGGCATGAGCCATGTTTACCGTCTCGGACGACTGAATGACCAGCGGGACAAACGGATCGGCATTGCGTATATGCTCGCAGAGCCTGATGCCTGCCATGCCGTCTTTGCGTCCCCGTCGCGGAAACCGAACATCGGTAACCACGCCGAGTACATTATTCTTATACTTGTCGTAAATGCCGATGGCCTCCTCGTATGTACGCGCCAGCACGATCTTCGATCGCCCCCGCATACGGAGCGTACGCTGGTGGGCATTCAGCGCTTCGGTAGAAAACTCCTGGCTTTGCTGCAACACAAACTTGTAAAGGTTCGGCAAGACGGAGGAATAAAAGCGGATGCCGTCTTCGACCAGCAGGATCAGCTGCACTCCGACTTCTTCGACGTCGTGTTGCAGGTTCATCTTATCCTCGATCAGTTTGATGATAGACACCAGCAAGTCGGTATTGCCGAGCCAGCAAAAGATATAATCAAACGCCGTCAGGTCTTCGTCGGCAATGCGCCGGGTTATGCCGTGACTGAACGGCGTCAGGATAACAATGGGAATATTTCCGTACCGGGCCTTGATGTGGCGGCCTATATCGAAACTGTCGTTATCGCCTGTGCCGGGCATACAGATAACTAAATCGAAAGACATTTCCTCCAGCACGGCCAGCGCCTCCTCTTCGGTCGATACCTGGGAGAATCGCGGTGGATAGCGCAACGAAAGCGAAGTGTATTCATTGAAGATCTTCTCGTCGATGCGCCCGTCGTCCTCCAGCATAAAAGCATCATACGGGTTGGCGATCAACAGGACATTGAAGATGCGGTGAGGCATCAGGTTGGCGAATTGCGTGTCCTTAAAATAGAGTTGGTTGAGTTTCAACTTGCTTAACATCCGGTTTTCTGTCTATGTAGTTAATTCTTTTCCAATTGTTGGAACTGCAAATTTAGGAAAAATGGCATATCTTTGTTTTTATCAATAACTAATAGAGAATCGTTTATGAATAAAATTATCTTATTATCCATTGGAATTATGGCCGTATCTTGCGCCCCGCAAAAGCCGAACTACCCGGAAACAGCAAAGGTAGACACAACAGACGTGTACTTCGGTACAGAAGTTTCCGACCCGTACCGCTGGCTGGAAGATGACACATCCGCAGCAACAGCCGCATGGGTGGAAGCCCAAAACAAAACAACATCCGGCTATCTGAGCCGCATACCCTTCAGGGAAAAACTTAAAGAACGCCTGACGGAACTGACCGACTACGAAAAGATCGGCGCCCCTTTCAAGAAGCATGGCAAATACTACTTCTATAAAAACGACGGGCTGCAAAACCAAAGCGTACTTTACGTACAGGACGCGCTGGACAGCGAACCCCGCATCGTCCTTGACCCTAACCGGTTGTCCGACGACGGCACCGTGGCCCTGTCGGGCATTTCCTTCTCCAACGACGGGAAGTACATGGCATACACCCTCTCGCGCAGCGGATCGGATTGGAGAGAGATATTCGTCATGAACCTGGCTACCGGCGAACTGACCGGCGACCACATCGAGTGGGCCAAGTTCTCCGGTGCAAGCTGGCACGGCGAAGGATTCTATTACAGCGCCTACGACTCGCCGGAGAAAGGAAAAGAATATTCCAACGTGAACGAAAACCACAAGATCTACTACCACAAACTCGGAGAGCCGCAGTCCAAAGACGAGCTGACGTACAGCAATCCGGCGTACCCGAAACGCTTCTACTATGCCGCCGTGAGCGATGACGAAAAGATGATGTTCGTCTACGAATCGGGAGCGGGCCGCGGCAACAGGCTATTCATCAAAGACCTGACCCTGAAAAACGCTCCGGTAAAGCTGATTGCCGAAGACGCAGAGATGGAAAACCAATACTCCTTTGTGGAAAACATCGGCGAAAAGATCTATTTCTATACCAACGAAGATACGCCCAAAGGCAAAATCATGGCAGCCGATCTCCGCAAGCCGGAGCGCAGGTATTGGCAAGAGTTTATCGCCGAATCGGAATCGGTACTGTCCGGAACAGACGTTGTTGGCGACAAGTTCATACTGACCTACGACCAGGATGCTTCAAACCACGCTTACGTGTACGACCTGGAAGGAAAGCCGCTGCACGAGATCACGCTGCCCTCCTTAGGCTCGGTTGGCTTTAGCGGGAGCAAGGAAGACAAGGAATGTTTCTTCGTATTTACATCGTTCACCCATCCGGGCGCTACCTATATATATGATATAGAAAAGAACACCAGCGAATTGCTCCGCGCCCCGAAAGTAAAATTCAACCCGGACGACTTTGTTACCGAACAACTGTTCTATCCCTCCAAAGACGGAACATCAATACCGATGTTCATCACCTACAGGAAAGGCTTGGTCAAAGACGGGAACAACCCCGTTTACCTGTACGGATACGGCGGTTTCAACATCAGTCTCAACCCGGGATTCTCCACCTCACGCATCCCCTTCATAGAGAACGGCGGCATCTATGTGCAAACCAACCTCCGCGGCGGTGGCGAGTATGGCGAAGAATGGCACATGGCCGGAATAAAGATGAAGAAACAAAACGTATTCGACGACTTTATCGCCGCGGCCGAGTTCCTGATAGAAAACAAATACACCAACAGCAAAAAAATAGCAATAGCAGGAGGCTCGAACGGCGGACTGCTGGTTGGCGCCTGTATGACCCAGCGGCCGGAACTTTTCCGCGTGGCCATTCCACAGGTAGGCGTTATGGATATGTTGCGCTACCATAAGTTCACCATCGGCTGGAATTGGGCAAGCGATTACGGCACAAGCCAAGACAGCAAAGAGATGTTTGAATACCTCAAAGGCTATTCGCCGCTGCACAACCTGACGCCGGGCACGGCCTATCCGGCAACATTGGTCACCACAGCCGATCACGACGACCGCGTAGTGCCCGCCCACTCCTTCAAGTTCGCTGCTGCGTTGCAAGCAAGCAACGACGGCACAAACCCGACGCTCATCCGCATCGAGACCAAAGCCGGACACGGAGCAGGAAAGCCAATCGCTAAAGTGCTTGAGGAACAGGCAGACATCTATGGCTTTATCATGTATAACCTGGGAATGAAGCCGGAATTCTGAGCAGACATCTCATTTACAATTGACCATTGACCATTTGTCATTTACAATTCAACACCATTGTAAATGATAAATGGTCATTGTTAAATTACAAATAGTCGATGGTCTTAAATGATAAATCGTAAATCGTAAATTATAAATGAAGTTATTTGGACAACATGCTTTCCAACTCTTCCGCAGTAAGGTTGAGGTAGAATTGTCCGCGGAAGGCCACGGAGATATGGCCGGTTTCTTCGGAGACGATGACGGAGCAGGCGTCGGATTCCTGGGAGATACCCATGGCCGCACGGTGGCGGAGGCCCAACTCCTTGGGTATGTCCAAGTTGTGGGATACCGGAAGGATGCAGCCTGCAGCGGCGATCCTGTTCTTGCGGATAAGCATGGCGCCATCGTGAAGCGGGCTGTTCTTGAAGAAAATATTTTCTATTAAGCGCTGGCTGACGTCGGCATTGATGCGTTCGCCCGTCCGCAAGACCTCATCCAGAACGATATTGTGTTCCATCACAATTAACGCGCCTGTTTTCTGCTTTCCCATACTGATACAGGCCATAACGATAGGCATGATGTCTTCGTTGGTTTTTTTTTTCCCTTTATTCCTTGTGAAGAAACGAATCAGGACGCTCACTTTCCGCTGCGTTCCCAGCGTGAGGAGGAAGCGGCGTATCTCATCCTGAAAGATGATAATGATGGCCAACACTCCCACGCTGACTAATTTATCCAAAATAGAGCCGAGCAGCCGCATTTCCAGGATCTGGGAAACGAGCAGCCAGATCAGGATAAAGATCAAGATACCTGTGAAAACATTCAGCGAGCCGGATTCTTTCATCAGCTTGTAGCTGTAGTACAGCAGAAAGGCAACCAACAGGATGTCGATAAGATCTTTTATGCCAAATTCAAAAAACATCATATATTCTATTGTATTACAGCTTTAGTTTCCTTTATTTATTTTATCTACAATCCTTACCGCTTCAACGGCTTCCCTGACATCGTGCACGCGAAGAATATCCGCTCCTTTCAATAAGGCAATTGTATTTAGCACAGCCGTTCCGTTGAGCGCATCTTGCGGACTGATGCCGAGCAGCTTGGTTATCATAGATTTTCGAGACACGCCAACCAGCAGAGGCAGCTCAAAGATAGCAAATTCTTCCAGATGAGCCATCAATTCGTAGTTATGTTCTACGGTTTTGCCGAAGCCGAAGCCGGGGTCGAGGATAAGATCTTTTACGCCGAGGTCACGCAGCTGCTGCACCTTTTGTGCAAAATAGAGAAAGACCTCTTTGATCAAATCATCATAGTGTGGATCTTTTTGCATATCCTGAGGAGTTCCCTGCATGTGCATCATAATATAAGGAACGTTCAGCCGTGCGACCGTTTCAAACATCCGGCGATCCATTTCGCCTGCGGCAATGTCGTTGATAATGCTTACCCCGTATTCTTCAACGCACATGGCGGCAACATCGGCACGAAACGTATCGACAGAGACAACAGCATCCGGATGATTACGCTTTATAATTTCCAGCGCAGTGCGCAACCGGTTCATTTCCTCCTTCGGCGTAATATGCACGGCATCCGGCCGCGACGAGTAGGCTCCAATATCAATGATCGAAGCTCCTTCATCCAAGATCTGGGCGACGCGGGCGGCGATAGCCTCTTCCGTCTGCACGCGGCATCCGGCGTAAAAAGAATCGGGGGTTATATTCAGGATACCCATGACTTGGGGGGTGGATAAGTCTATCAAACGGCCGTTGATGTTAAGCGACAGCGCGCCGCTCCGGTGTTCCAATTCCATTTGCTTCATATTCTCAATTATACTCCGGCAAATATAACTAATAGTAGCCATATATAATGAAAAACGAAAAAATATTATGCGACAATAAAATCACTAAAAATCAAAAAACATCAATACAAGGATTCTGTTGGTCATTGTAAAACTGCAAAATGCCGATGCAAAAGAAGATTGGCTCTTGGCGCTTCGCCGAATATCCAGATATTCAGGAGTTCTATCTCTTATAAATAGACAACGGACAAAGACAATGGGCAATTGTCCTGCGGAGGCGTTCATTGTCCATTGTCAATTATCCGTTGTCAATTGCCATTGCAATTGTCACCGTTTTTTAAGTCCTTTGTAAACCAGGAATGTTACGACGAATACGGCTAAACCGATGAGGATGTAGCCGGTTTCCTTACCGTATTCGGTTGCTTTGGCAAGCAGTTGTTCTTTTCCTATTTGGCCAGATCATAAATCACATCCATGATTTTCCGGCCGGTTTCTTCTGCCGCTTCGATGGTTGCCGCTTCGCTGTACACGCGAATGATCGGTTCGGTATTACTTTTTCGCAGATGCACCCAACGATCGGCAAAGTCTATTTTCACACCGTCAATGTCGTTGATCTCTTCGTCTTTGTAGATCTCTTTCACTTTAGCCAGAATGGCATCCACGTCTATTTCCGGAGTCAGGTCTACTTTATTCTTTGCGATGAAATAGGGAGGATAAGTTGCGCGCAATTCGCTAACCTTTTTGCCTTCGTGCGCCAAATGGCTCAGGAATAGGGCGATTCCAACCAAGGCATCGCGACCGTAGTGACTTGCGGGATAGATGACCCCACCGTTTCCTTCGCCGCCGATAACCGCATTTACTTCTTTCATTTTTGTTACGACGTTGACTTCTCCTACAGCCGAGGTGCTGTATTCCCGGCCATATTTGCGGGTTACGTCGCGTAATGCGCGGGTTGAACTCAGATTGGATATGGTATTGCCCGGGGTGTGCTTCAATATATAATCGGCAACGGTAACCAATGTGTATTCTTCGCCATACATGGTGCCGTCTTCGCAAATCATGGCCAAACGGTCCACATCGGGATCCACCACGAAAGCGACATCTGCTTTGCCGCTCTTCATCAGGTTCATAATATCGCCCAGGTTCTTTTCTAAGGGTTCCGGATTGTGCGCAAAATTGCCGGTAGGTTCGCAATACAACTTTTCGATGTGCTTGACGCCCAAACGTTCCAGCAGTTCGGGAAGAATGATTCCCCCTACGGAATTGACGGCGTCAATAGCCACGCGGAAATTTGCTTTCCTTATAGCTTCGGCGTCCACTAAGCCGAGCGCCAAAACATGGTCGATATGCTTTTGGTTGTAGGTCGAATCCCGGCGATAAGTGCCTATATGGTCTACATCGGCATAGATAAATTCTTCGGCTTCAGCTATACGAAGCACTTCTTTGCCTTCGGCGTCGTTCAAGAATTCACCGTGTTCGTTCAACAGTTTTAACGCATTCCATTGTTTCGGGTTATGCGAAGCTGTCAGGATAATACCGCCGCAAGCGCCTTCCATGGTCACGGCAAGCTCGGTTGTCGGAGTCGATGCCAGATCAATATCTACCACATCCCATCCCATTCCCATCAGGGTGCCGGCCACCACATTTTTCACCATTTCACCCGAGATGCGCGCATCGCGCCCCACAACTATTTTATTGCTTGCCGGTTTACAGGTCTTGCGGATCAATGTAGCGTAAGCCGAAGTGAATTTAACGATGTCAAGGGGGTTCAGTCCTTCCCCTACCTGTCCGCCGATCGTTCCGCGGATTCCGGAGATTGATTTAATCAGGGTCATATTGATGCGGATTTGTATTTACCAAACAGTGATTCGCCTAAGGTCATAATAGAACGGATATACATATTGCATAGCCGTGCTGTGACCTGTTTTTGAAGGGACGATCAGCTTCACGTGGGCGTAGGTTTTAACAAACGGCAAAGGAGCTAACCAGCCTTGGGGTACTTGGGTCGTACCATAAACTGCTACCAGCCGGCTTAAGATCTCTACTCCATTTTCTGTTGTCCTGAACTGTCCGTATGGTTCCACGTTTTTCGATGCGGTATAGTCGAAAACATCCAAATAATCGGCTATATAATAATTGGAGGCTGCTGTGGTATCTCCTTCCAGAATATCGTATTCCATAAAACGAACCGTAATGATGTCGCGCGACCGGATACTGTCCGCATCAGGTTTACCATAATCCACAATCTGCATATATACCCCATTGGAGAGTTGCACATATTCGTTTTTGTCTACATTGGTTTTATTACCGTTCTCTCCAAATTCCGAAGCGGTAATTACCTTTATATTATTATCCTTAATGAATTTGTTGATGGCTCTTTTTTCTTCCTCCAACATTTCCGCATAGGTCTTTGAATCGCTGCAAGCCTGAAAAGCCAAGCCGCAAGTCAGCGACAGCAAGAGCAGTGAAATTATTTTTCTCATATTATTTTGATATAAATACAACATTATTTCTTTCCCTTTAGCCTTTTACATTCAAACGTTTGGCCTTCAGCTGAGGCTCAAATGCTTTCAAGGCTTCTTCAAAACGGGCGGCGGCCTCTTCCATCGTTCCGTAGAATTCACCACCCGAAGCGTTTTGATGTCCACCGCCATTGAAATATTCGGCGGCAACTTTGTTGCAGGGGAAATCTCCGACAGAGCGCAACGATATTTTTATTTTACCCTTTTCTATATCTTCACGCAGGAAGCAGCTGAAACAGATGTTCTTTATAGAAAGGGGGATATTGACAAATCCTTCGCTATCGCCTTTCATATAGTTGAACCGGCGCTGTTCTTCCAGGGTCAAGGCGAGCAATGCCGAATGATATTCTCCATAGACTTTCATCCGGGTCAGGACATAACCCATCAGCCGCAGACGGGATTCCGAGTACGTACTATATACTTTTCTGTATATCTCGTCTTTATCAATGCCTTTAGACAGCAGCTCGCCGATGATGAAATAGATTTCCGGACGGTTGGAGTTATACGAAAAGCTGCCGGTATCGGTCATCATACCTGTATAGATACATTCGGCCGCTTCTTTGGAAATGTCTGAAGAATAGCCCATACGGCATATCAGACGAAATATAAGCTCGGAAGTTGATGATATTTCCGGATGGGAGATCACGATATGGCAGAAATCTTCCGGATACAAATGATGGTCGATCAATATTTTACGGGCAGGAGACGCTTTCACGCTATCGCCCATATTTTCAATGCGGATCAAGGCATTAAAATCCAGGCAACAAATGACGTCTGCCTTGTCGATCAATCGATCGGCAAAAGCCTTGCAGCGATCGTAAAGCAGAATGTCTTTACTTCCCGGCATCCATTTCAGAAAATCAGGAAAAACATTCGGTACGATCACGTATGCGTTCTTGCCCTGCGAAGAAAGAAAATGCCATAATCCCAGCGACGAACCGACGGCATCGCCATCCGGAGAAACATGGGAAACAATAACGATCGTATCCGCCCGTTCAAACCACTTGGCGAAATGATCGATATTGGATTGTTCTATAACCTTGGTAAGCATACGTCTGTTCTATATTCTGTAAAAAACCGGTGGTAAAGATACATTTTCTATTCAAACCACAGGCTAAATCAGCTGTTTAAAATAAGAAGATTGCCCGGCGATTGAAGCGAATGGAATGTTCAAACGTTCACATTCTTCCTGTAAAGCGTTTCGGCGATAATACGGAATAGAAGGGTCAAACACGATTTGCCGGACAAGAAAAACATCCGTAAGATCTTTCACGCGCCCTGTATATTTTGCACACACATACAAGTAATCAACAGGGAGGCGAAGTTCCGCCTGCCGGTTTTTCCAACGGTCATCGTTAACTATACAAACCTTTTTTCCGCCAAATAGAAGTATGTCGTCACGGCGGACCAAACAGGTTTCGTTATGATCCGCGACGACAGGAACGGGTTCCGATAGCCGGAGACGGCTCCAATAGTTGGAAGCAACACGCGTCAAACGCTGACCGTCGGGAACACTGTCGGCATAAACCAGCCATGACCGGCCGTCGGGCAGGATGCAATGAACTGCCGGACAATTGCGCACGTTATAGAAAACCAAACTCTGCCGGGGAGAATCAAACTCAACGCAGTAAGCCCGGTAAGCAGATAAAACCAGCAGAACCGACAAGACAGCCAAAAGAAACCGGGTGCGCCGCCATACAATATAATATCCCAGGAAGAATAATGCCGAATAGAAAAGCAACACCTCGGCGCGATATACCCAAACACGATCGACGGAGGCAAACGGCAGGCTCTCTATCCAACGCACCACCACGCCCAACAGACTCAAAAGAAGATCCAACCCATCCGCCGCCAATTGTCCGGCTACCGGAACGAAAGAGAACAGCAGCATGACGATAGCCGCATAAATAATGATCGTTACCAGCAGAACGACAACTATATTGGCCAACAGGAAATGAACAGGGAACCGGTGGAAATAAAGCAACACCAAAGGGGCCGTACCGATCTGGGCGGCAAGAGGAACGGTGGAATACTGCCACAACTTGTCCAAGAGCCGGTTGCGTATGGTAAACCGTTCGTAAAGCCAGGGCTGAATCAGCAAGATGGAAAAGACTGCCACGAATGAAAGCTGAAAGCCGACGTCGTACAGCCAGAAAGGATCATAGATCAGCATACCTGTGCCGGCCACGAACAGACTGTTTAAACAAACCGTGCGCTCCGTTGAGAGCTGGGACAAACCGATCAGGGAAAACATAATGACTGAGCGGACCACCGACGGCGAAAGGCCGGTAAGGAAAGCAAATCCCCACAAGAACATCACAACCGTTGTCGCCTTGAAGATCCGTACGCCCACAGAGAATCCCCGTATCCTTTTCAGAAAGAAGATGATAAATGCATATAAAAAGCCGATGTGCAAACCCGAAAGCGCCAATACATGGCTTGTACCGGATACCGAAAAGGATTCGCGAATCGACTCGCTCAACTCATTCTTATAACCAACGGTCAATGCCGACAACACGGCATAGTTGTCGGCCCGAAAACCTAAATCACGGTAAAGCTCCAGCACCTTATCCCGGCAATCAAAAGCACAATCCTGTATGGAACGCTGGGAATGATGCGCGATAATCCGCCATTTTCCGGCAGAGACAAAACTACTTCCGCTGATTCTCTTATGTATCAAATACCGTGGGTAATCAAACTCATCCGGATTTCCCCCTTGTTCCGGCAAGGCCAAGCGGGTTTGCAATAAAAGCTCGTCGCCGCGCCGTATCGTTCTACTTGCAGAATCCAGAGGGAAATACAACAAAACAGACGGATCATCCATCCTTTTCCAGGAAAGCGAATCCTTCCGCTCCGCGGCAACACGGGCGCGGCAAAGCATCCTCTCTCCTTTCCGTTCGGGCCGGTCTGCTATCACAACCCGGTACAGGGTTTCGGCAGAAGAAAAATCAACAACGGTTTGCTGCAAACGGATATTCTGCCAACAAGCGCCGAAAAGCAGGAAAAACAAACAGGCAAACACGCCGAATACCCATCGGGAGGAATACCGGCGAAAGATGGAGTACAAGGCAAGCAGGAAAAAAAGAAAAACGAAAACGGCGACCAAAAGAAACGTAAAAGAGAGCCGCACGCTCTCATCGTACATACAATCGCCGCAAAGAATACCTGCAATAAAAGGAACAAGCAACCGGAAGACCGTATACTTGTAGAAATAAAAGGCACGCTCCAAGATCGCTTTATAACCCTTTCAACGCGCGGATCATTTGTTCGGGATCCTTGTGGGCAAAGATCGCACTTCCGGCAACAAGAACGTCCGCACCGGCGGCAACCAAGCGCGCGCCCGTTTCCAGGTTCACCCCACCATCCACTTCGATCAAAGCGCCGGAGCCTGTTTGATCTATCAGTTCACGGAGTTCGGAAACCTTTTCCACCGAATGTTCAATAAAAGCCTGCCCCCCGAAACCCGGATTCACACTCATCACAAGTACCATATATACATCATGGATAATATCTTTCAGCAAAGCGACCGGAGTAGCCGGATTAATCGTAACCGCAGGCTTCATGCCGGCTTCGCGTATCTGCTGGACAACACGGTGCAGGTGCGCGCACGCTTCAACATGCACATTCATGGTATGGGCGCCCAGCGTTTTAACTTCATCGATAAACTTTTCGGGATGGACAATCATCAGGTGAACATCGAGCGGCTTGTCCGTCAACTCTGCAACAAATTTCAGCACAGGAAAGCCAAAAGATATATTGGGAACAAAAACGCCATCCATGACATCAATGTGTACCCAATCGGCTTCACTGCGGTTGATCATTTCCAAATCCTTCGCCAGATGGGCAAAGTTTGCAGACAAAATAGAAGGAGCTATAAGTGGTTTCATTTCCTGTTTTTTTTGTTATGGCTTACAAATGTACGTAAAAAGCGCGTCTTGATACAAGCCGATGCGGATTTCTTAATGAGATATAAGGGCCGGAAAACGGCGGCAACTAAATTTTTGAGACTTTCCGCGCTCCGGAAAACGGCGAAAATGTAGTTGCCGGTATGTTTCGTAGGATTGAATGCAATGCGGGGGGAGTTGTGTGTAAACGGTAGCTCCAAAGAAGAGTGAGAAGGGACAGGCATTAGTTGTAAAGCAAAGAAAATCCCTTTCTTTTTCCGGAAGTTCATTATCTTTGTAAAAAAGAAATTGTATCATCAACAAAATGGTAAGCAAAAGCGAACAGGATAGTATAAAAAAGAAGCTTTTCAAAAAGCTATTGGATGAAAATCGTTTCTGGTCATATGACATGGCGGGAGTAGAAACAATTAATGATGATATGTTAATACTGAAAACGCTCATCCATTTGGATATGGCGGATATAGACTTACTTTTCCTTATTTATCCGTCAGGGAAAATTAAAAAAGTCTGGCGGGAACAATTGGCTATACAAGGAGATTACTACCGTAGTCTTAACTTGTTCTTGGCATGGTTTTATTTTGGAATCAAAAAACCGTCTTCCTATCTTAAAATGATTGAAACAAAACGACTGAATTCTTTTGCTCAATGAATGGATTAGTTTTAAAAACAGATAAATTGCTTGATGCGGTTTCCCGGTTAGATTGTATCAAACCATATATATTGGCAGGAGGAACAGCCTTGTCATTACAATTAAACCATAGGGAAAGTGAAGATTTGGACTTTATGAAATGGCGAAGTTTCAAAGATGAAAAAATGGAAGTTGATTGGCCCAATATCGAAAAACAATTGGCATCCATTGGAGTAATCCAACAGAGAGAGATCTTTGATATAAACCATGTAGAATACTACGTTTCAGACGTCAAACTTTCATTCTATGCTTGTGATAAATATTCTCCGGTCAGTCAGAGTATTGATTTTCACAATAACATAAGGCTTGCTGACATAAAAGCTATAATGGCCATGAAAATGGAAGTCATGTTGCGTAGAAGCACTTTTAGAGATTACTATGATATTTATGCCATGTTGAAAGCAGGGCTTGATATTCATGAATCAATAAATTTGGCAACAAAATATTCGGAGCATAGATTGAAAACAAAAAATCTCCTTGCCATATTAGTCAATAGCGATAGATTTATAATGGATAATGATTTTAAAAATCTGGCTCCCAAATATAATATTTCACCACAGGATATAGCAGCCTACATAAAAAGTGAATTTGCAAAACAATCGTAAAGACGGAAGCTGCACGGTTTCCCATCATTATTTTCCTTTCTGATAGATGGATGGCGCTACTCCGAATTGGGCTTTGAAGCATTTGCTGAAATAAAACGGGTCGTCGATGCCAACTTTATAGGAGACTTCGGAGACGGTGAGGTTTCCGGACAGGAGGAGTTCGGCGGCTTTCTTCATGCGCATGATACGCAGGTATTCGTTGGGCGAGTAGCCGGTCACGCCTTTTACTTTTTTATAAAATACGGTCCGGCCGATGTTCATCAGGGAAACGAACTCGTCTACGGAAAAGTGTGCATTGCCGAGGTTTTTGATCAATATCTGATGCAGCCGGTCGACAAATTCTTTGTCGCGTTCGGATGCGTATATGGCCGAGCGCATGATTCCGGGTTCTTCGGAGAATTTTTCTTTCAGTTTTTCGCGTTGTTCCAGCAGTTTGATGATGCGTGCAAGCAGCAGGCGGATGCTGAAGGGTTTGGACAGGTAGGCGTCCGCCCCGCTCTCGATTCCTTCCAGATGGTTTTCCGGAAGGGTCAAAGCTGTCAGGAGGATGACGGGTATGTGGCTGGTGTTGAACTCGGATTTGAGTTTCCGGGTTACTTCGTAGCCGTTCATGCCGGGCATGAGGACGTCGCAAACGATCAGGTCGGGCACGGTCTCGCGTGCTGTCCGGAAGCCTGTATCGCCGTTGTCGGCGGCTTCGACATGGAAGCAAACGCCGAGTTCTTCCAGGAGGTATTGCCGTACGTCCGCATCGTCTTCAATGATGAGGATGTTTTGTTTGTTGAGCGGGTTGGGCTTGACAATAGCCGGCTGCGTTTGTTCTTGACTGTCGGGCAGGAACGGTTCTTGCTTGCCGGGCGCCAGGAGGTTTGTCGGTACGAGGAAGTCTTTTCTTTGGTAGGCTCGCTCGCTCAGCGGAAGGGTGATGGTGAAGATGGAGCCGCCGCAGGGGTTTTCGTCGTATTTGATTTCTCCCTTGTGGACGCTAACCAGCTCGCGGGTGAGGTGTAGGCCGACGCCTGCGCTGTTGCCCGAGAAGCTGCTTTGCATGAAGCGGCTGAAGAGTTCGCCGCGCTTGTCTTTGGGTATGCCTACTCCGGTGTCTGTGACTTGGATCTCCAGCGCGTCCTGTTCTTCGTGGATGTTCACCGACAGGCAGATCCGTCCTCCCTGCGGTGTGTATTTGAAAGCGTTGGACAGCAGGTTGTAGATCATTTTGTCCAGCTTTCCTTTGTCGATGTACATTTTGTGCGAGGTGAGGGAGGGGGTAAAGAGGAAGTCTGTGTTTTTGGATTCGGCCATGTCTCTAAAGCTCAGGAATATTTCGTAGAGCATGGCTACGACGTCTGTTTTTTCGAGCGAGAGTGCCAGCTTGTTGTTTTGCATCTTGCGAAATTCCAGCAGTTGGTCGATGAGGCGGAGCATGCGCCTGGCGTTTTTTTCCATGGTTTGCAGCGGGCAGGTGATTTCGCGCGGCAGTTCTTCGATTCTCCGGATGCGGTCTAAAGCGCCTTGGATTAAGGTCAGCGGTGTTCGGAACTCGTGGGATATGTTTGTAAAGAATACCAGCTTGTACTCGGTGAGTTGTTTTTCTACGGCGATCTTTTTGTTGAGGCGGTAGAAGTTCAGTGTTATTTTATAGGTAAAGAGCAGCGCGATGATCATGAACAGCGCGTAGAGGACAAATGCCCAGGGGGTGAGGTAAACGGGGGGTTTGATGGTGATGAAGAGGGAGGAAACCGTGTCGTTCCACAGTCCGGAGCTGTTGCATGACTTTACCCGGAGTATGTATTTGCCCGGGGGCAGCATTTTGTAAGCGGCGAAGCTGAGTGTGGAGGGTGCGCTCCAGGTTTTGTCATAGTCGCTCAGCAGGTAGGCGTATTTGGTTTGCCCGGCATCTGAATAGTTGAATGAGGAGAAGTCGATGACGATGGAATTTTGGTTGTGCTTCAGGGTCACTCCGTCGGAATAGGCTAACGAGTTGTTCAGCGGCGAGTCCGGGTCTCCCGGCAGCATATTGATCCCGTTCACGTTGATATTGGTGAAGACGACGGGGAAGGACAGGACGGATTTCTTCACGATTTCGGGACTGAAGACGACAAAGCCGTAGTTGGAGCCAAAGATGAGGTCTCCGTTGTCGCAGTGGCAGACCGCGCTTTCCGTGTATACATTTCCGTGGGAGTATGCCGAAAAGAAGTAGTTTTCAAAGACTTTCTCGCCGCAGGCGAACTTGGATATGCCGTATTCGGTAGCCAGCCAGATGTTTCCCTGCCTGTCTTCGGCGATGGATTGGACGACGTTGTTGCACAGCCCGTCGTCTATCCCGTAGTGCCGGAATTCCAGCGAGCCGTAGTCGTCCCCCGGTGTGCACAGGCTGGCTCCTGCTCCGGAGGTGGCGATCCAGACCTCTCCCCGGCTATCGGAAAAGATATATTTGATTTCGTTGCTCCTCAGTTGTCCTTTGGCGTAATTGTAATGGAAGTATGCTTTCGGGTTTGCAATCAGGCTGTCGGGATTGAAGACGTATACTCCTCCGCTGGTGCCCAGCCATAGCCATCCGTTTTTGTCTTCGCAGATGGTGCGCGTCTGGCGCTGGTTGTAGTTGTCGGTGAAGAAGTGCTTGAAGATGTAGCGTCCACCCTTTTTGACGGGCAGATCCAGTCCGCCGCCGAACGTACAAACCCACATGCGTTGCTTCCGGTCTTTGTAGATGCAGAAGATGTTGTCGTTCCCCAGCGATTCCGGGTCTGATGTTTGTTTATACCAGACGTTGTCAATGCACAGCCCGTCTCCCCGGCTGCCGGTCCAGATCTTTCCCTTATCGTCTTTAACGACGGCGTATATGTTCGAGTGGAGGTCTCGCCGGGCGTGTTTCAGGTTGAATTGCATGTCGTAGATGTAAATTCCTCCTCTGCGGGTGCCGATCCATATTTCATGCTCGTTCGGCTGCGAGATCATGCGGATGGTGTTGGACCGGTCCAGCAGATTGGGGTTTTCCGGGAAATAACGGTAGGATCCTTCGTTCAATACGCTTATTCGCGAAACCCCTTCGAATTCTACGCTGACCCAGATCTCACCCGAACGGTCTTCCATCACCCCGAGCAAATAGTCGGAGCCGATATGGCTGAAGCCGTTCATCCCGGCGGTAAAGTGGGTCAGTTCGTCTTTGGATATGTCATAAGCGTACAGCCCGTTGCCGTAGGTCGATATCCAGATGATGTTTCTCGAATCGTGCACAACGGAGTAGCGCTCCATGTCGATATGGCCGAGCTTTCCTGCGGGAATGAGACGGAAGACTTTCTTTTCGCCGGTTTGCACATTCAGGTACCACATTTTTCCGGAGTGGTTGTACAGCCAGAAGTTGCCTTTGTTGTCTACGATCACATTTGCGGAAAGAACATTCTCTCCCCAGAAGTCGGGTCGCGTCCCGGATTCTTTCTTTGCGAAATCGTAACCATAGACGCCCGTCCGGGTGAAGATGATCCATTCACTGTCCAGCAGCAGATGCCCCGTGATGCCGGCGTCGTCTGTTTGATTTAACCGCGACTGCAACACCAGCCGCGAGGAAGACGTGTCAAGAATAAAAATCTTGCCCGTTGCCGTACAGAAGTATGTGTTTCCGTGATGGGAGACCAAATGGTGGAAATTCTCCGTATTGTTCACCAATACATGGCGGTCTCCCGTCACTTGAACAAGTCCCTGCGTTGTGCCGATCCAGATAACTCCGTTTTCGCCTTCGGCCACAAAATTTATGGTGTTGCCGGGAACATTGCCCGATTGAAGCCGGTATGTCACGGAGCGGAACGCCCCGTTTTCGTAAATGACCCTCCGTGCGCCGTTGTTCTCATGCCACAGCCACGTATCGCCATTGGAAGCGAACATCCGGCCGGTGTATTTCTCTGAAAACTCACCGCATCCGGTAAAGTCTACGAAAGAGGCGCTTTTTAAATCATAACAGCTATGGCGTTCCGTGGACAGATAGATCCACAGAAAACCGTTTTTGTCTTCCGTTATATTATACACTTTCCTGTCGGCCAGCGCCGGGGAATTGTCTATCGAAGGAGAATAGGAGATAAAAGAATTACCGTCATAACGGTTCAGCCCGTTAAAGGTGCCCATCCATATGAAGCCCTTGCTGTCCTGCATGAAATGGCGGACCGTACTGTTGGCCAGACCATCGACCATCGTAATTTGCCTGGAGCGGACTTCAATCTTGGCGTAAGCGCCGAATCCGGAGAACAGGCACAGGCACAGGAATATCCCGATCAATCGCAGTTTCATGAGGCCTTGTACCCGGCCTTCAGATACAGTTTAAATGGTTTCCGTCTCATGGTCAATCGTATTTGAGGTTAATCGTATCAGCGTTTTCATGGGGAATTGAAATGAACAAAAATAGATTTTTTGCCGGCGAGCGTTCCTGTACAATTGTACTATTTCATGTAAAGCCGTTCGAGTTACGGCCAATCCGCGGCGGCTTACTCGTCGTCGAAATCGAACTCGTCTGTGAGATCGGGGCTGGCAAAACCGTCCAGATCCCGGCGGTCTTTCTTCGTTGGGCGTCCTGTGCCGCGGGCGCGATCGACAAAGCCGGCGGCCTGGCTCATCTCCAGCAGCTCGTATTGCTCAGGGGGCGTTATGTTTTCCATCATTTCGGCAACCAGCTTCGCCCCGATTCTTTTCTCTATAGCCTGCAACACCTTAAACGAATAGGTGACAGGCGCTTTCTTCACCTGGACCACATCGCCGGGCTTCACCATCCGCGAAGCCTTTACCTGCGAACCGTTTAACATCACACGGCTCTTCTTGCATGCCTCTGCAGCAATCGTACGCGTCTTGAACACACGCACGGCCCATAACCACTTGTCTATTCTTGCTTCCATTTTATGGTTGTAAGCAGCGGATAGCTACTTGTTGTATTGATTCATTGTGATGTGGATGCCTGCCAGGCAGAAACTTTTGACGATTTCGCCTACCGTTTCCAAGCGTTCGTTCATGGTTTCCCATTCTTCTTCGTTGAAAGGGCTGAGCACATAATCGACTTGACCGCCGCGCGGGAAATTATTTCCGATGCCGAATCTTAAGCGGGCGTAGTTTTCGGTGCCTAATGTCAGGGCGATATGCTTTAGCCCGTTGTGCCCGGCATCGCTTCCTTTCCCTTTCAGGCGTAAGGTGCCGAAAGGCAAAGCCAGGTCGTCTACGACGACCAGCATATTCTCTAAGGGAATCTTTTCCTGTTGCATATAATAACGAACCGCAAGTCCGCTCAGATTCATATAGGTAGACGGTTTCAACAGGAACAGTTGCCGGCCTTTCAGCGACAAACGGGCAACGGCGCCGTATCGCTTGTCGCTAAAAACAGTATTGGACGCCTTTACCAGGGCGTCCAATGCCATAAATCCTATATTGTGACGGGTGTTATGGTACTCATCGCCCATATTGCCCAGTCCGACAATCAAGTATTTCATTCATGTAAGGCGTTTAAAGCCGGTAACGTCTCAACTACTGTTTTTTGGCGGCGAGACCTCTTGCGGCGCGCGTCAGCTTAACGGCACAAACAACATTGTCTTTTGCGTTCAGCAGTTCAAGCCCTTCGAATAAGAGTTCGCCTACTTTGACAGTCTTGCCAAGTCCCAGGCGGGAAACGTTGATGGTCAGCTTTTCCGGTACGTTGTCGCACAACGCTTTTACTTTCAGCTTGCGCATTTGCAACGTCAGCTTACCCCCTTCTTTCACCCCTTCGGCAAGGCCTTCAAGTTGTACGGGCACTTCCATAACAATAGGTTTGTTATCGATCACTTCGAGGAAGTCCACGTGAAGGATAAAATCTTTAACCGGATGGAATTGGATGTCTTTCAGGATAGCTCTTATTTTCTTGCCGTCGATATCCAGATTCACCGAGTAGATAGCCGGCGTATAAACCAAGTTGCGCAACATGTCGTTGGTCACCGTGAAATGTACATTTTCGCCGCCACCGTAAAGCACGCAGGGCACGCCATTGTTCCTGCGGATCTCTTTCAGCGCTTTACATTGTTCCGAAGAACGTTCTGCAATCTGTCTTGCAGTTCCTTTAATTTCAATTGATTTCATTTTTTTAATTGTGTTACTCTGAATTAAGTTTATTCTTTGCTTAATTCGCCATCACACGGTGTGGAAACCCACACGATGCTGCAAAAAGCGAGACAAAATTACATTTTCTTTTTGAATTACCGCATTCCGGAAAGTCTTTCTTCTCATTCAGACGGAACTTCGGGTAAATATCATTAAAAGTAGCGTACAAAATCAGATGCTCTTTCCTGTTTATCCTTATAAAATCAGCCGGCTTTTTATATTTGGAATTCTTTGAAATCAATGGCAAAAAGAAACAGTCCGTTCGTTTCTATAGCGTTTCCCCTTTTGCTTTTCTTTTTAGCAAAAAGTTATTTTTTAGAAGATTGAGAAAGAATTTCATGTACATTTGCAATCACAGTTAGAAGCTGTTGAATTTATTTTTCCTGATAAAAGTTAACACATATGGTAGAAAACAAAAACGAAGAAGCAACGGAAAAGAAAAGCCTCAATTTCATTGAATCGGCCGTAGAAAACGACATCAAAGAGGGCAAGAACGGAGGAAGAGTACAAACCCGTTTCCCGCCCGAACCAAACGGTTACCTGCATATTGGTCATGCCAAAGCGATCTGCATGGACTTCGGCATGGCGGAAAAACACAATGGAATATGCAATCTGCGCTTCGACGACACAAACCCGTTGAAAGAAGACGTCGAATACGTTGATTCTATCATGGAAGACATCCGCTGGCTGGGCTTCCAATGGGAGAACGTGTATTACGCTTCAGACTATTTCCAATACTTGTGGGACTTTGCTATTGCCCTCATAAAAGAAGGAAAAGCATATATTGACGAACAATCGGCAGACGGGATCGCCAGGCAAAAAGGAACCCCCACCGAACCCGGAACAAACAGCCCGTTCCGCGACCGCCCTGTCGGCCAAAGCCTGGAGCTGTTTCACAAAATGAATTCCGGAGAGATAGAAGAAGGCGCAATGGTACTTCGCGCCAAAATCGATATGGCCCACTCCAATATGCACTTCCGCGACCCGATCATCTACCGGGTGATCAAACATCCGCACCACCGCACCAAAGACACCTGGAAAGCCTATCCGATGTACGACTTCGCCCACGGACAAAGCGACTATGTGGAAGGAGTGACCCATTCGCTTTGCACATTAGAGTTTGAAGTACACCGGCCGCTATACGACTACTTTATCGACCAGCTCAAAGCCGTTCCCGAACTCGTTAAAGAAGAAAGCTACCGCCCCCGCCAGATAGAGTTTAACCGCTTAAACCTGACCTATACGGTAATGAGCAAACGCAAGCTGCTCACGCTGGTAAAAGAAAACTTAGTAAACGGTTGGGACGATCCCCGTATGCCGACCATCTGCGGCTTCCGCCGCCGCGGCTATTCACCCGAAGCCATCCGCAAATTCGTTGACATGATCGGCTACACCAAATACGAAGCGCTGAATGACATCTCATTGCTCGAAGCAGCCGTACGCAACGACCTCAACAAGCGGGCAACCCGTGTCTCGGCTGTTCTGAATCCGGTCAAACTCATCATCACCAACTATCCGGAAGGCAAGGTAGAAGAAATGGAAACGACCAACAACCCGGAAGACGAAACCGCCGGCAAACACACCATTGAATTCAGCCGTGAACTGTGGATCGAACGGGAAGACTTCGCAGAAAACGCACCGAAGAAATTCTTCCGGATGACACCGGGACAGGAAGTACGCCTCAAAAGCGCATACATTGTAAAATGTACCGGATGTAAAAAGAACCAAGCCGGAGAAGTACAGGAAATATATTGCCAATACGACCCGGAAACCAAGAGCGGAATGCCGGATAGCGGACGCAAAGTAAAAGGAACGCTGCACTGGCTAAGCTGCGCACATTGCCTGCCGGCCGAAGTCCGCCTGTACGACCGCCTGTTCAACGTTGAAAACCCCGGAGCAGAACCGAATGTTGATTTCCGTGAACTGTTGAACCCCGATTCACTGAAAATACTGACGAACTGTTTCGTGGAAAAATACACAACCCTGCTGCCACCATTGTCATACCTGCAATTTCAGCGCACGGGATACTTCAATATAGACAAAGACGCTACCCTTGATAAACTAATATTTAACCGTACCGTCAGCTTAAAGGACACATGGAACAAAATCAATAATACACAAGAAAAATGAATCAAAAAAAACCATCAGAAGACAAGAAACTGCTCGCAATGGTCAAACATTTCCAGGAAATGAAGGCAGAAGGCAAGATCCTCTATTTGGATGCGGAACAATATGAAGAAATCTCAGATTACTACATACGCCATGAAAACTACAAAAGCGCCGCTGAGATCCTCGAAACAGCCATGCAGATCCATCCGGACAATACAAGGCTGATGCTGGCGCGGATAACCTTGCATATTGACGAAGGAGAATATAAAGAAGCGCGGAAAAAATTCGACAAGATAATAGATAAAAACTCCTTCTTCGTAATGGTAGTCCATGCCGAATTACTCTTCATGGAAGACAAGGATATAGAAGCCGGCTTAGTAATCGACTCTTTTGACGAAAGAGATCTCGACGAGACAGAGTGCCTGGACGTCGGACTCTTGTGCATCGGCATCGGAGACGACGAAAAAGCCGTATACTGGTTAAAAAAAAGCCTGGAACTCGACCCCGAAAACGAAGAAGCCATCCAGGCCATCTGCCAATGCTACCAAGAGCTGGACCAATACGAAGAAACCATACCTTTATACAATAAACTGCTCGACAAAGACCCCTATTCGGAAGACTGTTGGGTAGGACTTGCAGAATCCCATTTCTACCTCGGTCAATACGACAAGGCCATCGAAGCCTCCGATTTCGCACTGGTAATTAATGACAGAAATGGAGACGCATACCTCTTCAAAGGACATGCCTACTACCAGCTGGAAAACAACAAAGAAGCCATCGAAGCCTACACGGAAGCATGGCTCCAAGGAAGCCTCCAAAGCGAATTGGCAACCATGCTCATTGCATACAGCTATATCGGAATGGAAGAATGGGACAACGCCTATAAATACATACAACAGGCCAGAGCCATAGCAAACGAAGACGAACCCGAATTTCCGGAAATCCTGGTAGCTTCGGCACGCTGCCTGTACCACCTCAACAACAAAGAAGAAGCCAACAGCCTGATAAAATCCGTGCAAGAACGCTTCCCCGATACAACGATCGCCTGGATATACGAAGGCGAATTCCTGCTGGAAGAAGGAAATCGCGACAAAGCCCTCTTAAACTTCGTAAAAGCAGTAAACATCGATCCCTCTGCCGATACCTGGTTCCGAATCGGCCTTTTAGCCAAGGAATACAAAGAGTACGAACTCGCACTGAAATCCTTTGGACACGTCGGAGAAATAGATCCGGACTATGAAAACCTGGCAGAAAACATCCTCTGCGTCACCAACAGATTCTTTGAAGAATGCTACATACCGTTAGACAGGAAAATGCTCAAAAAACACATCAGAGAAATCGTTGCAAAGGGAGGAAAAGTCCCCGATCTGTTAGATCTTGACAAATTCGCCCTGCAAGCTAAAAAAGATGGAAAAAGCAAAGAAGAGATCAAAAAATTAGTCGAAGCACTAAAACAACTAAACGACCTGATCGAAAACTACGATATCGATCAGATAGAAGACGAAATCTATTAAAATAATATGGAATCTGTAGCCTTTATACAATGGTGCCTGGAACACCTCAACTATTGGACCATCATGATACTGATGACCATAGAAAGCTCTTTCATCCCTTTCCCGTCCGAAATAGTCGTCCCCCCTGCCGCTTACAAAGCTGCAATCAGCAACCAAATGAACATATACCTGGTTATCTTTTTTGCAACCGTCGGAGCCGACCTGGGAGCACTCATCAACTACTATCTGGCAAAATGGTTGGGAAGACCCATCATCTACAAATTCGCAAACAGCCGCTTAGGACATATGTGCCTCCTGGACGAAGAAAAAGTAAGACGTGCAGAAACATATTTCGACAGACACGGAGCAATTTCCACCTTCATCGGCCGGCTAATCCCGGGAATACGCCAACTCATTTCCATCCCTGCCGGACTGGCACGCATGAAATTAACTACATTCCTGCTCCATACGACTTTAGGAGCCGGAATATGGAACTGCATACTTGCCGTTATAGGCTACTACCTCCTGCCCAAAGCCGGAATTGAAACAGAAGAACAACTGCTTGCCAAAGCAACCGAATACAGTAAAGCAATCGGTTACATCCTCATCGGTTTAGCCATATTCGTCGTAACATTCCTGGTTTACAAAGGACTCAAGAAACGATGACAATTGCAATGGACAATTAATTCCACCGCAGGCTAATTGTCCATGTGTCAATTCTTTGGGCGTTGCCTGCGGCCCGAGCCATCCGCTGCAAGTCCTCGCTTCGCTGCACTTCGTTTCGCTCCGCTCCGGGCTTTCCGCTCATGTCTCTAACGCGGCTGCGCCAACCAATATCCCATTTTATCATTTTCTACTCCTCGAAAGCGTTAATCTCAGCGAGATTGGCGCTTTTTTATTTGCAAAAATAGTTTTGTTAGTGACAAAGGCGCATTTACATTTGCGAAAATGGTTTCCACACTGTAGAAGGCGCATTTACATTTGCGAAAATGGTTTCTACACTGTAGAAGGCGCATTTACATTTGCGAAAATGGTTTCCACACTGTAGAAGGCACATTTACATTTGCGAAAATGGTTTTCACACTATAGAAGGCACATTTACATTTGCGAAAATGATTTTCACACTATAGAAGGCACATTTACATTTGCGAAAATGGTTTCTACACTATAGAAGGCGAATTTACATTTGCGAATTGAAAAATATTTTTTTTCTTTCCGATAAAAAAATATCAAAAGAATTGTATATGAATAAATCAATGCCGATATTTGGAAACCATTAACTTATTAACGGATTAAATAACCGCTTAACACGCATTATTATGGATAAAAACGCAATTGCTCCATTCAGATTTTATGATTTGACACATTCGGAATATCTCGAATTCTCCCACCTCGTTTTTGCCGTGATCACCCCGGACAAAGCAACTGAAATGGAAATCGAAAAGTCTTATGACGAAGCAATCGTCCTGCAAGACAAATACGTGGAGATCTTCCGGCGTAATCCGGCCTTGCTGAAAACCGAAAAACTCAATGAGGCCCTTATAAAGATCCGCCGCAAAATGATGTTGCTAAAAGGTCTGCTCAAGGAAGCAATTGCCGATAAAACGGGGAAGCAATTGGACGATGCAAAGACAATAGAAAACATTGCGTATCCCTATCTGAAAAATTTACGCTACGACACGCAGTCCGCCCTTATCGCCAACGCCATGGATATGACCGAAGCATTACTCGTACCGGCCAACCAGCCGATACTGGCGCAATTCCAACTGAAAGAGATCGTGGATGGCATCGCAATACCCGCACACGAAGCCGACGAGATCCTTCTGGCGCGCAGCGAAGAAAAAGCATACCGGAAAGCACTCGGCAATGTGACCAACGTGCGAAAGAAACTCGAAAAACAACTCCGTTTCCTGCTTTACTTCGCCATCCCCGCGCACTATGCAGAAGCCTCCGGAACACAGGCCGCCCTGTTTGAACACGTCATTATTGACCTCAACGGAGTGCTCGACAGTTTCAGGCACCTTACTTCCAGCCGCGGCAGCAAGTGGGGCGGCGAAGGCAATCCCGTTCCACCGGAAAATGTATCAAACGGTAAACGGTAAATGAAGGTATCAAATGGTAAATGGTAAATGAAAAGGTGCTTTATTTCCTTCCGTCCGCTCCCCACATCATTTTGGTGCGCAGGGTGTCGAAGAAAGTATGGTCGAAGCGTTTGACGACTTTGATGCTGTGATCCGCTTTGCAGATCGTCAAGCGGTTGCTTTCTTCGCAAGATTCGCTGCGCCCGTCGATGGCTACCAGGAAATTATGGCTCCGGCTTTCTACGTCCAGCGTGATTTCCCAATCGTCGCGAACTACGATCGGGCGGACATTCAGGCTGTGCGGAGCTACGGGGGTGATGGCAATTGTGCTGGACTGCGGCACAATGACAGGGCCGCCCACACTTAGCGAATAGGCTGTGGAACCGGTAGGAGTGGCGACGACCAAACCGTCGGCCTGGTAGGTGGTCAAGTAAGCGCCTTTGATCGAAGTGTGGATGGTGATCATCGACGAACTGTCTCTTTTCAGTATGGCTATTTCGTTGAGCGCGTACGGCGAAGATTGCAGCCGGCGGTCGCTGCTCAAGAGTTGCAGCACGCTGCGTTCTTCTATTTTGTAGTGATTGTTGTAGATCTCATCCAGCGTGACTTCCGTTTCTTCGGGCGATGTATCGGCCAGAAAGCCCAACCGCCCGGTGTTGATCCCCAGGATCGGAATATCCCTCTTTCCTATTCTGTTTGCCGCTTTGAGAAACGTGCCGTCGCCGCCGATGCAGATAACCATGTCCGCCGAGAAGCCGTCGCCGTCGAACAACCCCGCTACGGGTATCTCCAGCCCCAGATCAACGGTCAAGAAATGGTAAAATTCACGGCAAACGTATACCTTGGCGTTCTTCCTTTTCAGTATATCGAACACCGCCTGAACATGGCCTGATTTTTTGGCCTGGAATGTATTTCCGAAGATTGCAAATCTCATGGTTGAGCTTTTATATACCCTGCTTATACCCGCAAATTTCGGCTTTTTTTTCGGAACGTTGCTACCGCAGTCGGAAATATTTAGTACTTTTGGACAGAATCCTAACTTATAGAAGTAGTTAATGAAGAAAAAGTAATGACAACATTAAGTGTAAATATCAATAAAATAGCAACGCTGCGAAATGCCCGCGGCGGAAATGTGCCGGACGTGGTAAAGGTTGCTCTGGACTGCGAGCGTTTCGGAGCTGACGGGATAACGGTTCATCCCCGTCCGGACGAAAGGCATATCCGCCATGCCGACGTTTATGCGTTGAAACCTCTGCTGAAGACGGCGTTCAACATAGAAGGATACCCGGATAAAGCATTTATGGACCTGGTGTTGAAAGTGCGTCCGGATCAGGTGACGCTGGTTCCCGATTTGCCGGGCCAGATCACTTCCAACGCGGGATGGGATACCAAGAATAATGTGGGCTTTCTGACCGAAGTGCTCGATGAGCTGAGGGAAGCCCGGATCCGGACGTCCGTGTTTGTCGATCCCGTTGTTGAAATGGTGGAATATGCCGTTAAGGCGGGCGCCGACAGGATCGAGCTGTATACGGAACCCTATGCCGCGGAGTATCCGAAAGACAAAGAGGCGGCGGCAGCTCCGTATGTGGAAGCGGCAAAAGCTGCGCGCAGCCTGGGAATAGGGCTGAATGCCGGCCACGACCTCAGCTTGGAGAACTTGAACTATTTGTACCAAAACATTCCCTGGATAGACGAGGTATCCATAGGTCATGCGCTGATTGCAGACGCATTGTACTTGGGCCTGGAGTACGCTATCAGGGAATATAAAAAATGTCTTTGTAAATGAATATGCACATGCTGCTGAGCCGGACGGTCGCTATGGTCGATTCGCTGGCTGTCGAAAATCCCGTACTGACGCCGGTAACAACCCCCGAAGAAATGGATATGCTGGACATGGCGTTCAAAGGAGGGTGGATCATGATCGTACTTGCGCTGCTGTCCGTCATTTGTTTCTATATTCTTCTCGAACGGGTGTATGTGATTCGTAAAGCGGGCAAAGAAGATCCGATGTTTATGGACAAGATAAAAGATTATATCCTGAGCGGCGAAACCAAACCGGCCATTCTCTATTGCCGGACGGTAAACACCCCTGCCGCA
Organism: Mediterranea sp. (in: CFB group bacteria); assembly: GCA_031287715.1. Taxonomy (GTDB): domain Bacteria; phylum Bacteroidota; class Bacteroidia; order Bacteroidales; family Bacteroidaceae; genus Bacteroides. Next base: position 39,045 of record JAITSN010000089.1, read on the forward strand.
AGAATGATCGAGAAGGGAATCACGCGCCTCGGACGGCCGATCAATGATGTACAGGTTGCCATTGAGAACGTAGGGAACATCGAAGTGGCCAAGCTGGAAAAAGGACTGAACGTGATGGCTACCATTTCGGGAGGAGCGCCCATGATTGGATTTCTGGGCACTGTGACGGGTATGGTGCGCGCCTTTTACGAAATGGCGAATGCAGGGAACAATATCGACATCACACTCCTGTCCGGCGGCATCTATGAAGCCATGATCACCACCGTTGGAGGGCTTATTGTAGGGATCGTCGCCATGTTTGCCTACAACTATTTAGTAGGGCTTGTTGGCGGCGTGGTCGGTAAAATGGAAGCAAAGACGATGGCTTTCATGGACTTGCTTAACGAACCGGCGAAGAAATGATGCTTAAACGTAGGAACCGCATATCACCGCAATTCAGTATGGCGTCTATGACCGACGTGATCTTCTTGCTGCTCATCTTCTTTATGATCACTTCGACCGTGGTGTCGCCAAACGCGATAAAAGTGCTGCTGCCGCAAGGAAAACAGCAAACGTCGGCAAAGCCGCTGACGCGGGTTATCATCGACAAGGAGCTGAACTATTACGCGGCTTTCGGCAACGATAAGGAACAAGCCGTCCGGGAAGAGGAGCTGGCTTCGTTCTTGCAACAGGTTGCCGGTAGGGAACCCGAAATGTATGTGGCGCTTTATGCCGACGAGTCTGTGCCCTATCGGGAAATCGTAAAAGTGTTGAATATAGCAAATGAGAACCAATTCAAAATGGTATTGGCTACCCGTTTGCCGGAGAATAGAAAATAACCGTGGACCGGAAGAAAAAAGGACGATTGATCGGAATAACGGGCACGTTGGCCGTACACGCGGCTCTTGTTGCTCTCTTGATGGGGATAGGATTTATCCTGCCTGAGCGAACGGAAGAAAGCGGAGTGGAGGTCATGATGGGAAACGTGGAATCGGCTTCCGGCGATATTGAATCCGCGTCGATGATTGATGTGGACGTTCTATCCGAACCGGAACAGCCGGCGGAAGCAGAGCCGGCCCCATCGGCAGAGCAAGATCTGCTGACTCAACAAACCGAAGAGACCGTAACGCTGGAGCCTAAGGCGGAGCTTAAAAAAGAAACGCCCGGGAAACCGGAGAAGACGGAGGCGGAAAAGGCGGCGGAAGCAAGAAAGATCGCAACGGAAAAAGCCGAACGCGAGAGAAAGGCCGCCGCCGAAGCAGCCGCCCAACGGGTGGCCGGAGCATTTGGCAAAGGCGCCCAGATGGGGGATAAGGGAACGAAAACCGGAACAGGTGCGGAAGGAAGCCCAACGGGCAACTCTGCAACCGGAACAACCGGAGCAGGCGGCTATGGCAGTTTTGATCTGGGCGGCCGCTCAATTGGGGAAGGCGGCCTGCCTCGCCCTATATATAATGTACAGGAAGAAGGCCGGGTCGTGGTAGCCATTACGGTGAATCCGGCGGGGATTGTGATCGCTACCGGTATCCATCGTCAGACGAACACCGTGAATCCGGCGCTTCGCAAGGCGGCGGAAGAAGCCGCGAAGAAAGCGCGATTCAATGTGGTTGATGGAGTAACGAACCAAACAGGCACCATCACCTATTATTTTAACCTGAAATGAAGATGCTGGGAAAAGTCTTCTCAACTTAAAACGATAACGGAAATGGATACTATTTATGTTTTCTTTGCGGATGGCTTCGAAGAGATCGAAGCACTCACGCCGATTGACGTCCTGAAACGTGCAGGGCTGAATGTGGAAGCGGTTACCGTGACGGATGATAAAGTGGTTACGGGAGCGCACGGTGTTCCTGTGGTATGCGGTTCGTATTTTCAAGACTGCGACTTTAGCAACGCCGCCCTTTTATTGTTGCCGGGAGGAATGCCCGGAGCGGAAACGCTAAGCAAACATGAAGGACTGAACAACCTTGTGCGCGGGTTTGTGAAAGAAGGCAAGCCGGTTGCCGCCATTTGCGCGGCGCCGATGGTACTTGGCAAGTTGGGATTGCTTAAAGGTAAAAAAGTTACTTGCTATCCCGGATTTGAACAATACCTGGAAGGCGCCGAATGTACGGGAGCGCAAGTAGAAAAGGACGGCCGTATCATAACCGGAATAGGGCCGGGCGGAGCTATGGATTTTGCGCTCGCCATTGTTGAACTGTTGCAAGGCAAAGACAAAGTGGCCGGGCTGGAGGAGGCCATGTGCATAAAGCGGTAGGGCAATGGATAAATATGCTTTGATCGTTGCCGGAGGAAACGGAACACGTATGGGAGGGGAAATTCCGAAGCAATTTCTCCTCCTTGACGATGGCAAGCCGGTGTTGAAACGCACGTTGGAAGCGTTCCATACGTACGACCCCCGGATGCGTATCATTCTTCTTCTTCCGCAAGACCAAGAAGTTTATTGGAAACAATTATGCGTGGAGCATGACATACAGGTGCGTCATGAGGTTGCCCACGGGGGGGAGACCCGTTTTCATTCGGTCCGGAACGGGTTGGAATTGATACGCCGGGACGGAATTGTGGGAATACACGACGGCGTCCGGCCATTTGTCTCAACAGCGGTCATTGCCCGTTGCTATGAAACAGCCAAAACGCATAAAACGGCGGTGCCCGTAGTGGAAATAACCGAAACCGTACGCCATCTCACGGCTACGGGTAGCGAAACGGTGAACCGTAACGCCTATCGGCTGGTGCAAACTCCGCAGGTATTTGATGTGGCCCTGCTCAAAGAAGCCTATTCCCAATGCTATTCCCCATCTTTCACAGACGATGCCTCGGTAGTGGAAGCCATGGGGAAGACGCCAATAACCTTAGTCGAAGGAAGCAGGGAGAATATAAAAATAACAACTCCGTTTGATCTGAAAATAGCTACTGGTTTGATCCGATGTTCGATCTGACAACGCGTGACATAAAATACCTGACCGGAGTAGGCCCCCAGAAAGCAGCTGTTCTGAATAAGGAATTGAAGATCTTTTCTTTGTACGATTTGCTGTATTACTTTCCTTATAAATATGTAGACCGTAGCCGTATCTATTCTATAAACGAAATAGACGGCAGTATGCCCTATATACAACTCAAAGGCAAGATCTTGGACTTTGAAACCATTGGCGAAGGCCGGACGCGCCGGTTGGTGGCTTCTTTCGGGGACGACACCGGAGTGATTGACCTGGTTTGGTTTCAGGGCATCAAATTTATCAGGGGAAAATATAAGATTGGAGAAGAATATTTAGTCTTTGGCAAACCCAACGTGTTTAACGGAAGGATCAACCTGCCGCATCCCGATATGGAAGATCCGGCGGGTATGGTGTTGTCCAATATGGGGCTGCGCCCGTATTATGGAACAACGGACAAGATGAAGAGCAATTTCCTCAATTCCAACGTAATTGAGAAGATGATGGCCACTGTGGTACAGCAAATACAGGAACCGCTTCCGGAAACGCTTCCGCCTTACATCATAACCGGACACCATTTGATGTCGCTGACCGATGCGCTGAAGAATATTCATTTCCCGGCAAATCCCGATATGCTGCGGAAGGCCGAATACCGCATTAAATTTGAGGAATTGTTCTATACGCAGCTTAATATCCTGCGATATAGCAAAGACCACCAACTCAGGTACAGAGGATATGTTTTTGAAAATGTAGGCGATTTCTTCAATACATTCTATCACCGGAATCTTCCTTTTGAACTGACTGGGGCGCAAAAGCGGGTGATTAAGGAAATTCGTCAGGATGTAGGCTCCGGACGGCAAATGAATCGTTTGCTGCAAGGCGACGTAGGAAGCGGTAAAACGCTTGTGGCCCTGATGAGTATGCTGATTGCCTTGGACAACGGCTATCAGGCCTGTATCATGGCGCCGACAGAGATTCTGGCAAATCAGCACTACGAAACGATCAGCAAATTACTGTCCGGCATGAATGTACGCGTGGAACTGCTGACCGGCTCCGTGAAAGGAGCAAAGCGGAAAAGCATCCATGCCGGACTGATGACCGGAGATGTGAAGATTCTGATAGGGACGCACGCGGTGATAGAAGATACGGTCAACTTCTCCTCATTAGGATTGGTGATCATCGACGAACAACACCGCTTCGGCGTAGCACAGCGCGCCCGGCTATGGAGCAAGAATGTACAGCCGCCTCATGTCCTGGTGATGACGGCGACCCCGATTCCCCGCACATTGGCTATGACGTTGTATGGAGACCTGGATGTTTCCGTTATAGACGAACTGCCGCCGGGAAGAAAACCGATTACTACCATACATCAGTTCGACAACAGGCGTGAAGGGTTGTATCGTTCCATCCGCAAACAAATTGAAGAAGGACGGCAGATATATATCGTATATCCGTTGATCAAAGAGAGCGAGAAGATCGACCTGAAGGATCTGGAAGAGGGTTTCGTCCAGATCTGCAAAGAGTTTCCGGAGTATACCGTCTGTAAAGTGCACGGCAAGATGAAAGCGGCGGAAAAAGACGGGCAAATGCAACGTTTTGTTTGTGGCGAAGCACAAATTATGGTAGCTACGACTGTGATTGAAGTTGGAGTGAACGTACCGAACGCCTCGGTTATGGTGATTGAAAACGCAGAACGTTTTGGCCTGTCTCAACTGCACCAGCTAAGAGGAAGGGTCGGTAGAGGCGCAGACCAGTCATATTGTATCCTCGTGACCGGTTATAAGTTGACGGAAGACGTCCGGAAACGACTGGAAACCATGGTACGAACAAATGACGGATTTGAAATAGCGGAAGTAGACCTGAAACTGAGAGGCCCCGGCGAACTGGAAGGTACGCAACAGAGCGGAATGGCTTTTTCCCTGAAGATCGCAAACCTGGCAAAAGACGGGCAACTGTTACAATATGTGCGCGACATAGCGCAGCAAATCGTAAACCGTGATCCGGAAGCAACGTTACCCGAGAATGAAATACTTTGGAAACAACTGAAAAACCTGCGAAAAACCGATATAGGTTGGGCCGCAATTAGTTAAAACCTGCATTATCCGCAGAGCTTTTGCAAAAAAAAGTTAAGAAAAAGGCAGTGTGTCAGGAACAAAACACTATCTTTGGAGAAATCTTGTGACAAAACACGAAAATCACGTTGATTTTATGCAAGTGACGAATATTTAAAAGTATTCCTCCCCCTATAATCCAAACGGTACATTTGGGGAGACTTAGTCGGCTTATCAAATCTATCCTCGTGTTGTTGCGTTATTTACAGGTTTGCAATTATATAAAAAAGAGGAGTGATTTGATGGAAGTTATTTTAGTATTATCTAATTGGAGCTTGGTGTTTAGCTCTTCTTATTTATACTTTTACGCCAAGCGGTAAAAAATGGTTAGAGAAAAAATGAATGAAAAACGAATGAAATTTAATTGTATCAAAACGATATTGGTAGTTGTGGCCTCAATGATCGGCCTAAGCTCATTTTCACAGGACTTGGTTGCACGTCAGGCACCCATAGACAAGAAACTTAAAAGCGTAGATTCACTCGCATTACACAAGCAGATCAAGGCTGAACAGGCCGAACAGCCTGCATTCGATCTGTATCCGGAATGGAACAATGCCAACGCGCATAATTATGCTACGGCCACTGTTCCGGAGTCCTATACCATTGATCTGAAAGGTTTCTATATGCCTACCACTCAGAGGCGTATTACTTCGCCGTTCGGACCTCGCAGAAGAAGAATGCACAACGGCCTGGATGTGAAGGTTTATGTTGGCGATACCATTCGTTCCGCATTTGACGGGAAAGTACGTATCGTAAGAACAGAACGCAGAGGATATGGACAGTATGTCGTAATCCGCCACAATAACGGCCTTGAAACGGTATATGGCCACTTGTCCAAACAGTTGGTAAGAGAAAACCAGCCGGTGAAAGCCGGAGAAGTGATCGGGCTTGGAGGCAATACAGGGCGCTCTACCGGATCACACTTGCACTTTGAAACGCGCTTTCTGGGAATCCCTATCGATCCGGCGTTATTGTTTAACTTCCCCAAACAAGATATTGTAGCTGATGTGTATGTCTTTAAAAAAGGTAAGATCAATACGAAAACGGCAGGAACGTATATGGCTGCAGGAAAAGACGGTGTGATCAGATACCACAAAGTGAAAAACGGAGATACATTGTCAAAGATTGCAATTCAGCGTGGTATTTCCATCAATACGTTGTGCAAGCTGAATCGTATTACAAAAAAGACGATCCTGAGGCCGGGGCAAGTATTGAGATGTTCATAATCAAGTATGACTTTGTTGCAGTGCCTGCTGAGGCGGGCCATCTGTTGCAAGTCCCCGCTGCATTATCGGCTTTCCGGAAAAGAAGAGTATAAAGGATAAAAAACCAGGGTGGCTCATTAAACGAACGTTTAATGAGCCACCCTGGTTTTTATCCTTCCTATATATTATATATATTATACTTGCTTCCTATATATATATTGCTGCTGGCGACGCTTCGCAGAACGGAGAAATGGTTTTTCCACCGTGGAACGGCATTGATACGGCATCTAAATTGCCGATTGTCAATTGTTGTCTGTATTTCAATATTTGTATATTTTTGCAGCACACAGATAAATCCGTTAAATATGATAATGAGAGAAGATATAAAGAATGCGTGCAATGTGATGGCCAAGGGAGGAGTGATTCTTTACCCCACGGATACGGTTTGGGGATTGGGTTGCGACGCAGCGAATCCGGAGGCGGTTAGCCGGGTGTACGAAATTAAGCAGCGGACCGACAACAAACCCATGCTGGTGCTGGTGGATATGCCGCCGAAAGTCATGCTCTACGCCGGAGAGATCCCCAATATCGCCTGGGATTTGATTGATATGGTCGAAAATCCGCTGACCATTATCTATCCGGAAGCCAGGAATCTGGCTCCCAATCTTTTGGCGGAAGACGGCAGCGTGGGTATCCGCGTCACTCGGGAAAAATTCAGCAGCCAGCTGTGCCAGCGTTTCCGCAAGGCAATCGTGTCCACATCGGCCAATCGGAGCGGGCAGCCGGCGCCGGCGAATTTCAGCGAAGTCAGCGAAGAGATCAAATCGCTGGTAGACTATGTGGTGACCTACCGGCAGAAAGAGATGAACAACCCGGCTCCTTCAAACATCATCAAGTTAGACAAAGGCGGAGTATTCAAAATAATTAGGTAATGAGGAAAGAAAAGACCGGTTTGATGCAGCGCTTGCTTACATGGCGGGAGAAACACACCACGGGGAAGAAGTTTGTGCTGATGCTTAGCTTTGTGGTGGGAATCCTCGCGGCATTGGCGGCAATACTGCTCAAACAGCTGATTCACCTGATACAGAATTTGCTGACGAACAGCTTCAGTGCAACGGGCGCCAACTATCTTTACTTAGTTTATCCGGTGGTGGGCATCTTCATCGCCGGTTTATTCGTGCGTTATATTGTAAAAGATGATATCGGCCATGGGATAACGAAGATCCTGTATGCCATATCGCGGCGCCGGGGACGCATCAAGTCGCACAATACGTGGTCGTCGCTGATTGCCGGCTCTATTACGATCGGCTTCGGCGGATCGGTGGGAGCGGAAGCCCCCATTGTGCTGACAGGTTCGGCCATCGGCTCCGGCTTGGGCGGCCTGTTCAAGATGGATCAACGCACGCTCATGCTGCTGGTCGGTTGCGGAGCGGCCGGAGCTGTTGCAGGCATCTTCAAGGCGCCTATTGCGGGATTGGTGTTTACGATCGAAGTACTCCTGCTCGACCTGACGATGACCTCACTGCTTCCTTTGCTCATCTCGTCGGTGACGGCGGCAACGGTATCCTACATCCTGACCGGCACCGAGGCGATGTTCAAGTTCAGCCAGGACCAGCCTTTCGAGTTCGAGCGCATCCCCTATGTGATCCTGCTGGGTATCTTTTGCGGGTTGGTCTCGCTCTACTTTACCCGTGCGATGAACTTTACCGAAGGCATCTATGCCAGGATCAAAAGCCCTTACGGCAAGCTGGCGCTTGGCGGGCTGATGCTAAGCATTTTGATCTTCCTTTTCCCGTCGCTCTACGGCGAAGGCTACGGCACGATCGAGCTGCTGCTCAACGGGACAAGCAATACGGAATGGGATACCGTAATGAACAACTCCCTGTTCTACGGGCACGGAGGCATCCTGCTCCTTTACCTGCTTCTGGTGGTGCTCTTCAAAGTATTTGCTTCAAGCGCAACAAACGGCGGCGGCGGTTGCGGCGGTATTTTTGCACCTTCGCTCTTCCTGGGCTGCATTGCCGGCTTCGTCTTTGCCCACTTCAGCAACTACTTTGAATTTACGCCCGAGCTGCCCGAGAAAAACTTCGCCCTGATGGGTATGGCCGGAGTTATGAGCGGAGTTATGCACGCCCCGTTGACGGGCGTGTTCCTGATAGCCGAACTCACCGGAGGATACGACCTGTTCCTGCCGCTGATGATGGTCGCCGCAAGCTCTTATCTGACCATCATCATCTTCGAGCCGCACAGCATCTATTCCATGCGGCTGGCCAAGAAAGGCGAGTTGCTGACCCACCATAAAGACAAAGCCGTACTGACACTGATGAGGATGGAGCATGTGGTGGAACGGAACTTCACAACCGTCGGCCCGGATATGGATCTGGGCGAATTAGTCAAGGTCATTTCCGCTTCGAGCCGCAACATCTTTCCGGTGCTGGATAAAGACGGCATACTGCTGGGCATTGTTTTGCTCGATGATATACGCAACATCATGTTCCGCCAGGAACTATACCACCGGTTCATGGTGCGCAAGCTGATGATTGCCGTACCAGCCCAGCTCTATGATACGGACAACATGGAGCAGGTGATGCGCACGTTCGACGAAACACAAGCCTGGAACCTTCCGGTGGTGAACATAGAAGGAAAATACCTCGGCATGGTGTCCAAATCGAAGATCTTCAATGCCTATCGCAATGTACTTGTTCAATTCTCGGAAGACTAACTTCATTTACCATTTACCATTTTAGTAAATGAGATGGTATCAAATGGTAAATTGTAAATGGTATCAAATGGTAAATTGTAAATTGTAATATGGATAAGGTGATAAGAATCGTATATATGGGTACGCCGGAGTTTGCGGTGGAACCCCTCCGCAGGCTTGTTGAAGGAGGGTATCATGTGGTGGGTGTGATTACGATGCCCGACAAGCCCGTCGGCCGCCACCACAATGCGCTGCAAGCCTCGCCCGTGAAGCAATATGCCATGGCCCGCAACCTACCCTTGCTGCAACCGGAGAAACTGAAAGACGAAGAATTTCTCAACGCACTGCGAGCCTGGAAAGCCGATTTGCAGATTGTTGTCGCCTTCCGCATGTTGCCCGAAGTAGTGTGGAATATGCCCCGGCTGGGCACGTTCAATCTTCACGCATCGCTGCTCCCGCACTACCGCGGCGCAGCTCCCATTCACTGGGCGGTGATCAACGGCGAAACCGAAACAGGCGTTACCACCTTCTTCCTGACCCACGAGATAGACACCGGCGGGATAATCCGGCAGGCGCGCCTGCCGATTGCCGATACCGACGATACAGGTATCGTTCACGACAAGCTGATGATGCTTGGCGGAGAACTCGTTGCCCAAACAGTCGATGCCATCCTCGAAGGCACGGCAAAGCCCGTTCCGCAAGAAGAAATAACCGTGACGGGCGAACTTCGCCCTGCTCCGAAAATATTCAAAGACACCTGCCGGATAGATTGGAATCAACCCACCAAACGTATTTATGACTTTATCCGCGGACTCTCCCCTTATCCCGCTGCCTGGACGGAAATGGAAACACCGGACGGAAAACGCACCGCAATGAAAATCTACCAAAGCGAGAAGCTGCTCAAACCACACCGCCTGACGCCCGGAACCGTTGACACCGACGGGAAAACCTATCTGAACATAGCCACCGCCGATGGATTCCTGTCCGTTAGATCCCTACAGATCTCAGGCAAAAAACGCCTGGCGGTAGAAGAATTGCTTCACGGATTCAAAATCGGTGAGAATACTAATACAAAAAAGACTACCTTCGTCTTCTGAATTAAAGTAGTAAAACATGCAACGGTATTTCATTTACTTAGGCTACGACGGGGCAAACTACCACGGTTGGCAAATGCAGCCCAACGGGATCAGCCTGCAGGAATGTGTAATGGAGGCATTGTCCACCTTCTTGCGGAAAGAAACACAAATAGTCGGCGCCGGACGCACCGATGCCGGAGTACATGCTACATTGATGGTTGCACATTTTGATTATGAAGGCGAGCCGATCGACACCGCGCTGGTAATAGAAAAACTGAACCGGATGCTGCCGGAAGACATCTGCATTTACCGGATCCGCAAAGTTAAGGCCGATGCACACGCCCGTTTTGATGCCATAACACGCATGTACAACTACTACGTGGCTACCCGCAAAACCCCCTTCAACCACCGCTACCTTTATTATACCCGGAGCCAACCGGATATCGAATTGATGAACAAAGCCGCCAAAACCCTGTTCGACTATTCGGATTTCACCAGCTTCAGCAAACTGCATAGCAATGCCAAAACCAATAACTGCAAGATCATCCATGCCGAATGGGTGCAACAAGACGACGCCACCCAAGTCTTTTCGATCCGTGCCGACCGTTTCCTGCGCAACATGGTACGCGCCATTGTAGGAACAATACTTGAGGTAGGCTACAAAAAGATAACCGTCGACGAATTTCGGCAGGTGATTGAACAAAAAGACCGGAAAAAAGCCGGAACCTCTGCTCCCGCACAAGCACTGTTCCTCGTTGATATAACCTATCCCGAAGAACTGTTTGAAGACGACCGGCTGTTTTCTCTTTAAATCTGTTATTATATCGAACGTATGCGCAAACAATTATTCGCCATCGCTTTAATCCTTTCCCCCTTCGTGCTCCGCGCTCAAGAAGCCCGGACGCTATTCAACAGCATACCCGAAGCTATGCTGCCCATGCTTTCGCCGGTCAATCGCGCCGACTTCATCGACTTCATCGACAGCGGGATGAAAGCACGGGTGAAGAACAAATTCGGAGACATGTCGGAAATGACAGACTTGACCGATAGCTACATCCGTATAAAACCAACCGACCGTTCCACTTGGGAAATGAAAGTACTGCCTGCGAACGACTCCACTAAGATCATTTGCGTGGTATCCACCGTTTGCGGTCCGGCTTGCGACAGCGCTGTGGATTTCTATACAGCCGGCTGGGAAAAACTCACCGCTTCGGATTACCTGGCTGCACCGGTGGCGGACGACTTCTTTCAACTCCCCGATTCGACAAGGCTCGACGATTATACCCGTTACCGCAACGGAATGACGATGACGCTCGCCACGGCCGCCCTGTCCGGACAAACCAATACGCTGACCTTCACCCTGACCACTCCCACCTATGCCGGTAGCAGTGCAGAACGGCAGAGCCAAACAACCGGGCCGCAACCGTTTCTTCGCAACCCGCCGGTTTACCTGTGGGAAAACGACCCGCTGAAGGGAACATACCTCTTCAAACGTATTGAAACGCCGATGGACGCCGATTAACCCAAAGACTTTCCCGGCACAACACCCTTTATCCCGCCCACGTTCGTGCGTGAACAACCTGTTCATTCCCGGACATCCGTTCCCTTCGGTAAGGCGCTCGACATGAGCACCTTTTCCTTCCGGCACGTCGATTGACACTCCGCCTTCATATCATCAGCTTTATGAAGAAAAATATATTGCCTCACCTTTCATCCTGCCTTTTACCTTGCCTCTTGGCGCTGCTGCCGCCATCCACGCTAAGGGCGCAGGAAGGATACCCGATAACATTGGCCCAAGCCATCGCTTTGGCAAGGACACAGTCTGTCGATGCCGCCGTGGCCCTGAACGAACTGAAAACGGCGTATTGGGAATACCGGACGTTCAAGGCCGATCTGCTGCCGGAAATAAACCTCGCAGGGACACTCCCCAACTACAATAAATCCTACAGCAGCTACCAGTTAGACGACGGCTCGTATAAATTCGTCCGCAACAATACGCTTGGACTGTCCGCAGAGCTGTCCGTCGACCAAAATATCCGCTTTACGGGCGGGCGCCTTTCGCTGACCTCATCGCTCGACTACATCAAACAATTGGGAACGGGCGGGCAAAAGCAGTTTATGGCCATACCGGTAGGGCTTAAATTCACCCAACCGATATTCGGGGTGAACAACCTGAAATGGAACAGCCGCATAGAGCCGGTTCGCTACGCCGAAGCAAAAGCATCGTTCATCACAGCCACCGAAGAGGTGACAATGACCGCTATCACCTTTTTCTTCAACCTGCTGCTGTCCAAGGAAAACCTGGCAACCGCCCGCCAAAACCTCGAAAACGCCGGCCGTTTGTATGAAGTGGCCATTGCCAAACGAAAGATGGGACAAATCTCCGAGAATGAACTTCTCCAGCTCAATTTGACCGCATTGAAAGCAAAAGCTGCGGTAACCGAGGCCGAAAGCAACCTGAACGCCAGAATGTTCCAGCTTCGCGCTTTCCTCGGACTTTCCGAACAGGAGATTCTTGAACCCGTCATGCCGGAGCTTGTGCCGGATATGACCATCGAATACAACAAAGTGCTGAATAAAGCCCTGGAAAGAAATGCTTTCGCACAGAATATCCGCCGCAGGCAACTGGAAGCCGACTATGCCGTTGCCACGGCAAAAGGGAACTTGCGCAGCATCGATCTTTTTGCCGGTACAGGCTATTCGGGACAAGACCGGACGCTGCCGGCATCTTACCGGAACCTGCTCGACAACCGGATCGTTGAGGTCGGAATAAAGATCCCCGTTCTGGACTGGGGAAAACGGAGGGGAAAAGTAAAAGTAGCCCAAAGCAACCGCGATGTGGTGATGTCACGGATACGACAGGAACAAATGAACTTCAACCAAAACATCTTCTTGCTGGTGGGGAACTACAACAACCAGGCCGCCCAGCTCGACATCGCCAATGAAGCCGACCGGATTGCGCAGAGGCGGTACCGGACGAGCGTTGAAACCTTCCTTATCGGAAAGATCAGTACGCTGGACCTGAATGACGCCCAAAACGCAAAAGACGATGCCCGCCAAAAATACATCACCGAAATGTATTCCTTCTGGTACTATTATTATCAGATTCGCAGCTTGACCCTCTGGGATTTTCGGGAAAATACAGCGCTCGAAGCCGACTTTGAAGACGTAGTGAAGAGATAACGTTTACAATTGACAATGGACAACTGACAATTAATATCACCGCAGGCCAAATGGTAAATGGTAAATGTTTGGGCGTTGCCTGCGGCCCAGGCCATCCGCTGCAAGTCCTCGCTTCGCTGCACTTCGTTCCGCTCCACTCCGGGCTTTCCGCTGCTGTCCTTAACGCGGCTGC